>JAILLO010000007.1 GCA_024693105.1 Clostridia bacterium | reverse complement strand
TGCGGACAATTTAAACCATCCGCACAACTGCAACTATATCATATTTTTCTTGTATACGATATAGGTATCTATGAGCTTTTGCAGTTTTTTCTGCATTTCAATCTGCATATCGGAAGCTGCGTCATAATCCCCCTCATCAAGCGCAGTCTTTATTTTCGTGAGAAGGCACTTGTCCGAAATCGTATCTCTTCCAAGCTCTTTTTTGAGAGACTGGATTGCGCTCCAGTTGTAAAGGTCGAAATCGGTGCAATCTGCTTCATTGTGGAGTTTGACGCACTCTCTGATCATATCCATTGTGTTTGGAATAATTCTGTTGTGCAGCTCCGTTGCCCACTGATCGAGAGTTGCCTGCTTGTACGATTCAAGCGATGTCTTTGTAATTACGCCGCCTGCAAGAAGCACCTTCGTCTTCTCCGGATATTTTTCAAAGCCCTTGAGATTTTCCCATACTGTCTTTGGTGCATGGCCAAAGAGTCTGTCTCTTTCTTCCTGCGAATATTCGTCAAATACGTTTTTTTCGCTTCTGTATACGCGGTCCTTTTCAAGATAAAAATCTTCCTGTCCGAAATCCTTTGAAAGACTCGCAAGCATATCTGCGCTTGTCTTCTTTGCTTCAAGAGTGTTTCTGATACCGTCAAGCATCGCAAGATATGAAGCCGCGATAATAAGATAGGTGTTGCTCTTAGGGTTTGGTGAGCGAAGTTCGAACCTCGTCGCAAGAGGATTTGAAGCATCCCTTACAAGACCTGCAAGTACCGTTCTGTTTCTTGAAGGCTGCTGAACGCTGTGGCCTATCGAAGTAACGATACAAACCGGAGCCTCATAGCCGGGCTTAAGTCTGTTAAAGGCATCGTTTGAAGAACTTACAAACGGATTGATTACTTCATAATTCTTCAGAATGCCCAGAAGCGCTCCGAAGCCTACGGGGTTCAGGAAGTCCTTTTGCATATCCTCCGGGGCGAAAAGGCTGATATATTTGCCGTTTTTAAGCTTTGCGGAAAGACCCATGTGAGTGTGCTCTCCGCTTCCGGCTACGCCTTCGATAGGCTTTGCCATAAAGGTTACGTCAAGCCCGAAGCTTCTGAAAACATCCTTTACGATGTGTTTTATCTGGTTTTCGTTGTCTGCTGCCTGAACCGGTGCTGCGTACTTCCAGTCTATCTCCAGCTGTTCCATCACGTGGTCATAGTGACCGCTGTGGCCCATTTTGGCTTTGATGCCGCCGACCTCCTTGTGTCCCATCTCGACACCGAATCCGTAATTTTCAAGGAACATCAGCGTTTTTTCAAGCGCTGTTCTGACAGGTCCCACTGTTCTCTTCCAGTACTGTTCCTTCAGAATCTGAGCTGTTGAAAGCTGCTCGCGGTCTGCCTTGTCATCCGGAGTTTTTACCCAAAATTCAAGCTCGGTTGCGCTTGTAAGAATGACCTCTTCTATTTCTTCAACACTGTCTATCGGCAGATATTCAAATATGTACGGATTGCTTCTGAAAAGTGCAAGCAGTTCCTTCTTGAAATGTTTTACCGCATCGCGAAGGATTACTCTTGAACCGACCTCGGCAGTATCATTGTGAATAAGGAAGGAAGGAATTCTGAGTGTTCCTACAGGCAGCCCGCTCTTTTCGTCCACGTTGTTCAGATTGTAATCGACATACCAGTTCACGGCACGGTCAGGAATTATGTCCACCTTCGCATTGTTGAGGTTTGCAATCTTCGGTAGCACTACGCTGGATCCGTCTGTCTGAACACCGTTTTTCATGAATTTTTCAAGGTCTTCGAGAAAAAGGCCGACAGGAATCTTTGCATCTGTATCATTTCCGGCTATATCAAAGCCGACAAGAGAAACAAATTTGACCTCCGGATGCTCCCCTAGAATCTTTCTGATTTCTTCGGAAGAATGGTTCTTCGGAGAAATCTTAAATAACATTTTTTCAAATTCGAAATCTGGCATAACTACTCCTTTTCAAAAGCGAACCGGCGCCTGTATCTACAAAAGACGCCGGAAAACGCTTATTTAAACTGTTAATTTATTCGGCTTCAGCTGCAGCCTGCGCTTCTGATGCGGAAGCATTGTTCGAAAGCAGATTGAGATATTTTTCAAGCTCCGAAAGATATCTGCCATAGCCTGCCCAGTCTCCGCTCTTTTGTGCGCTCTGCGCGTTGTTGTAAGCTTCGGATGCCTTGAAAATCAGTTCGTTCTGCGTCAGTACTCCTGTATTCGAATCTGCATTTGTATCTGTCTGCTGTGAATCCTTATTCTTTTCAAGATCGCTTCCGAACAGCGCATCAAGCGCTGCATTGAATGTCGACTCGTAAGCGATTCTGTCGCCGTAGGCCACGATTACACGCTTAACCTCCGGAATACTGGAATTTGTCGCTTCAAGATATACAGGCTCAACATAAAGCAGTGATTCCTCGATAGGAATAACGAACATATTTCCTCTTGTGTAAGTCGAACCCGAAGAATTCCAAAGTGAAAATTCTTTTGAAATCTCAGGATTCTGGTCAATCTGTGCTTCTATCTGCATAGGACCGTAAATGATTTTGCTCTTCGGCAGCTGGTAAAGAACAAGCTCTCCGTAATGTTCGCCGTCATTTCGCGCAACAAGAAGGCCTGTCATGTTCTTCTTGTCCTTCGGCGTGTACGGAATTGAGTTCACAAACTCTGCGGCTGATTCTCCCGGAAGCTTCATGATGTAGTAATTTGGTGACATTACTACTTCTTCCGTGCCGTAAATTTCATTTGAAATATCCCAAAGGTCCTCGCCCTGATAGAATACCTTTACATCATTCATATGATAACGCTTGTACACATTCGCCTGAATGTTGAACATAACGTTAGGATATCTGATATGTGCCTGAAGAGATTCCGGCATCTGGTCAAAGTCCTTGAAAAGATCCGGATAAATCTTCTTGTAGGTCTTTGCAATCGGGTCGCCTTCATCGACCAGATAATAATTTGTCTCTCCGTTATAAGCGTTAATAACAACCTTTACGGAATTTCTGATGTAGTTGACGCTGGAATCCTTGCTGTAAGGCTCAGAATAAGGATAATTCGAGCTTACGGTATATGCGTCTATAATCCAGTAAAGTCCTCCGTCTGCCGTTACAATATAAGGATCGGAATCATAGCTGAGATACGGCATGATTTCCTGGATTCTCTGTGTAATATTTCTGTTGATTATAATCTTTGAATCGCTGCTTACATTTGTCGAAACCAAAAGCTTGATGCTTTTTTCCCTGATTGCAAACATAAGTCTGTTAATAGGATTGAGGCTGATTCCCGCAGATCCTTCATAAGTTGTATATGTATTGCTGTCACCGTCAGGATAGTCAAATTCCTCTTCGTCGGTATTTACGAGCAGATAATTGCTTGCAAGTTCTCCGAAGTATATCTCCGGACGCGTGATATCGATCTCCTCAACCTGTGATACCGGTGGAATGCTGTCGATGAGCATGTCCGGCTGACCGCTGTCTGTTACCTGGTCAACACGCGAAAGAGTAACGCCGTAGCCGTGCGTATACTTAAGGTGCTTGTTCAGCCATTCTTCCCTGATCTTTGTTTCGTCAATTTCTCTTGCCGAAAGGAAGGTCTGTGTGTAATCACCGTTTATCATGTATCTGTCAACGTCGACATCATTGAACGAATAATACTGTCTGATACTCTGAGTCTGGTTGTAGAACTTTTCAGCCGGTTCAAAATCGTTTATACGGATATTTGAAAGAGTTTCCTGATTGTTCTCAAGATCGTCGGCCGTCAAAGTGTTCGCCGCCGAAAACGACTTGACATTTACGTCCTTAAGGCCGTACGCCGCCTGTGTGTATTCAATGTTTCTTTCAAGATAAGTGCTTTCCTTTGCTATTTCGTCAGGAGAAACAACCCAGTTCTGTATAAGCCCCGCAGCTCCCGTTCCGAGTGCTCCGACAGCAATCATAAGCACCGGCACCGTCAGAATCTTTTTGAACTGCTTCTTCGAAATGCCTATTGCAAAATTAAGTGCCGCAATAATTGAAAGCAGGCAAAGTGCCCTGTAGACCCACAATGTGATATTTACATCCGTATAGCCGGCACCGTAAAGAACGCCTGTGTTTGAATAAAGCAAATCAAACTGTCTGAGGAAGAAATTTACGGCAACCATAAGGAAGAATACCACACCTATTGTAATAACCTGCTTTGAGGCAAATTTCATAAGTCTTTCAAATCCGCCGTCGCCTTCAAAGCGCGATTTTGTCTTCTGTGCATTCTGTGTGAAGTTCTTTCCTTTTTTGAAGAGTCGGCCGAACATGTTGTTCATGCTTCCGGCAAAGCTGTCGTTAATCGTGGAACCCTCAAAAGTGTCCTCTTCTTCGTAATTATCTTCGTCACCGGGTTCAGGTGCTACTTCTATAATAAGAGGCTTTCTCATGAACATAAGGATGAAATAATAAACAAATGTCATAATGGCAAATGCTATTGTAATGCCGAGAATCATCGCGTTTATATCCTTGATGAACTGAAGCTTGAAGACATAGAAAGAAATATCAAGTCCGAAAAGCGGATCGCTCAGGCTGAAATCAGTGCTGTTTATAAACTGAAGAATTTCAAACCAGAGCTTGTTCACAAGCGTAAGGCTGAGTATAAAACCGAATACTGCGGAAATTGCCCATGTGATTTTGTTAAGCCTTTTTTCGTTTGTCTCGGTTCTTGAATTAACCTTTTTGAAATAACTGCGCTTCATGCATTTAAGATAAATGTATGAAAAAATCGTAATAACTATGAATCCCGGAATGCCGATTTCAAGCTGCGTAACCAGCTTCTTTAAAAATACGCTTACGTATCCGAGTTCATCAAACCACAGATAATCCGTGATAAAGCCTATGAGTGCGACAAACAGCGTAATTAACGCTATAACACCCACAAAGGCAAGCTCAAGTGCTATTTTTTTCCTATTCAAATCCTTGTCCTCCTCCCCGCCAAAGCAGCGTCTTTATTCGAACTGCGTATAGCTGCAGAGTTTCATTTCGTTGCCCTCAGGCTCCAGATAATATACCCATTTGTAGGTTTTGTCCTGCGAAGAGCCGCCCTCTGCTATATTTACATTTTCTTCCGCCCAGATATAGTAACCTGTCTCACTTTTTCTGATTTCACCTATCTTCAGCAGATTGAAAGTCTCGGTAATTTTTCCGGCCTTTTCGTAAGCTCTGGCATTAGTGTCCGCCATGCTTCCGGGTTTAATTACAGTGAAAACCGATTCGTCTTTTTTGTTTACGTAATCAACCCATTCGGAATCAAAAGTGATAAGCGTTCTTACTATTTCTTCATCAAAGTAAGCCGGTGTTCCGTCATCCCTCATGTACCATATATTTTGTTCAAGAGGAACCGTCATTGCGATATTCTCATCACTGTAATCAATCGTAGGATTGTATGCAAGAGCAGGGTCAGATTCTATCAGCGCTATATTTTTGTTCGCGGATTTTACTCTTGCGATAAGCTTTTCCTTGTCTACCTCCGGCGTGTTCACTATGGCTGCGGGAGTTGACGGTTCGGCGTCTTCCTCCTGCGCGGTTTCTTCACCCGGTCCGAGAAGCCATTCGTATGTTATTGACATTTTTTTCTCGAGAAACTCCGCCGCGCCGCTTTCGGGAGCAAATGCGCGAATCCCCAGAATCGCAAGCTCTCCGACAAGTGCAAGTACTACAATCACAGCAAGCGCTTTCCCTGCTCCGCTGCCCTTCTTGCGGTTTCTGTCAGCCGGATCGTCCTGATTCGGAGCTTCCCGCTGTTCCTTCTCTTTTTCTCTGATGCCAAAGAGTTCATCCAGTGCCTGCGTCTTGCTGAACGGCTGAGGAGGCTTGTCTTCCGCAGCCGAAAGATTTCGGATCGGGGGTTCTTCTGCCGGCCGCTGCACCGGTTCGGGGGCATCCGACGGAAGGAATCCATGCGGCATGATATCCTCCGGCCCTTTGCTGTCTGCGAAAATTTCCTTCACGCCGCCTTCGTCCTGAGGCACCCTTCCGAGGTTTTCAGGAGGAATCCGGCTGTCGGTACTTTCTGCGGAAATCCGCTCATCGGTGCTTTCTGCGGAAGCTGCCTTTTCGCCTTCCTGCGCCGACGGTGCAAGGGCTTCGCGTATAAACTTTTCCTTCTTCTCTGCCTCTACAAGCTCGGCCTGCCTGCGAATCTCCTTTTCGAGGTAAATTTCCTGCATGTCTCTTGTGAGCTCTACAGTATCGAATCTTCTTGCAATTGCATCGTTGTCCATTATGTCAAGCTCGAGTCCCTGCAGCATCTGCGGCCTTCCCATCTGTGCTTCGTCATCATGTGTGGAAGGTTCGCTGCGCATACATTCTTCGCGCTCCTTTTCAGCCTGTTTTAAATGCTGCACAGGATCAAAGTCTGCCGTTTTCCGCACCTCGGAGGTCCTTGCCGCCGACTCTTTTTCTTCCAGAGCCGTCGCCGCTTCAAGATGCTTCCTGAGTTCCTCCATCTGAGCTTCAGGCTTCCACTTCTCATATGCCTCGTCAGCGCTGTCCTTCTGCGGAATCTCCGGTAAATCCGACAAATTCGGCATTTCCTCCTGCTGTGCGGCGCGGAAGCCTTCGGTAGTATCCTCTGCAGTCAGACGGCTGCTCCTGATTTTTTCGTATTCTTTGTCAAGAAGCTTTTGGAATTCTTCTTTCTTCTTGTTGAAAGTATAGAATTTTTCGATTTTTATTGTTTGTTTTTCCTCTTCCGAAAGCTCGGATTCACCGAAAATTTCTTTTTCGAGGTCGCTGCCCGTAACAGGCGCTTCCTCCGGTGAGACAACCGGGTCAATTATCCTGTCTGAAGATGCTTTTTCGGCCTCCGGCTGCGCAAAGGCGCTTCCGGATTCGGGGAATCTGCTCCCCGCCCCGGTCGAAATATCCGAAACACCGGATTTGGAGCCTTCGGGTGCTGCCGCTTCAGTGCGGCCCTTTTCCGGCGTGATTTCCTTTTGTTCCGCCGGCGAAAGATTCTGCTTTTCAACGCCCGGGAATGTATTTATGCGCCAGTTAAAATCAATATCTTCTGTCTTTCTCGGTTCATCCGACGGAAACTCGTGAAGATTCCATACGAATTCGGAGTTGTCCAAAACTTTTGGTTCTGTCTTTTGTTCCTGCTTTGGTTCCTTATCCGCTTCCTTCTTTGGCTCCTTATCCGCTTCCTGCTTTGGCTCCTGCTTTTCTTCACGAGCCGGAGCGTCTTGCGGCTTTACCGGAACCTGCTCCTTTTGTGGCTTTTGCTCCTCAAAATATTCCGTGGACTTTTCCGTAGCCCGCACAGTACTTTCAAAAGCCGGCGCCCCTGTAGTCCGGCGGTCTTCACCGACTTCGGCGCTCACATCCCGACTTTGTTCTTCCTCGTTAAAATCCGGATTGTAAACTATCTCGTCGCCGTTTTCCGGCTGCTCTATATCTGTTCTGAAAACCTTTGCTCCGCAAAAGCTGCAGAACCTGTCACCGTCTCTCAACGCTTTTCCGCATCTGCTGCAATACATTGATTCACCTGACCTTCCTTCTGTTTCTGAGTCTGCCCTTTTATCTATATTGATTTCAGTCTCTGATTTGTTTTTCTATCTGCTCAAGAGTATAAGTCCTGCCGCTTCTGCTCACCGACTGATCCGGTGAGACAAATTTAATCCTGGTTTTCCCCGAAGAACCGCCGTCCTGCGAATCCTCCGCAGAGTTCAGAAAATCGTCGCATACCTGTGGGTCCGACGCTTTGTTGCGCTTCAAAAGTGCTTCGCGAAAACCTGCGAATTCATCCTCTTCGTTCTTTGGGAATTGAAAACCCGAAGGAGAGTCCGTGAGTTCCCTGAGGTTTTCTGTTGTCCACACCGGCACATTCACCTGTTTCCAGGATGGCTGTGGCGCTCTTGGAATATCTTCGAGTCCCGGAGTCTTAAGAGCATCCGGCGGTGCCTGCTCTTTTGCCGGCGCCGAATTGCCGATGCTTTCGGCGGCTGTCTCGAAGTTTTCTTCCGGCTTTGGCTGCTTTCTCGGCCGTTCTTCCGAAAGAGCGGAAAAAACTTCTCCTTCAAAACAGGATTCCTCTGCCCCGCCTTCACCTTCTTCGCAAGAATCGTCCGTCGGCGTCTCCTCTGCTGTTTTGGCTGCATTCTGCAGCTTCAGACCGGCCTCGATATCCGAAAGCCTGCTGCTGATATCGGAAAGAGAGGCTTCCTGCTTCTCCAAAATTCCGGAATAATCTTTGACCTTCCAGTACCAGAGTCTGGCCCTTCTTGCAAGAAGCCAGACAACAAAAAATACAACCAATACTGCCGCTGCTGCGGCTGCAATCAGCTGCCGGTGTTCCAGTATTAAATTAAGTACCCATACCAATTCACTGTTCAATTCCGAATTTGCCCGTAGCCGGGCTTCCTTTCCCTGATGTGCCGTAAATTTCGTCGCACAGTTATAGATATTACTATTATACAATGCTTGTAAAAAAATATCAATTTTCTGTTGATTAATTCTTGCCGACAGCCGCAGATTAATTCCCGGACGTAACCGGCAGCCGGTTTCGTGTCCTGTCACAGATTAATCCGCAGCGTCAAAACGCTGTCGCACCTTTCCCGGGGGGGCGCCCTCCGCCGCATTTTATACCTGCGGCCCGCCACAGAACACGTAAAATTCCCTGCGCGGTGCTTTATTGCGTCATAAGAAAAATATTTACCGATATTTTAGCCGAAGGGGTTATATGAAACATAAAAGTATAATATAATATAAAATAACTTGTACAAGCGATGCCGCTTGCAATGTATTTTGTTTTTACAGAGCATTCCCGTTCCTGCCCGGAACCGGGGTTTGCAGGGAAAGGAGAATTTTGTTATGATGAAAAACATTTCCAAGGGTTCACTCGCACTGGTTATAGCTTCTACCTGTCTTGGTGCGCTTGCAATAGTGCTTCTGGCGCTCAAGCTCGGTGCAGAAAAATAAAATCAGCCAAAAGGGGTGCAAAAGCATGAATTATACTTACAAAACAAAAGGTGTATGCTCTTCTTCAATTGATTTCGATCTTGAAGGTGACATCGTCAGAAATGTAAAATTCCACGGTGGCTGCAACGGAAATCTCAAGGCCGTTTCTTCTCTTGTGGATGGCCTGACGGTTGCCGATATCACCGAAAAACTTGAAAATATCAGATGCGGTCACAAATCCACATCATGCGCCCACCAGCTTACCATAGCTCTGAATCAGGCGCTTACGGAAGGAAAATAGTTCTTTTGCTTTTGCCGATGCAAAACGAAAGCGGTATCTGACATTAGTAAATGCCGCTTTGCGCACAATGACAAAACCGGGGTCTGCGAAATTTTAATTTCGCAGGCTTTTTTTGTCCGTGATGCACTCCGCAAAAAAAGCAAAACCGCTGCAAGCCTGTTTTTCGCCGCTCGCAGCGGTTTTCCCCGGTTCTCATTTCGGGCACACCTTTTTTAATCATCTCCGCCGGTCAGAAGCTCTGCCGGAATATACGGCTGTGAATCATCAACCTTAAACTCGGATACCATTTTTCTGAGAGAATCAGCCTGACCGTAAAGCTCCTCACTTGAAGATGCGGATTCTTCGGCCGTCGATGAAATCCTCTGAATTACATGTGCTACATCATCAATTCCCTTGTTTATTTCATGCACACTCGAAGCCTGCTCATTGGAAGCCGAAGCGATTCCCGCAATAAGTTCTGTTGCGTTCTCAACGCCCTTGAGAATTTCCGCAAGCGCATGAGCCGTCTCACGTGCGATATCCATCCCCGCGCCGACTTTTTTAATCGATCCTTCAATAAGCTCGGTAGTGTCTTTTGCCGCATCGGCGCTCCTTGCCGCAAGACTTCTGACTTCTTCGGCAACAACAGAGAATCCCTTGCCGTGCTCACCTGCTCGTACAGCCTCGACTGCCGCATTTAATGCCAGGATATTTGTCTGAAAAGCGATATCCTGAATAACCTTTATAATGCTTGAAATATTTACGGAGGATTCGTTGATTTCTTCCATTGATTGTAGCATGTCCTGCATCTGCATGTTGCCGATTTCCGCTCCCGCCTTCACCTGCTGTGTCAGGCTGCTTGCCGAAGAAGCATCGATCGCATTCTGCTTCGTCTTTTCCGCAATTGAAGTTATGCTGCTGCTTAACTGATGAACTGCGCTTGCCTGCCTTGTGGCACCGTCCGCCAGAGTCTGGGAAGCCTCCGAAAGCTGCTTTGAACCTGTTGCCACCTGATCTGATGCCTCATTGAGATTTCTTATCATATCTGTAAGATTTGAAAGAATTTCATCAAGCGCTTCCTTGATTTCCGTAAAATCTCCCTTGAAATATTTATCCGCTATCGTTACGGTCAGATCACCGGCCGCAATACGTCCCAGTACAAAGTTAATCTCCGAGATCGTCGCTTTCAGATAGGCCGTCGTTTCATTGAGAGCCTCTTTAGTCCGCCGGTTGTCGCCCTTGTAATCTCCTGTAACTTCTTCTCCGAGATTTCCGCGCGCAACCTCTTCAAGCACGCGCAGGCATTCATGCATCGGGGCGGTAAGCGCATCAACAATACCGTTGACGTCTTCCATAACCTCTGCAAACTTACCCTGATGCCTTGAAACATCGGCCCTGGCATCCCAGTCGCCTTCAACGGCCGCACGGCCCATCATCATCGCGTCCTCTATAAGTGCGGCAACAGCCTCTGTTACTTCATTTGCGCTGGTATTGATTGCATCAAAGCTCTCCGCAACTTCACGTGTATACTCATTGACCGGCTGTTTTACCGTGTCAAATTCAAACTTTCCGACTGCCAGATTGTGCAGGTTGTTGCGCAACCTTTCTATTTCGATATCGGAATATTCATTCTTGGCAAGAATTTCCGTCATATCGTTAAAGGCACCCAGATATCCGATGACCTCACCCTTTTGATTTTTAAGATAATCCATCGTCTGCATAAACTGGCGCCCCAACAGTTTGATTCTTGTCTGCTTCTCACCGTTTAAAAGGTCGTCAACCCTGCAAATATCTGCGCCTTCAATTCTGCACGGCTTTCCTGCAAAGGATTCCGGCGATTCCGCAAGGCCTGCCCTGACCAGAGGCTCTGAAAACGCCTTGTTGACTGATGTCCAGTTTCTGTTTGAATCCAGAATCTGAACCGGCATCGGAATGCTGTCCATAATCGTCTGAATCTGAGCAAGAATTGTTTCTATTGTTTTGTTAAGCCCAAGCATAAGAGCTTTGTAGCCGCCTTCGAATTTCGAGGCATCCGCCCTGAAGGTGCTGTCCCCGGAAGCAAATCTTTCCGTAAGCTCGTTCGTTTCACTCGCAAGATTTGTCAAAGTGTCAACAACCTTCTTCATTGAAATATTGAGTGCGTCTCTTTGTGAGCGTACCTCAACATTAACCGAGGTGTCGCCCTCTGCCACTCTTTCAAGATTCTCGGCCTGACGCTTGTTGTTTTCGACTACTTCCGCAAATGCGTTTACAAGCAGGTCTACCTCATCCCTCACTTTGCTGCGGTGCTCGATTTTCATGGAAATATCGCCCTCCGCCAGCCGTCCGGCCTCTTTTGCAACTTCCGAAACCGGACGAAGTGCCCTGCTTGTAACAAAAAATATTGAGAGCAGAATAATAACAAGCGCTATAAGAAGCGTGGTAATCTGAAGAGTTCTTGCGCTTGAAACCATATCATAGGCCTCAGCCTGTGACATGCACGAAACAAGGCTCCAGCCGGTATCTCCGATAGCCTTTATGGCACCTATCATCTCTGTGCCGCTGCCATCCAGAAATTCAAAAGCTTCACCGTCATTCTTCTGAAGAACGGTGTCCTTCATGCCCTGCGAAAACGACGTGTCTTCTATATTCTTGCCGATGTCTTCCTCATTCGGACTATAAAATACAGTTCCGTCTTCAAGGCATACAACTACATATCCCGTATCTCCCACGGCAGTCTCCGCAAACATATTCTGCATATCGGTCAGCTTGATGTCAACTCCCGCGCATCCCAGATATCTGCCGTCCGGGCTGTAAACAGGCGTTGTAATCGTGCATACCACGACCTGAGTATATTCATCAAGATACGGCGGCAGATAACATGTCGTTCCTTTGTCGCGCGGCATCGTTATCCATTCCTTTTTCTTTATCTGCTCGGCATCCGGACAGTCACGGCTCATTACTTCACCGAGTGAGGTGACCCAGTCATTTAAATCACCGTAAGGAGCAGCATAAAATTCCGTTATTTTATCTTCTTTGCCTTTGACTGCTCCCGCCATGGTCTTAAGCACATCGCCACATCTCCAGTTATCTTTAAAGTACTTCCCGTACAATTGGATATCCGACAGCATGCCAATCAGCATAGCATCCTGCGCGGTCTGCTCCGTAATATGCGTAAACTGTGAAAAAAACGCTTCAGTCTGCATATTTGTATTTTCCGCCATAAGCAAAAGTTTTTCGTCCATCTCGTTTCTTACCTGTGACGAAAGACTGATCTGCAAAATAATTACAGCCGCAACAAACACTATGATTGTGGGTATTGCTGCCATCCTTACGAGTTTTCCCGTCAACGAACCCGTCCCGGTCGTTTTCTCTGTTTTTCCCATGTTACTCTCCCCCAATAAAGCACAACTTCCTTAACTTGCGGTGTTTTGTCAGCGTGGACTGAAATCGCCAAAACGCATATCAAAATTGGCAAAAAATGACGCAAACTTCCGTAATTACACCGCACCCATATAGATTCTAATTGAAAAAACGGCCTGTGTGTTTAAAGTTTTCACAAAGATAAGAATTTTCGCACAAATGCACATTATATAATAGTAGAAACATAATTACGGGAACATAATTGCAGAAGCATAATTACGGAATTATAAATGCGCGCACTAAAAAACAGACACCCTTTAAAGGATGTCTGCTTATCTTTGTAATTATATACAGTCCCGGTATATCCGCCTATTTTGCGGGTTTTGGACCTGCGTTTGTAATGTCTGCCGGCATGTTTGGATATTTCTTTGCAAAATTGTCAAAGAACATCCTTGCAAGCTTGTCGGCCTGTGCATCGTATGCTGCCTTGTCTTCCCACATGCCGCGGGCATCAAGTTTCTCGTCGGGAACTCCCGGACAGCTTACAGGATAGTCAACATTGAATACATCGTGATGTTTGAATTCAATCGAATCAAAGCTTCCGGAAAGTGCTGCGGTAACCATCGCACGTGTATAGGAAAGCTTCATTCTCTTTGCTCCGTCTGCTGCGCTTCCGCCTGCCCAGCCTGTGTTTACGAGGTAAACCTTTGTACCGTACTTGTCGAGCTTGTCACCGAGCATATTTGCATATACGGAAGGATCAAGCGGCATAAAAGGTTCTCCGAACAATGTTGAGAATGTCGGTACAGGTTCGTCGATGCCTCTTTCTGTTCCGGCAAGTTTTGAAGTAAATCCCGTAACAAAATGATACATCGCCGCATTCTTTGAAAGACGGCTGATAGGAGGCAGTACTCCGAACGCATCGGCAGTAAGGAAAATAACTACCTTCGGAATTCCGCCAACTCCCGGAATCTGCGAATTGTTGATATATTCGACAGGGTATCCGACACGTGTATTTTCGGTAAGTTTGTTGTCGTAAAAATCAAGCTCTCTCGTCTGCGGGTCCATGATAACATTTTCTACAAGCGATCCGAATTTTATTGCGTTGTAAATATCAGGCTCGTTTTCTTTTGAAAGATTTATGCATTTTGCATAGCAGCCACCCTCAAAATTGAAGATGCCGTCAGGTGACCAGCCGTGCTCGTCATCACCGATAAGCTTTCTTGCCGGGTCTGCCGAAAGAGTTGTCTTTCCTGTTCCCGAAAGTCCGAAAAATACTGCTGTTTCATGAGTTTCCGGATCCATATTTGCGGAACAGTGCATAGGAAGAACGTTCTTCTTTGTCATTACATAGTTCATTGTTGAGAAAACGCTCTTCTTGATTTCTCCCGCATACTGCGAACCGCAGATAATGATTTCGTGCGCTTCATAGTCGATTATAATTGCGGCTTCACTGTTAACGCCGTCAGTCTCGGGATCGCATTTGAATCCCGGCGCGCAAAGAAGCGTATAATCAGGTTCTCCGTAATTTTCAAGTTCTTCTTCCGTCGGACGAATCAGAAGCTGGTGAATAAACATTGCCTGGCTTGCCAGTTCGTTGATAATTCTGAATTTCTGTGTGTAAGTTTTGTCAGCTCCCGCATATCCGTCGAAGATAAATACTTCGCGGCCCTGCAGATAAGCTGCAAGCTTGCCTTTGATGGCATTAAACTTTTCCCTGCTGATCGGGCGGTTAACCTTGCCCCATGCAATCTCGTCGTGAATAGTAGGTGTGTCAACGATAAACTTGTCGTCAGGAGAACGTCCGGTATACTTTCCCGTAGTCACAACAAGCGCGCCATTGCTGCACAGGGAACCTTCACCACGACGCAGTGCCGCTTCCGTAAGCTGTGCGGGCGTCAGATTGTGATGAACTTCCTTCGGTGCAAAAATTCCATACTTTTCGATTCCGTAGGTTTTCATTGGTGTTTTTACCTCTTTTTATAATAATTACTAAATTGCGTCAATGCCGGAAAAATCCTTGCAATTAGACACCGTTATACACTTTGATATTACTATTGAAACTACTTTCAGTCAAGTGGTTTGAACATTTAAATGTTTGGATAAGGGATATCGGGTAATGCCGGCCGCTGCCGTTTCCGGCTGGTTCCCGCCCTGCAGACTCATAAGGCGCAAAAGTGAATATCGTCTGTATACCGGTCCGGAAAGATTGCCCCCGCAGACGCGTATGCCGCAGCAGCCCCGGAAGTTCCACCGCAGACGCGTATGCCGCAGCGGCCCCGGAAGTCCGCAAAGCGTTTCCATCCGCCAAGTACGAAAAAACGGTTTCAGAAATCTGAAACCGTTTCAGACTGTAGACAAAGTCCGCGGCGACGCCGCGGATTTTTCTTGTGTAAAAGTACCACAAATCCAGTGTTTATCTGGGATTGAGGCACTTTTTCTGTTATAATAGAAGTATCAAAGTTGGGGATGGAGGACAGCCTTT
>JAILLO010000004.1 GCA_024693105.1 Clostridia bacterium | reverse complement strand
AGCGACATTTTCAGCATTCTCCGTGCGAATCTGCGCATCTTTCAGCTTTTCGCTTATTTCTGCGTTGGCACTGACCTCTTCTTCGAGTTTCTGCTCAATGGATTCTTTTTCCTGAACGAGCTTTTCTATTTCAACATCTTTTACCTCAAGAAGACGCTCTTTCTGGGCTATCTGCTCCTTACAGCGTTCTACGGCATCCGTAAGCTTTCTCACGCTCTTGTCATGCTCATACCTCATGACTTTCCGCTGAATGTTAACCAAATCATCGATAAGCGAATAGTCGGCAGAAAACTGCATTACGGAATCATCGCTATCATCATTTCCGAACAGATGAGGCATGAATCCGCTGTACGGAGATTCATCCGCCGGGGGCTGTTCGGTCTGGGTATTCTGTTTCATTGCTTCTTTTTTGCGCAGATTGGAAATCATGGTCCTGAAATCATCATCGCTTAAAATACGGCACATGTCATCAAGAGTAACTGTGTATTCCTTGTTGTCGATAAGAAACGACAGGTCATCATCTTCCTGATAGACATCAATGCCGTACTTGATGAGTTCCCCGGCCAGAGATGAGACTTCTTCGTTCACTGCAGTATACTCGTCGAGCTTGCTGCTGTTGAAGTCACCCTCTAATTCCTCGCGCTTCGAATAGGCAGTCAGAAATTTCCCGATTGCCTCGTCGAGATAGGGATTATCATTGATTGTCATCTTGCTCTCCACTCCTTTTCTGTAGTTTTGTTGATAAATAAAATATGTAATATCAAACGGCGGAACCGCCATCAATCAAAGTTCCTGATGCTTTCCGAATGGTCTACTGCCGATATCACACCTTCCATTTCTTCGTATATTTTAAGCTTCTCTATGTCGGCGCTTAAAATACCGGCATCCATGCCCTTATGGGATTCCAGAATCATCATGTCATACACCATGTTTATCCAGCGGTTCACTAAATCGGTAAAATCATCTATCACGGAGCCTATCTGTGCATCGTAATCAATATAGGATGGATAATCTACATGCAGGGAAGAGCCTTCTTCCTGCTTTTTTACCGGAACGCTTATATACAACGGTTTTGTTTTGATGTTTCTGTCGCTGAACCGGAGACGGATGACAAATCCGTCCTCAGTCCTTTTTGCAAAGACAGAATTCTGGCGGTCATCTTCGTATATACATCTTCCATTTTTGGTGTACAGATTTTTAGCAAGCTTAAACATTATGAACGCTCCTCAAATTTGAATTCCGACCCGGTCTTATCTTTATTGAGAACAAACTCTGCATCAAAGGATTTGCCACTCTTTCCCACAAGGCCCCTGATAATACCGGTTGTCCCGTTCGAGAAGAAACTGTCAATCTCGTCTTCTGTGAGAGTGTGCCCGCATGTGGTCTTAAAAAGCTTAAACCCGCATCTGCACTTAATAATCTTTTCAGATTCCTGCAGCGGCTCCCCGCATTTAGGACAGTACCATTCAGACTCTTCCATCTGAACATGCTCTCTGTCCGGCTTTTCCGATTTGACGAAATCAATCTTATTCTCGTCAAAGTTATAGATAATCTCCTGTTCCCAGTCATTACCGTTCTTTGACATCGTTTTCTTGATTGTTTTTCCTTCAAGAAGCGGTATCATCTCATCTTTGCTGAGCGGCTTTTTATATATGCTGGCAAGCTTGTAGCCGCCGACTCCGCATCCTTTTTCTTTGTAGTTTGAACAGAAGAAGCCCTTGGGCCCTTCAAATATGTCTCCGCCGCACTTGGGACAGTCGCATATCTTTTCCCTGTTGCCCCTGAGCGCAGTCACTGAAAGCGCCTTGATTTCGTCTACCATGGATGCGACATCTTTCATCATTGAGGACTCAAAATCCTTAAGGTCAAGTTTCCCCGTCCTTATGGATTCAAGCTGCTCCTCCCATTCGCCTGTCATGTCAACCTTGCATATGCCGCAGTCCTTGAGGTTGTCGTAAATAATCATTCCGGCAGGCGTAGGAACTATGTACTGTGCTTTCTTTTCCTTGGTGACCGCAAGATATTTGTCTTTTTCAATAAGTTCCTGAATAATCGAAGCTCTCGTCGCAGGCGTTCCTATCTTAAGTTTTTTCATGATACCCTTGAGAGACGCATCTTCCGTGTATTTCACGGGGTTTTCGCACGCTGCGGTAAGTGATGCGTCCGTGTATCTTTTAGGACATGTCGTTGTTTTTACAACTGTCTCAAAACTGTTCACATCAAGGATGTCGCCTTCTGAATGCTCAGGAACCACCATGTCTTCGAATTTTTTATTGAAGATTTTGGTATAGCCTTCATCAATCAGGGTTTTTCCTGCGCTCTTGAAAGTGTTTCCGTCAATTTCGGAGATAAGAACCGTTTTGTTCTGAATGAGCGGCGGCAGGAATATTGCTACAAACTGCTTGCAAACAAGCTTGTATATCTTCTGCTCGTCTTCTGTGAGCGACTCAAAATCCGGCCTTTTTTCGGTCGGAATGATAGCTGAATGCCCTGATTCTTTAAGTTTTTCGTCATTGACCCACTTCTTCGTATGGAGAACCTTCCCAATGGTCGGTCCTGTAATGGAATCTATGAAAGGCTTGAATTCTGATATGGAAGATGCGCTCTTAAGGCATGCCTTAAGATTTTCTCCGCTTGCTATATACTCGCAATCCGTTCTGGGATACGAAAGATAGCCTTTTTCGTAAAGGCTCTGTATAATCTCAAGCGTCTGAGCACTGTTATATCCAAGCTTTCCCGCCGCAATCTGGGCTGTAGCCAGCTTGAACAGTTTCGGAGCATACGATTCTTCGCGTTTAGATTCGTATTTAACGACTTTTGCGGGTGAGGACAGGGATTTTATCAAATCATTTGCTTCGTCCTCTGTATCGAACCATATGAGCCCTTTCTGGGCATCATCTTTCTCTTCCGATTCAGCCTCTGCCCCTTCATCGAACAATTGCCCTTCAAAACCTTCTGCATACAGTGCCTTGACACCATAACAGGATGAAGGTACAAAGTTTGCAATTTCCTTTTCTCTTTTGCATACAATGCTCAGAATAGGGGTTTTTACACGCCCGCATGCACATCTTGCACCCATTTTAAGCGTGGCAGCTCTTGAAATGTTCATTCCAAACCGCCAGTCTGAATGCTGGCGCGCATATGCGGCATCAAGAAGATGAACAAGCTCGGGCTCCCTGTCATCATCACGAAGGTTTTTAAGCGCTTCAAGTATTTTTTCTTCCGTAAGGGCATTTGTCCAATATCTTTTGACCGGAAGCTTATTGCGAAGCGCCGAAAGAACAATGCGTATAAGGAGCTCTCCCTCTTGGTCGGGGTCTCCTGCATTGATTACAAAGTCATATTCTCCGCTGTTGAGTTCTTTTTTTATAGCTTCAAAGCGCTCCTGCGATGTGAGAAACTTTCCTGTTTTCTTCTCACTTATAGTTTTATACTGCCATCCGCCATATTCTTCCGGGTGAATAGGAAGTGTATCCCAGTCCCATTTCTTTAATGTATCATCAAGTTCAGTTGGATTTTTCAAGGTCAAAAGGTGGCCCCTCTGTTCCATAAACGTGATTTCATAAGGTATTTCTGATTTGTGTTTCTTGTAAACCGTCTCAATTTCACGCCTGAGACTCGGTTTTTCAGCGATTAACAAAGCTTTCATACAATCATTCCTTTC
>JAILLO010000100.1 GCA_024693105.1 Clostridia bacterium | reverse complement strand
CGGGATAGGGCTTCAATCCGGTGACAATAGCGGGGAGGTCACACCTGTTCCCATCTCGAACACAGTAGTTAAGCTCCTTAGCGCCGATGATACTTGGTGGGAAGCTGCCTGGAAAAGTAGGACGTTGCCGGTTTTTTTATTGCAAAAAAGCGACCTGTATTGGTAAAAGCCATGACAGGTCGCCTTTGTTTTTAGTAACCGGCAACATCTCTCCTTTTCAAAAGAGCCGTTCCAATATTGTATGGAGAAAGAGGAAGGAACGGCATGACTGCCGTGTAGAGATATGGGGGCAGTCACAGGACGTTGCCGTTTTTTTTATTTGTATGGAACTGTCTGACGATTAGTGCGTCAGGCAGTTCTTTTTCTTTAGTAACCGGCAACATCTCTCCTTTTCGAAAAGAGCCGTTCCTGTATTGTATGGTGACAGAGGAAGGAACGGCATGACTGCCGTTTGGAAGGTATGGGGGCAGTCACAGGACGTTGCCGGTTTTTTATTTATAAGGACTGCCTGATGATTTTGCATCAGGCAGTTCTATTTCTTTAGCAATCTATTTCTTTAGTAACCGGCAACATCTCCTAAACGCTGCCTGCCCGAACTTAATCCGTATCCGCAGATGCCAAAGACAATCTGTGCATCCGCATCTGCGCCGAGGGGCAGCGTGGCTGCCTCGGCCGGCCATTTGGGGAAGCTCCGTAACATATAAAAGCCGCGACCGGATGGCCGCGGCTTTTTTGAATGGAGTTTGATTTAAATTAATATTTGTCGTTGTCCATATCGTCAAGATCAAGCGAGATTGTAGGAATCTCTTCCCTTGCTTCATAAGTATCAGCATCATCGGAGAGATCGATTTTAACCGACTCATGCGTTCCTGCTGCGAGAGCAGGAGGAGCATTAGGATCTCTGTCCTTGAGCTTGAAGGTCGCAACCATTCCGTTGAGAGTGCTTGCTTCTCCGTAGAGCTCTTCAGAAGCTGCAGCACTTTCCTCTGAAGTGGCTGAGTTCTGCTGAACAACTTTGGATACCTGCTCAAGACCTCTGTTAACTTCACTGATTGCTGTTGACTGGTTTTCTGAAGCAGCGGATATTTCTTCGACCAGCGTAGCTGTTTTGTCAATTCCGTCTACGATTTCCGCAAGAGCTTCAGCGGTGTTATTGGCAATCTTTGTACCTTCAGTAACCTTTGAAATCGAACCCTGAATCAGATCCGAAGTAGTACGTGCAGCTTCTGCCGACTTGGAAGCAAGATTTCTGACTTCATCAGCTACAACTGCGAAGCCCTTGCCCTGTTCGCCTGCTCTTGCCGCTTCTACGGCTGCATTCAGTGAGAGGATATTTGTCTGGAATGCAATATCGTCTATTACCTTGATAATCTTCTCGATATTCGATGATGATTCGTTGATAGCTACCATTGAATCCAGCATTTCCTTCATCTGTTCGTTTCCAAGAAGTGCACTTGTTTTTGCTGACTGTGAAAGAACAGTTGCATTCTTTGCATTTTCGGCATTTTTCTTTGTCTGACTTGCGATATCCACAATTGAGCTTGTAAGCTGCTGTAATGAGGAAGCCTGTTCGGTTGCGCCCTGGGCCAGAGCCTGTGCTCCGGATGAGAGCTGACGGCTGCCGTTTGCAACTGATTCAGCTGTACTGTCAATACGGCTTATGATGTCACTCAGAGTATCCATAATGGCATTAAGGGATGTCTTGATCTGCATAAAGTCACCCTTATACTCTCTTGTAATCGTCTGATTAAGATTTCCGTTACCAAGTTCTTCAAGTGAAATCGAAATTTCTGAAATAATGCTGTTTAATGCACCGACAGTGTTGTTCAAAGCTTCGCCCATTGTATTGTAAAGTCCCTGGTAAGAGCCTTTGACTGTCGCGGAAAGATCACCGTTTTCAACTTTATTGAGTACCTGATTAATTTCAAGTATAGGAGCTGATATTGCATCAAGAGCTGCATGGAAACCTGTAATTATGGTAGCATATTCCCCGGAGTGAGCGCTTTCATCCGCACGTTTTTCAAGGTTGCCGTGAACAGCTTCTTCAGCAAGGTCTTCAATATCTTCTGCGAGGGCCTGAATAGCCTGCACAGTCTGTGTGAGACTGTTATTAATGGAAGTGAAGTTATCATAAAGTTCCTTTGTATCTTCGTCAGGCTCTTCAAGGGTAGTATTGATGTTGAAGTCACCTTTTGCAAGATGATCCAGATTTTCCATAAGAATTCTTACGCTGTTTGTCTGGTACTCTGACTGTTTTATGCCTCTGTCTGCGGCTTTCCGGTTTTCTTCCAGAACATTGTTGATTTCTGTAAGGTCTGTAGCTACTTCCATATAGCCTGTAAGTTCATCTCTTGCATTTCTGAGTTCAACAGCTTCGCTCCTGATGTGACGGCCGTCTTCATCGAATTCAGCCGTGCCGGCATTTCCGGATTTAAGGGCTCTGAGAGTTGTTGCAGGCAGACCGTAAGCCTGTTCCCTTTCAGGATATTTTGATGCAATCGATTCAGCAAAGGATTTGTTGAAAAGTGTCCATTTCATGTCGGTATCAACAACCTGAATCGGGTTCGGCATTGCGTCGATGATAGCCTGATACCATATGGTTTTGTCGATTACTGTATCAAGTGTGCTGTTTACACCTTCAATAACAGTACGATAATCACCTCTGTGAGCACTTGCATCGGCACGTTTTTCGAAGTGACCTTCAACAGCGGCTTCCGCAAGCATCTTTGTATCGCTTATAAGAGCGCGGATCGCGTCGCTGCAGGAATTGGAGTTGTTGATAAAGTCGGCAAACTCGTTTTTAGCGCCGGCATCTTCGATTCTTTCAGGAAGTTCACCTTTTGCAAGCGACGACAAAATTTCACCTGTTTTTCTCAAAGGCATAGCCATCTGATCGATTACACCGTTAAATCCATGCATAATGCTGCGGAAAACACCGTTGTATTTTGATTCGTCGCCTCTCTCGTCAAGAAGACCGTCTCCTATTGTAGCGGCAAGCTGATTTGCGTCGTCGCCTATGCTTACCATGTGCTCCTTGATTGAACTCATGGAATCCACAATAAGCCCTACTTCCTGGATTCCGTCAGCCCTAGGCATTTCTGTGTCTATATCTCCTTCCGCAAGACCTGCAAGTCTGTCTGCCACACGACGAAGCGGAACGGAAATTTTATTACTGAATGCTGTTGAACACAAGAAGGTTACGATTACAGCAAGTACGATCAGACCGCATATAATTGCAAGATTCCTGTAGAATGTTGCAAGATATTCACTCTTACTTGCAACGACTACCAGCTTCCAGCCTGAGGTGTTTTCAAGCGTTGTAAATCCTACTGAAAGGCTGCCTTTGTCAGGATCTTCGAAATCGAAGAAGCCGTTATCTCCTTCAAGAACCGAAGAAAACATTTTAGCCTGAGCTTCGTATGCAGGATCCTCAGAAGCAAGAGCTATAGGATTTACGTGACCGTCAACGAGTTCCTGGTCATTTGCGGCAACATAAGTACCGTCAGAGGAAATGATAAAGCCGAACCCGTTTTCACCGATTTTTATGTTCTTTGTAATTTCGCTGAACTGTGAAGTAGGAATCTGTGCGCCGAGCACGCCCTTGTAGCCTGTTCCGTTTTCAATTGAGGACGCAAGCCACATTACATTTTCGCCTGTTTTCAGATTCGTTGTAGGGGCAGAAAGATAAGTTCCACCGTCTTTTGTGTTCTGGAAATAGTCTACATCGGCAATATTAACCAGATTGTCGAAAACCCAGCCATCCGGTTTTATTATAATAACATCACCGAAGCCAAACTGAGCAGCCATTTCGTTTCTGGCCGCATCCAGTTCCGGAATGGTTTTTTCCGGGGATACAATCTTATCTTTTGCCATAATCTCTACCTGGTTGTAGAATGTGTCAATTTCTGCGGTTACTGTGGTTTTGTAAGCATTAAGAGCTACATCCATCTGGTTGTTAAGGCCGCTTATTGCAGTCTTTTGCATGGCAACCGCACCGACACCGCCAATCAGGACTGCAATTCCAAGACCCAGTATAATAGTGTAGGTCAGAGTCCGTTTTTTCAGACTTCGCAATCCCGGAAAAGTGTTTTTGTCCTTGTTCATTTTTAACCTCCAATATTAATAAAATTCGGTTGGATTCATATGAACCAACCCCCCCATTGTCAGAAAAAGATAATAAATCACATAGAAATCAAACACCGTATTCGCAACTTTAGGATGTGGCAAATTGCTTTTGAATTAAAGTAAACACCTAGTCCTTACATGCCCGTAAATTTTCATGATATAAGCATGAATTCACATCGCATGTAAATTTGAAGCTGTAAAAAATGTGGTTTATTAAGTTGTTCTTTGTTTTGCATTATAACACTTGTAAAAAAATTTGTTATAAATATGTTCCAACCTTTAAAAAAGTTTAAACGACAGAAATGGTTGACCCTTTGTAATAACTGCGATTGAGAAGATGAGAATTATAATTTTGCTCAAATTGCGAAATAAAAGGGCGAAAATAAAACACTTTTTCCCCGAAAAAGCAATTAAAGTTTCAGAAGAAAAAGTGCTCAAATGTAAAATGATATACAATTGTATATAGACGGTCAGCTTTTATTGAGACCGTATTTTATTTTAACGCGTTCCAGTTTTTCAAGCAACGGTTCTGCGCCAAGCCAGAGGAACAGAACTGTTGAGAGGGCATGAACCACATCAAAAGGGAGCCCGGTTATGTAATATGCAATAAGTGTGTCGAGGTTCAATTTCGGAACCCAAAGCAGTGCTGCGGCCGGATTCATTATGCCGCCGTAGATTACAATTGCGGACAGCGCACCAAATACGCAAAGCGAGAGCCGGTTTCGGTAAAGGAGCCCGTTTTGGTGCAGTATTCCGGCGAGAAAACCTACGATTCCCATGGCAAACATCTGCCACGGCGTCCATGGCCCCTGGCCGAACAGAACGTTGCTTGCGAGCATACTTACAGAGCCTGTGAGAAAGCCGGCCTCACTGCCGAAAGCAACTCCGGCAATAATTACAACGGCCATTACAGGTTTGATCCCGGGAAACATGAAAAAGACTGACCGGCCGGCAACGGCAACAGAGCACAGCACCGCGACAGTTACTATTTCTCTTGCCTGTGGCTTTCGTCCTTCAAAGATAAGAAAGAAAGGGACCATGCTCTCAAGAAGTATAAGCAGCGAGACAACCATGTATTTTCTTTCATCTATAAGGAAGACGCCGGCAAGGATCGTTAACGGAATCAGCAGAAGTATAATTAATACTGCTGCATATATGCGTTTTGGCAGAGCTTCGGTTTTAATTCGGACAGGTTCGGGTGCCTTTTGCCGGGTTGAGACGGCAAAGACAAGAAGACCGAAAAAGAGCAGTCCGAACATAAAGTAATTGCCGTTCTCAACCTGCAGGCCGCCGCCTTTAAGGACTTCGGAAAGGTCGGAAACGGAAAGAATCCGGGCAAGCGAGACAAGCATTACAAGTCCGGAAAGACCGGCTGCGATTTTGCGGGGAAGCGGCAGCCTGCTTTGCGGGTATGCGGGCATACCCGCGGCAAAAGCACGGCCGAAGCCGCCGGCAGAAGCGCAATCAGAGCCGCCGGCAGAAGCGCAATCGAAGCCGCCGGCAGGCAAGGCGGAATTCGGATTCGAACCGCCTCCGTTGCCGGTTTTGAAATTCGGCCTGCCGCCGCAGGCAGTGATTACATCGGCAACAGTAACTGCTTTTTCAATATGACCGCGTGCAATACGATTTGCGGCAGTAGTATAAAAGCTGTTGCCGGAGAAAAACTCCGACGGAGAGTTTTCGGTGACTATGCCGCCGTCAAACAAAAGGGCGCAGCGGTCGCAGAATTCCGCGCAGAATTCCACATCGTGGCTGACCAAGAAAATGGTAACCCCTCTGTTTTGCAATGATTTTATGGTGCGTCCGAAAATCTGTCTGAAATCCGCATCAAGCCCCTGAGTAGGTTCGTCTAGAAGGAGTATCTGCGGATTGTTAAGAAGAATTTTTGCAAGCGCAAGGCACTGCTGCTCACCGCCTGAAAGGTCATAAGGATGGCGCTCCATAAGTTCTTCAAGTCGGCAGAGCCGAACAATTTCTTCAAGGCTTACAGCTGCCCCGCTTTTGCTTTTGTCACCGCAGCTTGCCGAAAGAAGGTCTTCACGCACGGATTTCTTCTGAAAAAGCGCTTTTGAATCCTGCGGCAGCAAGGCGATGCTTCCGCAGATTTTCAAATCGCCGCGGTATGCCTTGAGAAGACCGGCAGTGACGGAAAGAAGGGTACTCTTGCCGGCGCCGTTGCCACCAAGAAGTGCAAAAATTTCTCCTTTGTTTATTTTCATATTGACTCCGCGAAGTATGTCGGGGAGATTCTTTTCATATTTAAAATGTATTTCGTTAAGAGTGATGACAGGTTCGGGCTTTTTAACTTCTTTTGCGTTTTCGGGCAAAGGCAGGAAGTCATGCTCTTTGGCAAACGCGTCAATAAGTTTTCGCCCGTCTCTTACCGTAACGGGACACGGTGCAGCGTCAAAGGCACCTTCCCATATTCTCATTGCGGCAGGCATTGAAGCGAAGAACGGATGAGCTGCCGACTTAAGGTGCATTCCCGTTTCTGCCGGGGTTCCGTCGGAAATCACTCTGCCGCGGTCGGTTACAAGAACGCGGTCTGAAAGAGGAAAAGCATCTTCAAGGCGCTGCTCTGCGATAATTACGGTAGTTCCGAGCTCACGGTTAATTTTTTTGAGGATAGCGAGAAATTCCGATGAAGCTACAGGATCCAGCCGGTTTGCAGGCTCATCAAGAATCAGAACCTCAGGATGCATAACCATTACAGCGGCAAGATTCAGAAGCTGCTTCTGACCGCCCGAAAGTTCGGTCACCTTTTTGTGAAACCATTCGTCTATTCCGAGGAACGATGAAATTTCCGCAACACGAAGGCGTATTGAGGCTGTATCCCATCCGAGAGATTCCGGTCCGAATGCCAGCTCATGCCAGACCTTGTCCGTTACAATCTGATTCTCAACAGACTGCTGCACAAATCCTATACGCATTGCGGAATCACGGCTGTCAAGTTCCGAAAGCGGCGACCCGCAAAAGTCAATTGACCCCAGGATGTGCCCATGAGGCGCAAGAGCCGGTTTTAAAAGGCGCAGCAGTGTGCTTTTTCCGGAACCCGACGGACCGCAAACGGTTACAAACTGACCGGCTTCAATCGAAAAGCTTATATCGTTCAGCGTTGGGATTTCCTGCTGAGGATAATAAAATGTCAGATTTCTGACTGTAAATGTTTCCATTTTCGGGCCTCCATAATGCTAAGAATCAGCGGCGTCATGCTCATAAGAAGATAAACGGCGCTCAGGCTGATAAAATATCCGGAAAAAGGCGAACCTTTAAGCGTTGGATAATATCTGAAATCAAGGCTGCCGGTAAACCATCCGAAGGCAATATATATGCCGCAGAAGAGCAGCCATAAAAGAATGCTGCGGTCACGGGCGCCAAAGCGGTAATATGAAAACGAGGTACGACCGCCGAGGCCGTAGCCGCGGCTTTTCATACTGTCGGAAGTTTCTATGGCATTTTCGAGACTCCATGTAATTACAACGGAAGTGATTGAAACGGCGCTTTTAATTTTAGAGAAAGGGCCTCTTTTTGAGACTTCATTTCCCATGCAGCGCTGTGCGCGTGAAACTGCCCTGAACTGTTCGGAAAATTTCGGTATAAATCTTAAAACCATGGAAATTATAAGCGAAAGTGAAGGGACAATACGGCCGAAAAGGTACATAAGTTTATCAGAAGTCATGACTTCGTTGAGGCATGAAAACCATGTAATTACAGAGGCAAGCATGACGCCCGCGGCTGTACCGTAAAGTATACTTTCGAGTGTAAGGGGATTTCCGGTTGAAAAATAGGCGAGTATTGTTGAGCCTTCGTGGTTGAAGGCAAAATTGACCGTAACTGCCAGAAGCATCATCGGCAGAATTACGGCAAAGCCGGTTTTCAGGGCGCGAGAGCCCTTCAAAAGAATGTTGTATGAAATGGCGGAGACTAAAGAAACGGCAAGGCATACAGGATGCATGAAAAACATTGAAAAAAACAATACAAGGAGGAAGTATAAAAATATGACTGCCGGGTGGCAGGCACAAAATGCATCTTTATTATTCATTTTTATACCTCCTGCAGATAATTTTTTGATAAAGGCTTAGAAGGGACAAAATGCAAGGTCGCTGTATTAACTGTCTTTTGCCTGCGAGATGTCACCGCCTCCCACGTCTTTACCAAGATCGCAGGTATATACCCAGCATACTTCGTCGCCGTCTTTAAGCTGATATTTACTGCATCCGTAGCCCGGAAAACAGTCATTGACCTTGTACATCCAGCCGGAAAGCGAGCCGGCGTCAAATTCATAGATATTCGCGATTCCCTCTATGTAGGCGCTTTTATAAAGCGGAGTAATGCTGAATTCCATATGTATTTTATTATCGCGGCATATGCGTTTCAGAATGTCAAACACACTTTCTCCTTCGCTGAAAGTGACCTTTGTCGGGGCGAGAATCCAGCCGTCGGAAGGAATAAGCTCTTTCTTTTCGGGATTGCAAATGTCCATATTGTTTAATATTGTTGCGCATGAAATAGAAAAGGTACAAGCGGTTGGCTTATGACCTGCAGCATCCCGAGTTTTTGCGGGAAGAGGCGAAATGGCCTGCATATCGTCTGAACCCGGCGAAATTTCATCGTTTTCGGCCGGTTCCGCTGCGGAGCCCGAAATTGACGCATCGCCGGAATCATGTCCGCTGAATTCAACGGCACTGCCGATCGAGGCGTCGTTTGAAGCATTGTCCGCACCCGGAGATCCGCCGAAGAAAAAAGCAACGGCAAAAATAAGTACCGCAAGCAGCATGATTATTAATTTGGAGTGCTTTTTCCACTGATGCATCGGGTATTCCGTCCTTTATAAAGTGATGTCGTTCATGCGGTAAAGACTGCTTTTTCCGCTCTGTGCGCGCATGGCTGCGGCAAGTGCATAAAGACACTGCTCGCTTGCCATAAGGTTTGCTTCGGTGTCGGATTTTGCATGGCGGAAACCGCCGTCGGCTGTCTGATATTCAAGAAGACTGTCAAGAAGGGTTTTTCCGTTTTTGACAAAGCGTTTGTCGTTGATATCTATACCGAGCTCGCAAAGAGCAACAAGAACCTGCGCCGTGCTTTCGCTGTTTTCTGTGCCCCAGCTTGAATAACCGCCGTTTTCGCCTTGAAGCTCGGAAAGGCGTGAAAGAGCTATGCCGACAGCCTCGGAAACGTCTTTACGTTCCGTATATTTTGCCAGGGCCTGCAAAGACATGGCGGTCACATCGGGATCCGCCTCACCGCTCCCGTCTTTTGATGTCAGATTCCATCCACCGTTATCAAGGCGGCGTTCAAGTATGTAATCGACATACATTGTGCGCGTTGCCCGGACCTTTGCGGATTTATTTTCAGGAATGCTGTAATTACCGCAGTCAAGAGCAATAAGAGCCCAGACAGGCCCGTTAATGCCCTGCAAAACAGTAGTTTCATAATCGCCAAGAGGGAGAAGAAGACTGTAACCCGCAACATTTTGCGGATCCTTTCCTATTGCTGTAAGAGCTGTTGCAAGGCGCGAATATTCGGTATTTTTCGTTTTGCTGAGAAGACCGTTGCATTCTTTAACATGATTTTCCGCTAATGTATAGTAATTGTTGTAGTAATCGGCTGATACTGATTCATCGCTGCGGGCAAGACCGATTATTGTCCATTCGCCTCCGATGCTCCCGTATTGTGGAGCGGGTACGGCTCTTTTGATAAAGCCTGAAGCCTTCGAAAGAGCATTTTGCAGTGATGCCTGCGTTGAATCACGCAAAGAATCCTGCGACGGGTTTTGAGGTGAATGCTGCAGCGAATCCTGCGGTGACTGCGATTTGCCGAGCGCAGACTGAATTGCGACAATCTCGTGAGCCGCTTTTGCCCTTCTGCAGTGCAGGCTGTCATCGGAGGCTGCAAATAATGCTGCGGGCTGATTCAGAACAAGTATGACTGCTGTAAGCAGAATTAATAATGTGTTTTTTTTCATTTTTATCCTTCTGTTTTGCACTTATTTTGCGTCGGGAATTGAGCCACGTCCCTATGTATCGGTTTTCCCCGGCCGTGTTCCTTCAATTGCCCTGTTTGTACTATAATATTGTAAAAATACGCGCAAGTGCTGTCAAGGGGAAAAACTCCGAAATAAGAGGCGAAAAGGCCATGAAGCGAAGCGCCGGAAAACCCTCTGAAAAAAAGGGGAAAAGCCTGATGTGTATTTGCAAACATATGCATTTGCCATGGAAGCAATAAGTGAAAGCGACGGAGAATGGGATTTGCGGCACAATTCATAAAAGACTGATTTTAGGAAATTTTAAATTGTAAAATTTGGATTTCATGGTATACTTTAATCAGTAAAGGGGCAGTGTCCGAAATAGGGACACACGGCTTCAGGGAACCCCACAGCGGACCGGCGCTTTTGGAGCAGATGTTCCGGCAAAAGAAAGAATGGGAGGAAATTATTATGGCGAAATGGGTATGTACAGTATGCGGTTATGTTCATGAAGGCGATGAGCCACCAAAGACATGTCCGGTATGTAAAGTTAAATCAGACAAATTCAAGAAGCAGGAAGGCGAGATGAAGCTTGTAGCAGAGCACGAATACGGTGTTTATGCAAAGACAGTTAAGGATAATCCTGATGTTTCCGAAGAAGACAAGAAATATATTTTTGACCAGCTGATGGCAAACTTCACAGGTGAGTGTTCAGAGGTTGGAATGTATCTTTGTATGGCAAGAATTGCTCATCGCGAAGGCTATCCTGAAATCGGTCTTTACTGGGAAAAGGCAGCTTTTGAAGAAGCTGAGCACGCAGCAAAATTTGCGGAACTTCTCGGAGAAGATCTTGAACCTAAGATGAAGGCTACAACAAAGGACAACCTCGCATGGAGAGTTGACTGCGAATACGGTGCAACTGCAGGCAAGTTCGAGCTCGCTAAGTGTGCAAAGAAAAACAATCTCGATGCTATTCATGATACAGTTCATGAAATGGCAAAGGATGAAGCAAGACACGGCAAAGCTCTTGAAGGCATGCTCAAGCGTTATTTCGGTTAATTGTCATGAAGTGGCATCAGAGATTTGCTATCCTGACATGCGTCTTTTTCGCATTATGCATGTATACGGGATATAAGCACAAATAGGACAATAAGCCAAAAGCAGGAGAACCTCCGGTATTAAAACCGCGGGTTCTCTTTTTTTGCCCTATAAGCCCTGAAGCCTTCTTCTGTGCCTACACGCAATTTCGCCGGATGTGTTCAAAGGAGCGCAAATCGCTGCTTTAGGGCTGACGTTTTATTTGAGTCCCGGAAAAATCCAAAAAACAAAACAGACTGCAGGGGTGCAGTCTGTTTTGTTCAAAAGGGGTATTGGGATTAGAGATTAATGAGGTTATCAGGGGGATAACCATGGTCATAGTATAGCAAGCAGATGTAAAAAAAGCAAGCACTTTTTTAAAAAATCTTAAAAAAACTTTTAAGAAACTTAAAAAGGTGTGTGGTTATGCGGAAAGCGGAAGAAGAACTTTTTTTATTTCTCTGTTTGTGATATTTTATTTATGGTATTATGTAAACGAAAAGTGCGGCATTGTGACGACTGATGACATTACAAAGATTGCAGCTTATTCATTACTCACCGGCGGTTACATGTCTATTGCTTTTAGACGATGAATAGCCGGCAAATGAGGTGATTACAGTGATATTCAAAGAAGAAACAATTTCAAGCGAAAGAATATATGAAGGAGCGATACTGAATCTCCGAAAGGACAAGGTGACGGTAAAAGACGGAAGGACATCCTACAGGGAAATAGTCGAGCATAACGGGGGCGCAGCGCTTGCAGCTCTCACCGAAGACAGAAAGCTTGTGATGGTCAGGCAGTTTCGCAAGGCAATAGAGCGCGATATTCTTGAAGTCCCCGCAGGTAAAACGGAAAAAGGAGAGGACCCTCTTGAAACGGCTCGGCGTGAGCTTCGCGAGGAAACAGGATATACGGCGAAAGAAATCAGACTTATAGGAAAAATTTATCCGTCGGTAGGCTATACACAGGAGAAAATTTTCATTTATCTTTGTACCGGGCTTACACCGGGAGAAACGGATTTCGACGAAAACGAGGCGCTTGACATACTCGAATACGACCTTGACGAGTTGTACAGGATGGCGCTTGCAGGAGAAATAGAGGACGCAAAGACCCTGACGGCGATATTGCTTGTCAAAGCACTTGTATAAAAAAAGGTACCGGAGGTATACCATGGAAAAAATCATGGAACGGTTTCTGCTTTATCTTCAGAATGAGAAGCAGGCGGCCAAAAATACAATTGAGGCATACAGGCGTGACATCAGGGAATTTTTTGCATTTGCAAAAGAAAAAGGCGCTTCGGAGCCCGCTCAGATATCACAGACAGATGTGATTTCGTATCTGCTGCGTCTCAAAAATTCGGGAAAGTCGGCTTCGACAGTGAACAGGAGGGTTGCATCGCTGAGGAATTTTTTTGCGTATATGCATTCGGAGGGACTTATTAAGGAGAACCCAATGAACGATATTAAATCGCCGCGGGTTGAAAGAAAGGAACTCGAATATCTTACGATTGAAGAAGTTGACAGACTCCTTTCACTTCCGGACACGTCTGCGAAAGGTATACGCGACAAAGCGATTCTTGAGGTGCTTTATGCAACGGGTATCCGCGTAAGCGAGCTTGTTGAGGCAAATCTTGAAGATGTAAATACGAGGATGGGCTTTATAACATGCCACGGCAATCTTCAGGGAAAGCCGAGGATTGTCCCTATGGGAAGACCGGCAAGAGCGGCGATGGAGGAGTATATATATGATGTGCGCCCGAAATTTGCACTGAATTCGGGTGAAGATAATGCGCTTTTTCTTAATTACAAGGGGGAAAGAATTTCAAGGCAGGGGCTTTGGAAACTTATTCGTGAATACGCTGCGGCCGCAGGACTGCAAAGACATATAACACCGCAGATTCTCAGAAATTCGTTTGCGGTGCACATGATTCAAAACGGTGCCGACCTTAAGTCTCTGCAGGAACTTCTGGGCCATGAGGACCTGGCGGCAACGCAGATTTATCTTTCGGTTACAAAGAACAGAATCAAGGAAGTCTACGATAAAACCCATCCGCGGGCATAGTTCCTCAAAAGCGCGTGTGAACCTCTTTTGCAAACATGTGCGAACCTCAAAAGTATTATGAGAATTACTCCGCAAATGTTATGAGAACAACTTTGAAAAAGGTATTGCAAACGAAGAAGCACTGTGATAAACTAACTAAGTTATTACGGGCGTTCCGCTGGGCACAGTATGTGCATGATTTTCGATCCATGAACGTCGCGAGAAGGAAGGAGAAATATAACAATGGATGTTATGAAGGCTATCAGCCAGGAATATTTAAGAAATGACATTCCGGCATTTGAAGTTGGTGATACTGTTAAGGTATACATCAAGATTAAGGAAGGTTCCAGAGAAAGAGTTCAGCTCTTTGAAGGATTTGTTCTGAAGAAGCAGAACGGCGGCATCAGCGAAACTTTCACAGTAAGAAGAATCGCATCAGGTGTAGGCGTGGAAAAGACTTTCCCTATCAATTCACCAAGAATTGAAAAGATCGAAGTTACCAAGAAGGGTGATGTAAGAAGAGCTAAGCTCAACTACATGCGTGCAAGAACAGGTAAGGCAGCAAAGATTAAGTCAAAGGAAGTCAAATAGCAAAGATCAAAAGGGAACCCGAAGGGTTCCCTTTTTTTTCCCAGGGAGGGCACTTTCGGGGGAAAATGCCTTCTGCGTGAGAGGCTGTGATTTTCTGTTTTTCTGACGGGACGGAGGAATTATAATTATGATAGAAAATATTAACTGGTATCCGGGACATATGAAAAAAACGAGGGAACTGATTCAGGAAAATCTGAAGATGGTGAATCTGGTTATCGAGGTTATTGACGCAAGGATTCCGGTTTCAAGCAGAAATCCTATTATCAATGAACTTGTGCAGTCAAAGCCAAGGCTTGTCATTCTGAACAAAAGCGACCTTTCGGACGAAGAAGAAAATAAAAAGTGGTGCGAGCATTTCAAGGCCGAAGGCAGCAGTGTACTTGCAATGAACTGCATGAGCGGTGCGGGAATTCAACCGCTTTTCAGACTTTTATCGGGCATGCAGGCCGAATCCGACGAAGGACGAATCAGAAAAAAAGCTCTGCGAATGATGATTGTAGGTGTTCCGAATGTGGGCAAATCATCTCTCATAAACCGCATGACGGGAAAAAAGAGTGCCAAGACGGGAGACCGTCCGGGAGTGACAAAAGGTAAGCAGTGGCTCGGACTTCAAAACGGCATGCAGCTTCTTGATACGCCGGGAATTCTGTGGCCGAAATTTGAAGATCCAAAGGCAGGACTTAACCTTGCTTTCTGCGGATCCATCAAAGATGAAATTCTGGATACCCCGACTCTTGCGCTTGAACTTATAAAGGTTCTTCAGGATGATTATCCGGCTGAGCTCGCGGCACGTTACAAGCTTGATGAACTGTTTGAGAATCCACTTGAGACGATGGAGCATATTGCGCAGAAGAGAGGCTTTATTCTTCCGGGGAAAAGAACAGATTATGAGCGGACCGCAAGGACAGTTCTTGATGAATTCAGAGCAGGTATAATAGGAAAAATAACTCTGGAAAAATGCGGCGCAGCGAAAGAATAAACGCAATGTGCGCCGGGGCGATTTCACGAACGATTGTTATTACAAAATGTGGAAGGGTGCATAAAAATCAGAACTATTATACAACGTATACAAAATATTGTACGAATTGACACGAACAATACGCGAATGCAAACTGTATACATTCCGAAATTGAAGTATTTGGCTTGCATAAGTCGGGAAGGATTATATAAAATGGGAATGACGAAAGAAGAACGAAACAGGCAGCTGCAAAAAAAACTTGTTGAAATGAAGGAGTTTGACCAAAAGACTGCCGGTCGGGATATTTTGTATGTTGCAGGCGTTGACGAGGTCGGAAGAGGACCGCTTGCCGGGCCTGTTGTTGCTGCGGCTGTAGTGCTTCCGAAGGACTTTTCAACTCCGGGTATCGATGATTCGAAGAAGCTTTCGGAGAAAAAGCGCATTGAGCTCGATGTTGAAATACGAAGAGAAGCCCTTGCAATCGGAATCGGCATGGCCGACAACCGGAAAATCGACGAAATCAACATTCTGGAGGCCACAAAGCTCGCAATGCGCGAAGCACTTTTTCAGGCAGACAAAAGCCTGTTTGAAAGCGCGGGAGAACATCTTCAGCATGTGATTTTTGATGCTGTAACCTTGAAAGACCTTGATTACCCGCAGACTGCCGTGATTAAGGGAGATTCCAAAAGCCTCTGCGTTGCGGCCGCTTCGATAGTTGCCAAAGTTTTCAGGGATTCCATGATGACAGAGTATGCCGAAAAGTATCCTGATTACGCATTCGAAAAAAACAAGGGCTATGGTACAAAAGCCCATTATGAGGGCATAAAAACAGCAGGTATATGTCCTATACACAGGCGCAGTTTTTTGAAAAACATTATTGCGGGAAAGGAACAATAAAGTGAAAATCAGCAGTATATTCAGTGAAAAAATGAGTTTTTCTTTTGAGGTTTTTCCACCTAAGACAGACCAGCCTCTTGAGCCTCTTCTTGAGACTCTCGATGAACTTTGTGCATTTAAGCCTGATTTTATCAGCTGCACATACGGTGCCGGCGGAACAAACAAAGGCAGAAACAAGGAAGTCTGCGCAGCCATTGCAGACAGGGCAATGACACCGATGACTCACTTTACATGCATAGGAAATTCAAAGGAAGATGTTGAAAGATATATCGGTGAGTATGTAGAGATGGGTATGGAAAATGTTCTGGCACTCAGGGGGGATTTTCCGGAGGGCTGGAGCGAAACGCACGGGGATTTCCATCATGCGGATCAGCTTATAGGCTTTATTAAGGAAAAATATCCGGAATTGTGCATAGGCGCGGCATGCTATCCGGAAAAGCATATACAGGCATCATCGCTTGAGAAGGATATTGCGCACCTTCGTTCAAAGCAGGACAACGGCGCAGAATTCCTGATGTCGCAGATATGCCACGATGTCGATGCATATCAGCTCTTTCATGACAAACTCAGGAAGGCAGGCGTGAAGATTCCCATAATTGTCGGAGTTATGCCGGTACTTTTCAAAGATGGGCTTATCAGAATGACTCTTTCAAACGGCTGCTCGATTCCGAAAGAGCTGGCTGAAATTATCGGAAAATACGGTGACAATCCGGCTGATTTCAAGAAGGCCGGAAAAGAATACACGGTTAATCAGATTTACAAATTCATCAATCTTGGAATAGACGGAATTCATATTTATTCTCTAAATAAATATAAGGATCTTGCGGATGTTATTCGCGCCGCCGGGCTCAGATAGAATCCGGAGACCTGTTTTGAGGGGAGAATTTTTAAATTACAGTTTTTTAAGGAGGGATAAAATGGGTTTTAAAAGTGACATTGAAATTGCGCAGGAAACAGAGATGCTGCACATCAGGGAGATTGCCAAAATGGCGGGAGTTGATGAAAAGTATCTCGAACAGTACGGAAATTACAAGGCAAAGGTTGATTACAACATACTTAAGGAAAAAGCAGGAACTCCTGACGGAAAGCTTGTTCTGGTTACGGCGATTTCGCCGACACCTGCAGGCGAGGGCAAGACAACCACAACTGTCGGCCTTGCTGACGGACTCAGAAAGCTGAACAAAAATACACTTGTGGCATTGCGTGAACCGTCGCTCGGGCCGGTTTTCGGCGTCAAGGGCGGTGCTGCCGGAGGCGGATATGCCCAGGTTGTCCCAATGGAAGATATCAATCTGCATTTTACCGGAGACATGCACGCAATTGGTGCGGCTAACAATCTTATTGCGGCAATGCTTGACAATCATATACAACAGGGAAACAAGCTCGGAATCGATCCGAGAAAAGTCACCTGGAAGCGCTGCGTTGACATGAATGACAGACAGCTCAGGTTTATTACCGACGGACTTGGAGGAAAGGCAAACGGAACTCCTCGTGAGGATGGCTTTGACATAACCGTTGCAAGTGAAATTATGGCAATCCTCTGCCTTTCAAGCGATATTACGGATTTGAAAAAGAGAGTGGGAAATATCATTGTAGGATATACATATGATGACCGCCCTGTAAGAGTTTCGCAGTTCAAGGGCGAAGGCGCGGCCGCAGCACTTCTCAAGGATGCGCTTAAGCCGAATCTTGTTCAGACACTTGAGCATACACCGGCATTTATCCATGGAGGACCTTTTGCAAATATTGCACACGGCTGCAATTCAATCATGGCAACAAAGGTAGCATTGAAACTTTCCGACTATGTAATTACAGAGGCCGGCTTCGGTGCGGACCTCGGCGCAGAGAAGTTCCTTGACATCAAGTGCCGTATGGCTGATTTAAGACCGAGTGCGGTAGTGGTTGTTGCGACTGTACGTGCGCTTAAGCATCACGGCGGTGTCGCAAAGCAGAATCTGGGAAAAGAAAATCTTGAAGCACTTGAAAAGGGTCTTCCTAATCTTCTGCAGCATGTAGAAAACATTACGGGAGTATACAAGCTTCCGGCTGTTGTTGCAATCAACAGATTCCCGACGGATACAGAAGCCGAGCTTAAGCTTGTCGAAGAAAAATGCAGGGCACTCGGCGTCAATGTGGCTCTTTCGGAAGTATGGGGCAAAGGCGGCGAAGGCGGAATTGAACTTGCAAAGGAGGTCATCAGGCTTTGCGAGGAAAAGAGCACCATGGAATTTTCTTATTCACTTGACATGTCAATAAGCGAAAAGATTGAGGCAATTGCAAAGAAAATTTACCATGCGGACGGCGTTACATTTGCACCTGCGGCAAAGAAAGCAATGGAGCAGCTTGAAAGTATCGGTTTTGGAAATGTGCCTGTTTGCATCGCAAAGACACAATACAGCTTCTCGGATGACGCAAAGCTTCTGGGAGCGCCGAAAAATTTCAATGTTACAATAAGAAATATGAAAGTATCTGCGGGAGCAGGCTTTATAGTCGCACTTGCAGGAGATATAATGACGATGCCGGGACTTCCTCCGGTACCTGCGGCAGAAAAAATCGACGTTGATGAGAACGGAAAAATCTCGGGTCTTTTCTAGGAACGAACTTTCCGTCTAAAGCCGCCGGGCAGGGGAACTTTGCCGGGCATTGGAACTCTGCCGTTCAGAGGGACAGCGCGTTTCGGCAGTTACAAGAGAAAAGAGGAATGCGAAAATGAGATTTGCAGACAGGACATGCGAGGAATTCGTTGAAATACTTGCGGGCAAAAGCCCGGTACCCGGAGGCGGAGGCGCTTCTGCACTTGCGGGAGCGATAGGTATGGCTCTCGGCAGCATGGTTGTTTCGCTGACTGTGGGAAAAAAGAAATATGCGGAGGTTGAAACCGAATTCAGAGAACTGCAGCACAGGGCGGATGAGATGCAAAAGAATCTGCTTGAAATGATGGATAGGGATGCGGAGGCCTTTGAACCTCTTTCCAAGGCATACGCCATGCCAAAGGATACACCAAAGGAACTTGCGGAAAAAGACAGGGTCATGGAAAAATGCCTTGTTACGGCGGCCGAAGTACCTCTTGAAATCATGAAGCTCTGCTGTGAATGCATAGATATGGTTTCAGTTATTGCGGAAAAGGGCAGCAGACTGGCACTCAGCGATGCCGGTGCGGCCGCCGCAGTGCTTCGCGGAGCGCTTGAAGGAGCCAGCCTCAATATTTTTATCAACGCGGCATCCATGAAAGACATGGAAAAAGCGGATAAACTGAAAGCAGAAGCCGGTCGCATGCTCGAAGAATATTCGCAAAAGGCGGAGGAAATTTTCTCTTCTGTAAGAAGTCGCCTTGAAAACCGCGATTAGCTCCGGTATTCTGCCGTTGCATGTAAGGTCATGCGTGAAAAAAATATATGACTGATAAAACCCGAAATGCGGAAAAACCGATTTCGGGTTTTTTAACAGACTAAGGCACCGATGCAAAGAAAATCCATGCTGCAGCCATAGCAGAAACTGACAACTGTAAAGGCACATCTGCCATAATTTTCACAAAATTTAAACAAGCGTGAATGGCGCGAAAAACGCGGGTGGTGCAGTTAATTCACAAAAAAATATGGCGAACGTGGAATTAATTGCCTTTAATAGCCGAAAAAGGAGAGAACAACACGAAAAGAAAACTCTCACGCCACTGGAGAGCAGACGGAAAATGCGTTAAAAAAAAGACATGAAAAAAAATAAAAATGCTTGACTTTGCGGTAACTATACAAGATATAAATATTATGTCGAAGATAGTTATTTCACAATATAACAATTAATTCATAAGAAAGGATGACAAATATGGACTTTTCGTTAACCAAAGAACAGGAAATGCTTAGAAAGCTTTCAGCACAGTTTGCATTGGAAGAATTGGAGCCAATTGCAGCACAAATCGATGAAGAACATAGATTCCCTGTAGAATCATTTGAAAAAATGGCCAAGCTGGGATTCACAGGTATCGGTGTTCCTGAACAGTACGGTGGTACCGGTGGCGGAATGCTTGAAAAGGTTATCGCAGTAGAAGAATTCGCAAAGAAGTGTATGGCATCAGCCGCTACTCTTTCCATTCATCTTATTGCACCACACGCAATCCTTGCATTCGGTACTGAAGAACAGAAGCAGAAGTATCTCCCTAGACTTACAAAGGGAGGAGAACTCGGAGCTTTTGCACTGACAGAACCAAATGCCGGATCAGATGCAGCAGGTGTTAAGACTACAGCTGTATATGATGAAAAAACTGACGAATATATCCTCAACGGAACAAAGTGCTTTATTACAGGCGGTGCGCGTGCAGGCGTCCTGGTAGTATTTGCTCTTACAGATCCAAAGGCTAAGACAAAGGGAATTTCCGCATTCATTATTGAAAAGGGAATGCCTGGATTCTCATCCGGAAAGATTGAAAGCAAGATGGGTCTTGCAGGTTCAGAAACTGCAGAACTCGTATTTGAAGACTGCAGAGTTCCTGCAGCTAATATGCTCGGAAAGATTAACAAGGGCTTCAAGATTGCAATGCAGTCACTTGACGCAGCAAGAGTCGGCGTTGGAGCTCAGGGCCTTGGTGTTGCTGAAGAAGCAATCGAAATGGCAGTTAAGTATACACATGAACGTGTACAGTTCGGAAAGCCTATCGCAGCACTGCAGGGTATCCAGTGGTACATCGCAGACATGGCAATGAAGACAGAAGCTGCAAAGGCTCTCTTATACATGACAGCAAGTCTGGCTGATTCAGGCAAGCCGTTCACAAAGGAAGCAGCAATGTGCAAGCTCTTCGCAGCAGAAAATGCTCGTTTTGTTACAAACCTTGCACTGCAGATCCACGGCGGATACGGTTACATGAAGGATTATCCGCTTGAACGTATGTACAGAGACGCAAAGATTACCGAAATCTATGAAGGTACTTCGGAAATCCACAAGGTAGTTATAGCTAGAGCAGTTATGAATAAGTAGGAAGGAGCACATATCAAATGAGAATTTATGTTTGTGTAAAACAGGTTCCGGATACTTCCGGTGTTGTTGCAGTTAATCCGGACGGAACATTAAACCGTGCTTCCATGCAGACTATCATCAATCCGGACGATTTGTCGGCAATGGAACAGGCACTGGTATTGAAGGATGCTACAGGTTGTCAGGTAACAGCAGTTACAATGGGACCTCCTCCTGCAGAAGGAATGCTCAGAGAACTCCTTGCTATGGGTGCTGATGATGCAGTTCTTATTTCGGCAAGAGAATTCGGCGGTTCCGATACATTTGCAACTTCACAGATTATTTCGGCAGCTATCAATCACCTCGGTGTTGGTAAGGACGATATGATTTTCTGCGGAAGACAGGCTATCGACGGAGATACTGCACAGGTTGGACCACAGATTGCTGAAAAGCTCAATCTCCCACAGGTTTCTTATGCAGCTGAAATCGAAAAGGTTGGAAACGATGTTACAGTAAAGCGTATGCTCGAAGACGGTTATATGAAGATTAAGGTTCAGACTCCTTGCCTCATTACATGCATCAGCGACAAGGAAAAGAAGGCAAGATATATGACTCTGAACGGAATTAACCACTGCTATGAAAAGCCGTTCACTCTCCTGAACTTCGAAGCTCTTAAGGATGAACCTCTTATCGAGCTTGACAAGATCGGTCTGAAGGGATCTCCTACAAACATCTTTAAGTCATTCACACCTCCTGTAAAGGGTGTAGGCGTTATGCTTGAAGGAGCTGACAAGAAGACAGCAGAAACACTTGCAAACATTTTATTAGAGAAACATGTTATTTAATTGGAAAGGAGAATACAATGGCTTTCAATAGTGCAGATATAAGTGCTTTTAAAGATATTTGGGTATTTTGCGAACAGAGAAACGGTGTTCTTATGAATACTGACTTCGAACTGGTTTCCGAAGCAAGAAAGCTCGCAAATGAAAGAGGTTCAAAGCTCGTAGGAGTTCTTCTCGGACACAATGTAGAAGGACTTGCAAAGCAGCTTGGCGGTTATGGCGCTGACAAGGTTCTTGTTTGCGACCATCCTGAACTTGAAGTTTATACAACAGATGCATATGCAAAGGTTCTTTGCGATGCAGCTATGGAATTGAAGCCTGAGGTTATTCTTCTTGGTGCGTCAAACATCGGAAGAGACCTCGGACCAAGATGTGCGGCAAGACTCAACACAGGTCTTACAGCAGACTGTACACATCTTGATATTGACATGAACAACTACGTTGATTTCCTTGAGAAGTCTTCAACACTTGATCTTTCCAATACAAAGTTTGATATGGAAGATACAAACCTCAAGATGACAAGACCTGCATTCGGCGGCCACCTGATGGCAACAATCATCTGCCCAAGATTCCGTCCTTGCATGTCCACAGTAAGACCGGGCGTTATGAAGAAGGCTCCGTTCTCACAGGAAATGTCAGACAAGTGCGTTGTAGAAAAGTATGATGTTAAGCTTGCAAAGGACGATATCAAGACTCAGGTTCTCGATGTTGTCAAGGAAGCAAAGAAGATGGTTGACCTGATCGGTGCGGATGTTATCGTATCTGTAGGCCGTGGTATCGGTAAGGACATCAAGAAGGGTATCGAACTTGCAGAACAGCTGACAGAAGCATTTGGCGGCGGTGTTGTAGGCGGTTCCCGTGTTACAATCGATTCCGGCTGGCTCTCCGCAGACCACCAGGTTGGTCAGACAGGAAAGACAGTTCATCCTAAAGTTTATGTTGCACTCGGTATTTCCGGAGCTATTCAGCACAAGGCCGGCATGCAGGATTCCGAGCTTATCATTGCTGTAAACAAGGATGAAACAGCTCCTATTTTCGAAATTGCAGACTACGGTATTACAGGAGACCTGTTCAAGGTTGTTCCTCTTATGATCGAAGCTCTGAACGAAGCAAGAGCTTCAAAATAAACTCTCACGTGACGTCAATGTTTAGCGGTCTTTCGCAGGGAAAGACCGCTAAATGATGTTGTCGGAGTGTTGACTCTGCTGTTACGGAACAACTTAAAATAAGCGAACAGTTTGAGTTAAAAAATTAACGACAGAAATTTCAAACGCGAGAAAATTCTGTTTAAATTTGTTTTTTTATCGTGATGGAAGTTTTCATATTTTTAAGGAGGATTAAAAAATGAGAAAGGTATCTTACTTAAGCTACACAATGACTACTGCTGATTCAAACAGCCCTGACGGAATCGTTCCTGTAGGAAGACAGTTTGACTTTATCGGAGACGTTGAAACAGAAGAAATGATTCTGGTTGACGGAGACGAATCACTTTGCCTTGGTTACACAGGCGTTGAAATTTACAACGATGTTTATGTAGGAGATATGATGGAATACAAAGCAACTCTTACAAAGATCGGTAACACTTCAAGAGACTGCCACATCGAAGTATTCAAGCTTGCAACTCCTGCATTCAGAGCAGGAAAGGCAAAGGAAGACTGCGTTACAGGCGAAATGGTTTGGTTTGACAAGCCGGTACTCTGCTCAGAAGGAAGCGTAAGACTCGTAGTAAAGAAGCATCTGCAGAGAGGCGAGCAGCCTGACGGAACAATTGAAAATCCATGGGCTCCAAACGAAGATTTCCCTGAAGCAGGATTTGATCCAAATCATCCAAACGACAATACTTTCAGATACAGAATGTCCGACAGAGACGTTTTCTATCTCGGCGGTGTTGTTAACGGAGCAAGAAACCTTACTCTTATGGAAGATACAGCAAAGAGACTTATGGCAAGAGAATTCGGAAACACAGGTCATATCACAAGAGTTGAAAAGGTTAGACTGTATGAACCATGCTTCGCAGGTGACTACCTCGAATATCATGCAAGAGTTAACAAGGTTGTAGGAGACAAGATCGTTATTGAAGTAAGAAACTTCAAGTACATCGACCTTCCTGAAAATCCTGAGTTCCCAAGCTCAATCGACGTTCTGGAAGAACCAATCCTCTGTACAATCGTTCAGTATGTATTTGAAACATACAAGAAGTAATTAAAAGAGATATTTTAATATTTGTCATCAGCAATCGGGATTCCGCCTGGAATTCCGATTGCGACTGAATAGAGAAAATTTAGAAAAAACAGACAAATTGAGAAAATTTCGGCTGTTAAAAAATACAGTTGCATTTAACGGTCGGCAAGGCAAAAATCAGTTACAGATTATATTTTAAATTTAAAATATACAAATCATATTTTTATTAATGGAGAAAGAAAATAATGGGAAAGAAAGTATTTGAAGGATTAAAAGTAGTTGACCTTACATCAGCTTTAAACGGACCTTTCTGCACAATGTTTTTAGCAGACTACGGTGCAGAAGTTATCAAGATTGAACCGCTTGGCGGAGAACAGAGCCGTGAGTGGGGTCCTCTTGATGAAAAATCGGGAGAAAGCGGATTCTATGCATGTTTCAACCGTAACAAGAAAGGCGTTACTCTGAATCTGAAATCGGAAAAGGGAAAGAAAATGTTCTTTGACCTGGTTAAGGATGCAGATATTCTGGTTGAAAACTACAAGGGTGGCGTTACAAAGAAACTTGGTATCGATTATGAAGCTGTTAAGAAAGTTAACCCAACTATCATCTATGCTTCCAGTTCCGGTTTTGGTATGAACAGCCCTATTTCACACAGACCTTGCTATGATATCGTAGCTCAGGCTATGGGTGGAATGCTTAACCTGACAGGCTTCAAAGATGCACCTCCTGTTAAGGTAGGACCTTCTGTTGCAGACCATGTAAGCGGTATTTACCTTATGGTTGGTATCGGAATGGCTCTGTATCACAGAGAAAGAACAGGTGAAGGCCAGTTAATCGACGTTTCAATGATGGACGTTATCTTCAGCCTTCTTGAAAACGCTATCGTTAACTACACAATCGGTGGATTTATTCCTGAAAGAAACGGAAATATCGACCCTTCAATCTGTCCGTTTGACGTATATCCTTGCAAGGACGGATATGTTACAGTAGGTGTAGGCAACAACAGACTGTTCGAAAAGATGTGTAATGCAATCGGACATCCTGAACTTCTTGAAGATCCAAGATTTGTTGACAATGATACAAGATGTGCAAATTATGTTCCTGCTCTGCAGGATGTTATCGCAGGCTGGTGCGCTCAGTATACAAAGAGCGAAATCGAAGACATTATGGACAAAGCAGGAATCCCTTGCGGACCTGTTCTCAACGTTAAGGAAGCAATCGAACATCCACACATTAAGGCTAGAAACATGATTGTTCACAATGTACATCCTACTATGGGAGATATCGCTTTCCAGGGTTGCGTTATCAAGCTTTCAGAAACTCCGGGTGAAGTTGTTACACCGGCTCCGCTGGTTGGACAGCATAACCGCGAAGTATTCGGCCTTACTGAGGAAGAAGAAAAGCAGCTCAAGGAAGAGGGAGTTATCTAATACATATACCATACAACATACTTACCGAAAGCCGGGGTCCGAAAGGGTTCCGGTTTTCACTTTTTTGTCTAAAGAAAAATTAAGGGGTATACAAATTTTACAATGAAGTTGTATAATATTGTCGCTGAGGACACAAATGTGTGAAGAAATATGGCAAGATTGTATGAATTCTGGGAGGTTTTAATGAATCGCAAGGATTATTATTCCATTGGTGAGGTTGCATCAATGTGCAATATTTCCATAAGGACACTGCGGTATTATGATGAGATAGGACTCGTTGTACCCGAGATTCGCAAAGAAGACAGCAAGTACAGATATTACAGCGACTCTCAGATGCTGAATGTTATCATCATCAGAAAGCTGAGGACTCTCGGGATAGGTCTTAAGTCTATCAAGAAAATTATAGAGCAGAACGATCTTGATATTATTACGGAAAATGTCAGCAGACGTGTCGACGAACTCAGGAAAGAAATAGAAGAACTGGAATGGACTTGCAAAAGAGTCGATGCAACGCTTGACCGTCTTCGCCTCGGCATGGATATTTACAAAAAGAATGCGGTTTCACGCGTTTCCGAAGACATAAAAATCGAAAAAATACCGAAAATCAGTATTTATTATTCGCGAAAAATTATGCAGTCATACCACAATGAAAAAGTTTCAATGGAACGCTGGGTGGGTCTTGAGGATGAAATTGCCGAAAACGAACTCAGGGTATGCGGACCTATTATTGTTACGTATCATACAGAACTTCTTGACCAGTTTTTCTCCAAAACCTGTGATATTGAATTCGGTGTGCATATTGAGACATGCGATTCCGAGAATGTGAGAACCTTTGGCGGCTTTGATGCGGTTACGGTTTATCATGTAGGATCTTACAGTGATATTATCAAGACCTATGTTAAGGCAATTCAGTGGATTAATCAGAACAATTACAGGGTGAACGGTTCGGTTTCGGAAGAGTTTATCGTTTCCCCGATTGACGTAAATGATGAAAAGGAACATATTACAAAGATTATTATTCCGGTCGAAAAAGAAACAACGAAGAAAGCCTGATTCCGGCGAAACGAAACCCGGCAGGAAGTCGGTTCTGATTGAAACCCGGTACGGTTTTGAGTAAAATATGGATACGGTTTTGAGTCAAATACCTCTTGACCGGGAGACAAGTATGTTGTAGACTATTCAAATACCGGACTTTTAAAAGCAGAAAGAACGGCAAATTTTATATGAAAACAATGAAGAAGAGGAGTAAAAGCACAGCTCTTTACAGAGAATGGAAATCACAGGCTGAGAGTTTCCGGAGAAAGCATGCTTTGAAGGTTGCTTTGGAGTTTTACTGTTAAATGAGAGCCGCATAAGGCAGTGTGGATTTTTCTTCCGGCCGGTTGCGGAACAAAGGTGGTACCGCGGATATTTCCGTCCTTTGACTTTGTCATCGGGCGGTTTTTTATTGCAAAAAACAATGCGATGAAACTGCCGGTGACGTATCCCCTTTGCGGGGAGCAAGACAATTATAAAGAAAAGGAGAAAATGGTATGCAGAAGAATTTGGAGAAGAATTATAATCCAAAAGATTTCGAAGAGAGAATTTACAATGAATGGGAAGAAAAAGGCGCATTTAAAGCAAAGAGAGACCCGGACAAGAAACCTTTTACAATCGTGATGCCGCCTCCAAACATTACCGGTCAGCTTCATATGGGCCACGCTCTTGACCAGACACTGCAGGATGTTCTTACCAGATGGAAGAGAATGGAAGGGTATTCGGCACTCTGGCTTCCGGGAAGCGACCATGCGAGCATTGCAACCGAGGTTAAGGTTGTTCAGAAGCTCAGAGAGGAAGAAGGCAAGGAAAAGGAAGACATCGGAAGAGAAGAATTTCTCAAGCGCGCATGGGAATGGAAGCGCATCTACGGCGGCCGCATAACTGAGCAGTGCAGAAAGCTCGGAGATTCCTGCGACTGGGAAAGAGAACGTTTTACAATGGACGAAGGCTGCAGCCGTGCAGTTCGTGAAATGTTCGTAAGGCTCTACAACAAGGGAATGATTTACAGGGGAAACAGACTTATAAACTGGTGCCCTGAATGCGGAACTTCACTTTCTGACGCGGAAGTTGAACATGAGGATGTAAACGGAAAATACTGGTACTTCAGATACGACTCCGCAGAGGAAGGCGGAAAAGCGATTGTTGTCGCTACTTCAAGACCTGAAACGATGTTCGGAGATGTTGCGATTGCGGTACATCCTGATGATGAAAGATATAAGGACATGGTCGGAAAGAAGGTTATTCTGCCGCTGGTTGGAAAAGAAATTCCCGTTATTGCGGACAAATATCCGGATCCGGAAAAGGGAACAGGTGCTGTTAAGATTACGCCGGCACACGACCCTAACGACTTTGAAGTAGGCGAAAGACACGGACTTGAAAGACCTTGCTGCATCAATTTTGACGCGACAATGAATTCACTCGCAGGCAAATATGAGGGAATGGACAGATATGAGTGCAGAAAAGCGTGGGTTGCAGATCTTGATGCCGCAGGATATCTTGTAAAGACGGAAGAAAAGGTAATTCCGGCAGGTCACTGCTATCGTTGTCACACGACAATCGAATCCATGCTTTCAGACCAGTGGTTTGTTGCAATGGAGGAACTTGCAAAGCCTGCAATTGAAGTTGCGAAGAAAGGTGAACTTGTTCACGTTCCCGAAAGATTCGAAAAGATTTATCTGCACTGGCTTGAGGAAATCAGAGACTGGTGTATTTCACGTCAGCTCTGGTGGGGACACAGAATCCCGGCTTATTACTGCGATGACTGCGGCGAACTCATGGTTATGACTGATGCACCGCAGAAGTGCACAAAGTGCGGAAGCACAAATATCCGCCAGGACGAGGATGTGCTTGATACATGGTTCTCATCGGCACTGTGGCCGTTCTCGACACTCGGATGGCCTGATATGACAGAAGATCTCAAATATTTCTATCCTACAGACGTACTCGTAACAGGATATGACATTATATTCTTCTGGGTTGTAAGAATGGTATTTTCAGCACTTGAAATAACAGGTGAATCTCCGTTCAAATATGTATATGTTCACGGTCTTGTAAGAGATGCCGAGGGACGCAAGATGAGTAAATCTCTCGGAAACGGCATAGATCCTCTTGAAGTTATTGATAAGTACGGCGCTGATGCACTCAGATTTATGCTGACAACAGGTATCACTCCGGGCAACGACATGAGATTCAAGACAGACAGGCTTGAATCAGCAAGAAACTTTGCAAACAAGCTCTGGAATGCTTCAAGGTTTATCATTATGAATCTTCAGGATGAGGATGGAAATCCTCTGCCTGTATACGGTGACGGTTTTGTAAGCGCAGACGATGATTTATCCGCAATTCCGCTTAGGGACGAAGACAAGTGGATACTTGCAAGAGTTAATGACGCAATTAAATATGTAACCGGAGTTATGGAAAAATTCGATCTTGCACTTGCGGGACAGCGTGTATATGAGCTCATCTGGAATGAATACTGCGACTGGTATATTGAGCTTGCAAAGGGTAGACTCTACGGTGATGATGAAGAAGACAAGAAGGTTGCAAGATATGTCCTGATTCACGCTCTGAAGGATATGCTGAGACTTCTTCATCCGTTTATGCCTTATATCACGGAAGAAATCTGGAGCTTTATGCCGAAGAAACCTGCCGGAAAAGAAAATCCGGAAAACTTCCTGATTCTTGAAAAATGGCCTGTTTTCAAAGAAGAGAGAACTTACTCTTCGGAAGTAAAGAAGCTTGAGATGGCTATGGAAGCAATCAGAAGCATCAGAAATATACGAGCAGAGGCCGAGGCTGCTCCGGGAAGAAAACTCAGAGCTGTTATTGTTGCAGAGGGCGATGCTCTTTCGTGCATCAAAGCCGGCGAAAGATATATAAAGGCACTTGCGAATATTACGGAGATTATTTTCCTGACAGACAAGAAGGACGCTCCGGAAGAAGTTATGTCTGCCGTTATCGACGGTGCGTCAATACTGATTCCGCTTGACGATCTCCTTGATTATGCGGCTGAATTCGAAAGACTTACCAAAGAGCAGAAAAAACTCGAGGGAGAAGTTAAGCGTGCAGAGGGCATGCTGTCAAACCAGAATTTTGTCAGCAAGGCACCTGCAAAGAAAATCGAAGAGGAAAAGGAAAAACTGGCAAAATACAAGGATATGCTCGAGAAGGTCATAGCAAGACTTGCATTGGTTCAGAAAAAATTATAATATACAACTAAGCAACAAAGTTTGATTCTGCCCGCTTTTGTGCTGAAGGCATCGGCGGGCAGTATCTGTTTTGTGTCGGGCATCGGAGGTAAAGCATGACTAATGCTGTGGAAAAAATACATCAGTTTGAGCGCTTTGGCAGCAGACTCGGACTTGAAAGGATGAACAGGCTGCTGGAGCTTCTCGGCAATCCCGAAAAATCACTTCGGGTGATTCATGTGGCGGGAACGAACGGAAAGGGCTCGGTATGCCGGTATATATACGAGGCACTTCGCGCGAATGATTACAAAACCGGACTTTATACATCACCGTTTATAGAAGTATTCAACGAGCGCATTGAATATGACGGCAAATATATTTCGGATGAGGATCTTGACACTTATACGGGCAGAGTTCTTGAAAAGGTTGATGCCATGATTGCCGAAGGCGCCGAATCGCCTACAGAGTTTGAAGTGATTACGGCAGTGGCATTTTTGTATTTTGCCGATGTTAAACCTGATTTCGTGGTTCTTGAAGTAGGACTCGGAGGCCGGGGCGATTCGACAAACGTCGTTAAAAAGCCGCTTGCTGAAATTATTACCTCCATCTCGTTTGACCACACTGACAGGCTGGGCGACACTCTTGAGAAAATAGCGCTCGAAAAAGCAGGGATTATCAAGGAAAACACACCGGTAATAATGAATGTAAAACCGCGTGAGGCACAGGTTGCCATAGCAAGGAAGGCTTATGAAAAGAACTGCGTGCTTTTTGATGTTTCGGCAGCGAAGTATGCGGTAACCGGAAAAACACTTTCGGGATATTTTGCGGATGCAAATATTCTTGGGACGGACTATTCGGGCATGGAAATCTGTATGCCGGGAGACCATCAGATTCAGAATCTCCTGACTGCCGTTACGGCACTTGAAGTTCTGAGAAAAGAACGCAAAATTAAAGTTGAAAGAAGCCGCCTTTATGCAGGGCTAAAGAGAGCACGGCAACTGGGAAGATTTGAAATGATTTCGGAAAATCCGTGCATAATTCTTGACGGCGCGCACAATCCGGACGGCTCTGCGGCACTTGCAAAGACTGTTCGCGACCATTTTGAAGGAAAGAAAATTCTTCTTGTATGCGGTATGCTTGCGGATAAGGACATTGACGGGATTCTGGAAAATTTCCTGACTTTTGCCGATGAAATCATCACGACTGAGCCTGACAGCCCGCGAAAGCTGGGAGCTTCCGCACTCAGGGAGGTTATCGTGAAGAAGAAACCCGGAATCAAAGTTACCGACTGTGCAGACTCTTCGGCTGCGGCAGATCTTGCGGCGTCAAAGGGCGATGCATTTGACCTTACAATATATGCGGGGTCACTATATCTGATAGGAAAAATAAGGGGGAAGCTTAAGAAATGAGTGAAAACAATTTAAAGAAGGTTCTGCTTTTTTACAATCCTCATTCGGGAAACGGTCTTTTTAAGAACAATCTGGATCTTATAATTGACAGATACCAGCAGCTCGGAATGGCGGTGGTTCCTGTCAGGGCAGGACATGGAGAAAGAATTAAAACAGTTCTTTCGGCAATAAAACAAGAGGACTACTACCAGATAATAGCAGCCGGCGGTGACGGTACAATCAACATCTGCGTCAACGCGATGATAAATGCCGGAATTGACCTGCCGCTTGCAATTTTCCCTGCGGGCACTGCGAATGACTTTGCTTATTATTTTGACCTGCCTCATGAAATCGATGACATGATTGATATAGCTCAGGGAGAGAAATACACTTATGCGGATGTCGGGGTCGTAAACGGCAGATATTTTATCAATGTAGCGGCAATGGGAATGCTCGTTGATGTAAGCCAGAAAACAGATCCGAATCTGAAAAACACGCTCGGAGTGCTTTCTTATTACCTTAAAGGACTTACGGAAGTTCCGAAGCTGACGCCTCTGCCGATCAAACTTATAACTCCGGACGCCGTATATGAGGAGAAAATGTATTTTATGCTGGTAATGAACGGAAGGTCTGCGGGCGGTTTCAAGCGTATATCTCCGACCGGCGAGATAAATGACGGAATGCTTGATGTTATGCTTTTCAAGGAAATGCCGCTGATTGATTTCGGTCCGCTGCTCCTTAGCGTTATGCAGGGGAACCACCAGGAAAACAAGAATGTTCTCTTTTTCAGGACAAACGATCTTAAACTCGAGTCACCTGTAGATATTTCGACAGATATTGACGGCGAAAAGGGAGAAAAATTCCCGCTGCATTTTACGGTGCTGCCGAAGAAATTAAAGATCTGCACACTTATGGACAATATGCCGGGAGCAAGATGGTAGTTTAGAATGCTGACGAAAGTCGAAATTTAGAACACTGCCGCAAGCAGGCAGAAGATAATGCGTATTACAAAGGACTTCAGTTAATGCTGAGGTCCTTTATTATTGGGTGGAGAGGAGTAATTACGGACAAAATGGAAAATAATTACAATCACATTCCTTGCAAAAGAGGGGTATTTGTGGTATCATTTATTTTGTCTAATTATGTCAAGTTGAAACAGTTTGATTTAAGTAATTTACAAGGGTTTTCGGAGGAAAAAGACATGAGGATTATAGTAGACGGAATGGGGGGCGACAATGCGCCTGCAGAAATTGTGAAGGGCGCGGTTCTTGCCGCAAACGAGATTAACGATACAATTGTCCTGGTCGGACAGGAAAATCTGCTCAGAGCAGAGCTTGAAAAAAACAAATATACCGGAACTCAGATTGAAATTGAGGATGCGCCTGATGTAATTACAAATCATGACACACCTGTCAGGGCGGTTCGCACAAAGAAGCAGTCTTCAATGGTTGTGGGAATTAACATGATCAAGGAAGGAAGGGGAGATGTTTTTGTCTCCGCGGGAAACACAGGTGCGCTTATGGCCGGAGGCCTTTTTATTCTCGGAAGAATTCAGGGAATAGACAGACCGGCGATTGCGAGCATTTACCCAATTCTCGGAACAAAGCATCCGTCACTGCTTGTCGATGCCGGTGCGAATGCCGAGTGCAAGCCTAACAATATGCTTGAGTTCGGAACAATGGGAAGCATTTACATGGAAAAAGTTCTCGGCGTACAACGGCCAAAGGTCGGACTTGTCAATATCGGAGCCGAGGAAACCAAGGGAACAACAATGCTGAAGGCCGCACACGAGTTGCTTGAAAAAAGCAGGCTTCATTTTGTCGGAAATGTTGAAGCAAGAGACCTTCCGCACGGTGCATGCGATGTAATTGTCTGTGACGGATTTGTGGGAAATATTGTCCTCAAGCTTACAGAAGGCCTGGCCATGAAGATTGTCTCACTGCTGAAAAAGAAATTCACGGCCGGAATGAAAGCAAAGCTCGGAGCATTGTTCCTGCTTGACAAAATGAAGGAAATCAAGTCGGAGTTTGACTATTCCGAGTACGGCGGAGCTCCTATACTCGGTGTTAAGGGACACATCGTAAAGATGCACGGATCCTCCGATGCGAAGGCAGTTAAAAATACTATTATCAAGGCCATTCCTTATGCAAACGAAAACGTGGTTGAGATCATACAGAATTCAGTTCTTGAGTTAGAGGAGATTATTATCAGTGAATAGTTTGGACTTTCAGGAAAAAATAAAATACACTTTCAGGGACAGAAGTCTTCTTGAAAAGGCCCTTACGCACAGTTCCTATATCAAGGAAAAGTCGGAGAGAAGCAAGAAAAACAACGAAAGGCTTGAATTTCTGGGAGATGCTTTTCTTGATGCAATCATAAGCACAGAGCTTTATGAACGTATGCAGAATGTCGAGGAAGGCGTACTTACAAAGGTAAGGGCAAAGATTGTCTGCGAAAAATCGCTGGCGGAGATTTCGGAGAAACTGTGCATCGGTGAATATATGCGCATGGGACGTGGTGAAGAGCATGCGGGAGGAAGGCACAGGGAATCTATTATAGCAGACGCTCTTGAGGCTGTTATAGGCGCGATATTTCTTGATGCGGGTTATGAAGTCCTCCGGCAGATTGTGCTTGAAATATTTGAACCCACCATCAAGCTGGCGCTCGAAGGCAGGATTTTTACCGATTACAAAACCGAAATTCAGGAAAGACTTCAGGCCATGGGAAAAACGGACATCTGTTACAGGACTACCGATGCAAAGGGTCCGGATCATGACAAGACTTTCTTTATAAGTCTTGAGTGCGACGGACGCGAAATCGGAGCGGGAGTCGGCAAGAGCAAAAAAGAAGCGGAACAGGCAGCGGCGAAGCACGCATTGGAAAGAGGGTTGGAAATTTGTACTTCAAAAGAATAGACATGCACGGATTCAAATCCTTTGCAGAGCCGGTCAGCATTGAGTTCAATGAGGGCATTACGTGTATTGTCGGACCGAACGGAAGCGGAAAAAGCAATATAAGTGACGCCATAAGATGGGTGCTTGGCGAGCAGAGTCCGAAAGCTCTTCGCGGCGGCAAAATGGAAGAGGTCATTTTCGCGGGAACAGCAAACCGAAAATCAAGAGGCATGGCAGAGGTGACTCTTGTTATAGACAATTCGACCGGTATTCTTGATATCGACTACAATGAGGTGGCGATTACAAGAAGAATGTACCGTTCAGGCGAAAGTGAATATCGTATTAACGGAAACCCGTGCAGACTGAGGGATATTAAAAACCTCATAATGGACACGGGTATAGGTGTTGACGGTTACTCGATAATCGGTCAGGGAAAGATTTCGGAAATAGTAAGCAATAAGACGGAAAGCCGCAGGGAAATTTTCGAAGAGGCTGCCGGTATTGTTACATACAGAACAAAAAAAGCGGAAGCGGAAAGAAAACTTGATTCCGCAAACGCAAACCTTGAAAGAGTTAACGATATTATAGCCGAGATAGAGGGAAGAATAGGAAACCTCAAGGAAGACAGCGAGAAGGCAAAGGAATATCTCAGCCTCAGAGAGCGTTACAAGGAGCTTGAAATCAATATCACCCTCAAAAACGTCGAAGCGCTTGAACTGAAAAATGAATATCTGACGGACGATATTGCAGAAGCGGTAAGCAATATTGAGGACCTCAAAGAAGAAAAGATAAATATAGACAAAGAAAATGCGGAAAGTCTTGAAAAGAATGCTTTGCTTGAGAAACTTGTAAGCGAAACCAATGCGAAGCTGATGGCAAATGTTGAGCAGCTCAACAGCATGGTAAGCCGCAGCCAGCTCAATACCGAAAAGCTTGCATCGATTGAAAGCAACAGCGAAAGGCTCAGAAGCGACCTTGAAAACATAGACGAAAAGCTTGCCAAGGAAAAAAATAACGCCGAAGAGCTTCAAAAGAGCCGCAGCGCGGTTGAAGAGCGGCTTACGCAGCTTGAAGGTCATCTTAATGAGCGCATTGAAAAACATGCGCTGCTTTCTTCGCGTCTTGCCGAAAAAGCCGCCGATATCGACGAGAAGAAGAACGAGGTTTTCAGACTTCACAGCGAGATTACCTCAAAAAATTCGGATGCGGCAAGTCTTTCGGGGCTCAAATCGACTCTTGACAGGAGAAAGGAACAGATCCTGGGAGAAAGACGCGATTCCGAAACGACAAATACAGACATTAAAAAGGCAAGAGAAGAGCAGCAGGCCAAGAAAATCCACCTTGAGGAAGAACTCGAAAAACTCAGGACTGCGGCAAAGAAGAACCGTGAACTTCAGAATATTTCCGTGATAGAAGAAAGACAGCTTTCAAAAGAAACAGAGGAGCTGCGTATTTCAATAGGTCAGATTTCGGCAAGAAAAAAGACTATTGAGGAAATGGAAAGTAATTACGAAGGATATAATTATGCCGTAAAATTCATAATGAAAAGCGGCATAAGAGGTATCGACGGAGTTATTGCCGATCTTATCAGAGTGCCGGAGGGCTTTGAGACAGCAATAGAAACCGCGCTCGGAGGTGCAATGCAAAATGTTGTTTGCGAAAGGGACAAGGATGCCCAGCAGGCGATAGATGCACTGAAAGAAAGTAAAGCGGGAAGGCTGACTTTCCTGCCGGTTGAATCAATCAGAGGAGGTCGCCCGGCTGCCGATTCGCAGCTTGAAAGTGCTGCGGGATTTCGCGGTTACGGCGTAGACTGCATTGAATATGATTCAAAATATGAGAATATTATGCAGTATCTGCTCGGACGGGTTGTAGTCGTAAGCGATCTGGACCACGCCTTCAGGCTTTCAAGAGGGGCAAAGGGCGGTTTGAGGTTTGTTACTCTTGACGGTGAAATTATTAATACCGTCGGTGCAATTACGGGAGGACGCTACAAAAACAAAACGGCAAATCTTCTCGAAAGAAAAGCAGAAATTACTTCGCTCCAGGAAAAGCTCGACAGCATGCTCGAACAGAAAAACAGCAGTGCAAAGAGACTGGAGTCACTCAGAAATACAATAAGCGGCGCAGCCGAAAAGAATACCGAATTTGAAAGGGCTATCCGCGAGGCGGAAATAGAACTTGCAACAGGTACGAACGAACTGAAGGCAATCGACGACAAACTCGGAAATTTCAGGGCCTCAGAGGAAAAATGGCAGAAGGAGCTCGAAGACATCCGCAAGGAAAACGATTCTTCGGACAGCATGATAGAAGAGCTCAGAAGCCAGGCACGTGCCGCAGAAGAAAAGAAAACATGGCTTGAAGCGGAAATCGACAAGGCGCTTATTGCCTACGAAGAAGAAAAAAAGGCGGTAGAACAAAGCAGCGAAGAAATCGTGAACGCGCGCATGGAGGTTACCGGCTGCAGAACCGAAAAATCGGGAGCGGATACGATTGTTGAACGTGTTGAAGCCACAATAGCAGAGCTTAACGGTGAATACGAGGCAAAAAGCCTTGAGCTTCGGGAGCTTGAGCAGCAGAGAACGGCAATTATCAGCGGTCCGGGAATAACCGAGGAAGAACTTGAAAAAGTCAAAGCCGAAAAGCTTTCCAATGAGCGTTATCTTGAAGAATTAAAGGAAGAAAAGGCTTCTGTTTTTGCCGGACTCAATGAAAGCACCGCAAAGAAGGAAAGCATAGATACGGCCATCACGCAGCTTCAGGACAAAAAATACGAGCTTGATATCAAAAAAGCAAAGAACGAAACGCATCTTGAGAACATGAAAAACAAGCTCTGGGAAGAATTCGAGATTTCCTACGTTCAGGCAATCGAACTCAAGAAAAAAGATTTTTCAATGAATGCCGCAGTGAAGGAAAACCGTGAAATCAAGAGCAGAATCAAAGAACTCGGCGATGTAAACGTCGGTGCCATCCGCGAATACGAAACGGTCGGAGAACGCTATGAGTTCCTGACCGACCAGAGAAAGGATATCCTTGAAGCTACCGGAAGTCTCAAGCAGATTATCGACGATATGGACAAGACAATAAGAACCAAATTCAAGGAAAGCTTTGATGCGGTACTTATGAATTTCGAGGAGATTTTCAAGGAACTTTTCGGCGGCGGAAATGCACAGCTGAGGCTTGACGATGAAAGCAAACCTCTTGAATCGGGCATTGAAATCGTAGCACAGCCTCCGGGCAAGAAGCTTCAGAATATCAACCTGATGTCCGGCGGAGAAAAGACAATGACTGCAATAGCACTTATGTTTGCCGTGCTGAAGACAAAGCCTACCCCGTTTTGCATACTTGACGAGGTTGAGGCCGCGCTTGATGATGCAAATATTGACAGATTCGCAAACTATCTGAAAAACTTCAGGGAAATTCAGTTTGCTCTTGTAACGCACCAGAAGGCTACAATGGAGCATGCGGACGTCCTTTACGGAGTTACTATGCCGGAGCAGGGTGTCTCAAAGGTGATTTCGCTTAAGCTCGGTGATGAGTTTGCACTTGATTAGAAGAAAAAAATAAAAGGACAGGAGAAAAGATGGAATTTGCACCAAAGAAAAAAGGTTTTTTCGGCAGACTTTCCGAACGCATAACAGATGCAATTATGTCCAGACCGGCCATAGATGAAGAGCTGATGGAAGAACTCGAGGAAATTCTTATTACTTCGGATATCGGCATGGACACAACAATGAAGATTGTTGAAAAACTCAGGGAAGATATCAAAAGAGATAATATCGCGACCCCGGACGGCGTCAAAGAACAGATCAAAAAAATTGTCAGCGAACTTGTCGACAAGGGCGAAAGAAATGCCCTTTCGGATGAGGCTCCGCTGGTAATTATGATGGTTGGCGTCAACGGCGGAGGCAAGACAACATCCATAGGCAAACTGGCCTTTCAGCTGAAAAAGCAGGGGAAAACAGTTATCCTTGCGGCTGCCGATACTTTCAGGGCTGCAGCTGCGGAACAGCTTGAAATATGGGGAGAAAGAGTAGGCGTTAATGTTGTTCGCCATCAGGAGGGGGCAGACCCTTCCGCCGTAATTTTCGATGCAATTCAGTCTGCAAAGGCAAAGCATGCCGATGTGCTGATATGCGATACGGCGGGAAGACTTCAAAACAAGAAGAACCTGATGAACGAACTTGAAAAGATGAATAAAATCATCGAAAGAGAATACCCGGGAGCGGCCAGAGAAACGCTGCTTGTGCTTGATGCGACAACCGGAAAGAATGCAATATCACAGACAAAAGAATTCGGTGAAGTTACAGATATTACGGGTATTGTGCTTACAAAACTCGACGGCACGGCAAAAGGCGGTATCGTTATTACCATCTCGGACGAGTTTGATATGCCGGTCAAGTTTATCGGGGTCGGAGAAGGTATTGAAGACCTGAAGAATTTCAGCCCGTCGGAATTTGCAGGAGGGATTTTCAATGAGTAAACCCGTAATTGCCGTCGTAGGAAGGCCAAACGTGGGGAAATCCACATTTTTCAACAAGATAGTAGGCAAAAGAATTGCAATCGTGGAAGATACCCCCGGCGTTACAAGAGACCGTATTTATGCGGAATCCGAGTGGCGGAATATTCCTTTTGCGCTTATTGATACCGGAGGCATAGAACCTGATACAAACGACATTATTCTTTCACAGATGCGCGAGCAGGCACAGGTTGCCATGGATATGGCCGATGTCATAATGTTTATGACCGACGGACGTGAGGGCCTGACTTCCGCCGACCGTGAAGTTGCAAGCATGCTGATGCGCACCGGAAAGAAAGTTATTCTTATTGTAAACAAAATAGACACGCCGAAGCTGCCGGATGATTTTTATGATTTTTATGAACTGGGTCTTGGAGAACCGATTCCCATTTCGGCGGCGAATATGCTGAATTTCGGTGATATTCTCGACATTGCCGTTGAGAATTTCCCAAAAGATGCAAACGAAGACGATGACGACAGGATTGATATAGCGGTAATTGGCAAGCCGAATGTCGGAAAGTCATCGCTTGTCAACGCCATAATAGGCGAAAACCGTGTAATTGTTTCGCCTGTTGCAGGTACGACACGCGATTCGATAGACACACCTTTTGAGAGAAACGGTCAGAAATACAATCTGATCGATACGGCAGGCATCAGAAGAAAGAGCAAGGTAAACGAAGATATTGAGCGTTTCAGCGTTATTCGTGCCGTTGCCGCAATTGAAAGATGTGATGTCTGTCTCCTTATGATTGACGCAACCGAGGGAATCACAGAACAGGACAAGAAAATAGCAGGTGTTGCGCATGAGGCGGGAAAAGGCATTGTCGTAGTAGTCAACAAGTGGGATCTTGTGGAAAAAGAGACCAATACTATGAGAGATTTTCAGCGTGATATTGAGAGGGAAATGGCGTTTATGTCATACGCTCCGTCTGTCTTTATTTCTGTCAAGGAAAAGCAGAGACTTCAAAACGTTATAGCCATGGCTGAGTATGTTGCGCAAAACCGCGCCATGAGAGTGCCTACAGGTCAGCTGAACAGCCTTATTTCAGATGCGACAATGATGAAACAGCCGCCTTCGGACAAGGGAAAGCGACTGAAAATATATTACGTAACGCAGGTCGGAGTCAAGCCGCCGCTGTTTTCTTTCAAAATCAATTCCAGACCGCTTATGCATTTTTCATATGCACGTTATCTGGAAAACAGAATCCGGGAAGGGTTTGGCTTTGAAGGCACCTCACTGAAATTTGTATTCAGGGAGAAAGGCGAGAAGGAGGAATAAAAATGCTCGAATCATTTACGGCAACAACGGCGGCACTTTTCGTCGTGACAGTGCTGTTGTCGTATTTTATGGGAAATATTTCACCGGCGATTCTGCTCGGAAGACTGCACGGTGTTGATATCAAATCCGAAGGAAGCGGCAATGCCGGGACAACCAATGTACTTCGTGTTCTCGGGAAAAAAGCCGCAGTGGCAACGCTTGTTATCGATATAGGAAAGGGAGTTGCGGCAGTTCTTTTCGGAAAGCTTGTAGGGTATTATATTTTTGGATTTAACGGCCCTTACCTGATGGCAATGTTTTGCGGTCTTGCTGTATTTTGCGGACATATATGGCCGCTGGCGTTTAATTTTAAAGGCGGAAAGGGAGTTGCAACGGCTTTCGGAGTTCTGGTGGCGTTTAAACCTCTTCTCGGGCTTTGCGAGCTTGCAATTGTTATAGTTGTTGTTCTGGTTACGAGAAAGGTTTCGCTCGGATCGATTATAGGGGCGATTTCACTTCCGATTGTGGCATATTTTGCTTTCCCATTGTATTTTTTCAACAAGGTTTACCTTTGCTGGGCACTTGCAATGGCTGTAATTGTGCTTGCGAAACACAGAACCAATATGGTCAGACTTATAAAAGGAAAAGAATCAAATATCAGTTTTGGCAAAAATAAATCCGCCTGAATTAAATCTGAAAAGCGGAATTGTTAAAAATCAAGTCTATGAAGTGAGGGGACAAAAATGAAAAATATCGGAGTAATCGGCGCAGGAAGCTGGGGAACAGCTCTTGCATTAACTTTGAGCAACAAGGGCCACAATGTAAAAATATGGGACCTGAACAAAGAACATCTTGAAGAACTTAAGAAAAACAGAGAAAACAAAAGATATCTTCCGGGCATTTCCTTCGGTCCGAACCTCAATATGGCGGATACGGTAGAGGAAGCGTTAAGCGGTGCCGACGTTGCACTGTTTTCTGCGCCTGCGCAGCATTTCAGAGCGGCATTTCAGGGAGCACTGCCTTATCTTAAGGATGATATGATTATTGTGAATGTGGCAAAGGGTATTGAGCAGAAGACACTGAAAAGAATGTCCGAAATAGCTTACGAAATCAAGCCGGATGCAAAATACGTCGTTTTGTCCGGACCTTCGCATGCAGAGGAAGTCGGACTTGCTCTTCCTACGACTGTTGCGGTTGCCTCAAGAAGTCTTGAACTTGCTCAGGAAGTGCAGGACATTTTCATGACCGAGAGATTCAGAATATATACAAATCCTGATGTTATCGGTGTGGAACTTGGCGGAGCGCTCAAGAATATCATAGCGCTCGGCGCGGGAATTTCTGACGGAATGGGCTACGGCGACAATGCAAAGGCAGCTATGATGACAAGAGGAATTGTCGAGATATCAAGACTCGGAGAAGCACTTGGCGCAAATCCGCATACGTTTTCGGGGCTTGCCGGAATAGGTGATTTGATTGTAACCTGCACAAGTATGCATTCGAGAAACAGACGCTGCGGAATTATGATCGGAGAAGGCGTACCGCCAAAGGAAGCCACAGAAAAGGTAGGTATGGTTGTTGAAGGCATGTACACAACAGAAGCCGCATATGAGCTTGCCAAGCGTGTAGGCGTGGAAATGCCGATTACACAGAGCATCTACGATATAATTAATGACAGGATCGATCCAAAGCAGGCTGTAAACGCGCTTATGACAAGAGACAGAAAACCTGAGGCATAGGGAAAATGCCTGATTTTCAAGGCTTTGAACAGATAAATGCGCAGAGCTTGTAAGCACGTTTTCGTATTGACAAGCCTGTGAAAACAAAATATAATGGTTGAGTACAAATTGCCCTTTGATGGCTCCGTACAGTATGGTTTGGGTCCTGCGCAATAGGACACTGCGAACCTTGTCAGGTCCGGAAGGAAGCAGCAATAAGCGGATGCTCTTATGTGCCGCAGATAAGCCTTCTCCTACGCTTGCGCGGAGCTTTCAAAGGGCAGTTTTTCTTTTGTGTAAAAGTAGTATCATATAGGAGAATTTGCATGTATACAGCATTGTACAGAGCCTGCAGACCGGAGGTATTTGAAGAAATACTCGGGCAGGAGCATATAGTAAGAATACTGAAAAATCAGGTAGCAACAGATACTGTCAGCCATGCATATCTGTTTTGCGGTACAAGAGGTACCGGCAAGACAACAACGGCAAGGATACTTGCAAAAGCAGTGAATTGCACTGCAGACGGAGACCGCCCCTGCGGTGTCTGTGATAACTGCCGCGCCATTAAAGAAGGCAGCTTTATGGATGTAATTGAAATCGACGCTGCTTCAAATAACGGTGTGGACAATATCCGCGAACTTCGCGAAAGTGTAAAGTATCCGCCTGCTGTCGGAAGAAAAAAGGTATACATCATAGACGAGGTGCATATGCTGTCATCCGGAGCTTTCAATGCGCTTTTAAAGACGCTTGAAGAACCGCCGGAAAATGTAATGTTTATACTTGCAACAACCGAACCGCAAAAGCTGCTTGCGACAATTACTTCAAGATGCATGCGGCTCGACTTCAGGCGGGTCAGCGAAAAGCTTCTTTGCGGCGGAATGACGGAAATCTGCGCCGAAAGAGGCATTGAGGCGGCAGAAGATGCACTCAGGCTTATTGCCGTAAACGCCGACGGTTCGGTCAGGGATGCTCTTTCGATACTCGACCAGTGCATTTCCGCGGGTCAGAAGCATATTACAAGAGAAGATGTGCTTGAATTTCTCGGAACTGCCGGGGAGGAAGTATTTACAGAGCTTACTTATGATATAATTTCGCATAATTCTTCGGAAGCGCTTCTGCTGCTTGGCAAAGTTCTTGCGGACGGTAAGGATGTACGCCAGTTTATGAGAGACTGGCTGTCACATTACAGAAATCTTCTTGTGGTCAAATTCCTTAAGAACCCTGAGGATATACTGAATATGTCTTCGGAAAATGCCTCAAGACTGCGTGAGCAGAGTGACAGAATCGATCTTCCGGAGCTCAATGACGCCATTTTGGAACTTTCAAAAACGATTGCGGATGCAAAATGGTCAGCGCAGCCGAGGATTCTTCTGGAGCTTTGCATAGTCAAACTTGCGTCCGGATTCGCGGCGGCTCCTATGAGAATTTCGCCGTCAGTAAATGCGGCAGCGAATCCGCAGGCTAAGGAAACCGCTGCAGCTGCCATGAAAAAAACGGCTGCGGATGTGACGGCACGAAGCGTGCATACTGCAGTATCCGCAGAAGAAAACAGCGGCCTTACCGGCAGACCGGAAAATGCCCGCTCAGATGAAGGCAAAACCGGCGCTTCGGCAGGTACGGACGCAGACTCACAGACAGCAGAAGGAGCCGGAGCTTCGGCAGCTTCTGTCAGATATTCGAAGGCGGAACTTGAGGAATTGTGGCATAATGTCTTCGAAACAGGCGAAGCATCAAAGGCAAGCTTCAATATTGTAAGGAAAAAAACGCGCCTTACAGAAATAAGTGACGGATTCTTCAAAGTTGTTACCGACTCGGAACTGGCATTTGATTACATAAAAAACAACAGGGAAATGCTTGAAAGCATTATGGCGCAGATAACAGGTGCGCAGCGTCATCTTGAATGCGTCCTTGCCGGAGAAAATGAGGCCGTAGCACCAAACAGTGAACTTACAACAGAAAATATCGCAGCAAATCTCCAGAATATTTTGGGAGTAGATGTGAAAATCGAATAAATTATTTTGAAAAGAAAGGAGAAACTGCCTTTTGGCAGTTATACGAACTATGGGAAAAGGAATGAGAGCAGGAAAGAAGCCGGGCGGCGGTGGCGGCGCAAATATGCAAAAGCAGCTGCAGCAGATGCAGGCAGTTCAGAGAAAAATGGAAGAAACACAGGCTGAAATCGACAAGATGGAAGCTACGGCAACTTCCGGCGGCGGTGCCGTTACAGTTACGGTAAACGGAACGAAGCAGATTACAAATATTGAAATTAAGAAAGATGTTGTAGATCCGGACGATGTTGAAATGCTTCAGGATCTTATAATGGTAGCCGTAAATGAAGCGCTCAGACAGATGGAAGAAATCTCACAGGCTGAAATGAGCAAACTTACGGGCAGTCTCGGAATTCCGGGACTCTAAAAACGGAAGAGAAAACGTCAGCACCGGAAATTAATTATTAACGCCGGAGCTTTGGATAAGCTTTTTCGGAGATATATATGAAACATTACGCAAAACCACTCAGCCGGCTTATCGGAGAACTTTCAAAACTTCCCGGCATAGGAGGAAAAAGCGCACAACGACTTGCTTTTCACATCCTTGCAATGGAAGACAAAGATGCCGATGCCCTTGCTGAGGCGATTACAGATGCAAAAAAGAAAATGAAATACTGTTCCGTATGCGGAAACCTTACAGACGAAGACCCATGCAGCATATGCAGCGATCCTTCAAGAAGAAGGGATGTCATATGTGTTGTCGAAAGTCCGCGGGATGTTGCCGCGATGGAACGAATAAAAGAGTTTAACGGAATTTATCATGTTCTTCATGGCGCAATTTCACCGATGGACGGTATCGGACCTGAGGAAATAAATCTGCGGCAGCTGATTATAAGGCTGCAGAAAAGTGATGTCAGGGAGATTATTCTTGCCACAAATCCAAACATTGAGGGTGAAGCCACAGCCATGTATATAGCGCGCCTGGTAAAGCCTTCCGGCATAAAGGTTTCAAGGATAGCTCACGGTATTCCTGTCGGAGGAGATCTTGAATATGCAGACGAAGTGACGCTGCTGAAGGCGATGGAAGGGCGCCGGGAATTATGATTTAAACTGAACTGCGATTTTTACCGCAGTTCTTTTAAATATTAAATAGTAAAGGTTTAGGAAAAAGAATTGAACGAAGAAAAAAATGTAGCGGTTGTGCAGGCTGATGCACACGGACTGAAAAAGCACGATGTCAAGGTGCTGACGGTCGTATGTATGATTTTCTGCCTTGTTTCGGCAGGAGCTTACGGTATTGAGGAAATGATTCCGGAATCGGGTCCGGGCCTTACAATACTTATGCTTATTATAATTCCGTTTATCTGGGGCGCACCCCTTGGCCTTGTGGCTTCGGAACTTGGTTCTGCAAGACCGCAGGAAGGCGGATATTATAAGTGGGTGCAGGAGGCACTCGGTGAGTTCTGGGGATTCCAGGCAGGATGGTGGCGCACGATATCAATTTATATTGATAATACGCTTTATGTAATTCTTGCGGGCGGATATCTTGCGAACACATGGAACCTTACCTGGGGTCAGGAAATGGCGGCAAAACTTGCCATTATAGGAATTTTTACATACATAAATATCAAGGGCGTCAGAGATGTCGGCATTGTGAGCACGGTACTTTCCGTTCTGACGATTGTTGCTTTTGCAATGGTTGCAGTCTGCGGATTTATGAACTGGCATCAGAATCCCCTTTTACCGTTTACCGCAGACGGTGAAATTATGGGTGTATCCGGAATTTTGTTCAAGGACTGGGTTTATTATATCGGTATGGGCATTGCGCTCGGAATGTGGATGTATTCCGG
>JAILLO010000040.1 GCA_024693105.1 Clostridia bacterium | reverse complement strand
TGTTACCGCCGAGGTTTTCCGTGCCCCGCACGTTACTGCTGCGGATTTCTACATGAACTGGCAAAGCGCTATTGGAATAAACATCGCCGGCATGTAGTTCATTACCTTGAATTTCGTAATTCCGACAAGATTCAAACCAAGTGCAATAATAAGAATCGATCCGGCGCACGTCATCTCCGCAATAACATAATCACTCAATACGGGAGCCACAAACTGCGCAAGCAGAACAATGCCGCCCTGAAGAAGCAATACAAACGCAGCCGAAAACATGACGCCTATGCCGAGTGCCGATGTAAATACGATAGAGGAAATAAAGTCAAGCGTCGACTTTGTAAAAAGCATTTCATTGTCACCGCTTAAGCCTGCCTGAAGTGAACCGACAATTGTCATTGCGCCTACACAAAACAGCAGACTTGCCGATACAAAGCCTTCTGCGATTGAAGGGCCTTCCTTGCCTTCCTTTTTGAAGCGCTGCTCAATCCCCTCGGCAAATCTGTTGAGATGACCGTCAAGATCGCAGGCCTCGCCTATAACCGCGCCGATTACAATGGAAATAATCAGCACAAGCGTATTTTCGCCCTTGAGACTTCCCGAAATTCCTATATAAAGAACGCAAAGGCCGACACCTTTCATTATCATGTCCGTAAACTTTGCAGGTATGCCTTTTTTCAGCAAAAGCCCTATTGCCGAACCTGCAACAACAGCCGCCGCATTTACAATTACTCCTAACATAAATCTTTTCCTCTTTTCCTGTAATTTAATCTTGCTTCTGTGCAACAATTAGGAGTAATTATAACATTTTATCAGCTATAATTAAAGTAGTTTTATGTGCGTTTCAACAATTTTTTCTTTAATTTTTGTATTTTTTTCTAAGCAATCTGCAGCTTACCACTTCCCTTTTTATAGAAATATACTTCGTCCGAAAGAATTTCGTTCAGTGCCACGTGTGATGCGTTTACCTCCTTCACGATTTCACGCAGATCTTCAGGATTTCCGGATTTCTCCGGAAGGAGCAGCACTTCATGGATAGATGACGGAAGAATATAGACGTTGTCACCGATTTCAGATACACACTTTTCGAGAACCTCTTCATAAAGCATTGCGGATGCACCGTTAATTCCCGCCGAATTGCTGAGTACATATAGCGGCATCTTCATTTCCTCGTCGAAATTGTCACTGCCCGGCAGTCCCGGTCTTGCTGCGCCTAAATTAAGCATATCTGCCAGCATTTCTCCGACTCTTCTCATTTTTTCGGGAAATATTTTCTTGGAATTCTTCAGTGCAAGATTGTAAAGTTCCTCCTCATTTAATCCCAATTCCTCCATCTGGGCTTTGCCTATAACGGCAGAAACAAGTCCATTGCTTCCCGTACTGAATATCATTCTGTAAACCAGCGCAAGGTCAAGCACGTCCCTGTGCGGGATTCTTCTGAGATATTCCTCGTTTTTAGCTCTGTTCATAAGCATGAATACTATCGAATCAGGGTCCATTTTAAAATCAGCCGGTCCCAGATTTTTGACGTTTTTAAAGCCTTCCCTGATAATTTCCGCGGTTTTTTCAAGCGTTTCCTCCATGTCGCTGCACTTCTTGTAACGGTCATAAACATGCTCAAGGTATACATTCGGGGATATTGTGTTGCTTTTTTCTCCTCCCGGAAAAATCTGCAGTGCCTCAAGTTTTTGATTCACCTTGTTTACGATTCCTATTCTGACCTCGCCTTCCTCTGCAAATTCCGGCAGATAATCAAGAATTTCGTTTTTAATCCTCTCCTTGAATTCCTCATAACTCATAATACTCATTTTTTCTTTTCCCATCCTTTCTACGCAGCCGGCCGCCCGGAATTCTCCGCCCGTCACCCGCAGTGCATCGCCGTTCCTCCGTGCTTCCGCTTCAACTCAAGCTCCGAACCCGTGTTTCAGCGCTGTGGCGCCCGTCAGCTGCTTCTACAAATCCTGCCCTGCGGGTGACGGCAGTTGCTTCTACAAATCCTGCGCTGCGGGTGACGGCAGCTGCTTGTATTTGTAAATATTTTACATTTGTGTGCAGTGCCTTTCAATCTGCTTTCGTTCGACAAAATTCGACAAAATTCGACATTGGCAGGCAGGATCCGGATGTGCCGGGGGCTGGATGCAGGGGCATCAGCCGGGAAATTAGCTTCGGGCCGGCATGGGGGCTGGTGGCAGGGGGCAGTCGGCAGTCGGCAAGGGGCCGGCTGTTTGAAATTTATGCCTTGGCGGCAGTTTCTTTGCGCGTGAAGTCATATTTTTCGGCTTCTTTTTTGCTTCAACCCCTTCAAGACATGCTAAGCTATGCCTTGGGAGCATTGTTCTTTTGTATAAGGCATATCGCAAACTGCTCTGAAGACAAATTATCTGTTTTACAGTCGAAATCTATGCCTTGCACGATGTGTTTTCCTTGTCCAAGGCATAGATTTCAAACATTTTGATATGTTTCGCGATTTTACAAAAACAAAAGAGTGTGTGAAAAACGAGTACTCGTTTTTCGCACACTCTTTTACCTTTCTTTCAAATGCTCTTTCAAACGCTCTTTCAGACACCAGTTCAAGCGCTCTTTCTGATGCTCTTTCAGATGCTTTTTCAAGTGCTCTTTCAGGCGCTCTTTCAGATGCTTTTTCAAGCGCTTTTTCAGGCGCTCTTTTCACATATCGGGCGGCTTTCGGAATGCTTCATCGCAATTCGATTACTACATACTCCGAAACGCATCCCGTCTTGAAAAGAAGGCTCCAGTCGCCTATGCCTGAGGTGATTACAAAGTCTGTATCACCGCGCTTTTCATGGCCGTATGTTGCATCATTCATTCCGAGGATTTCACCTGCGCGCAATATCGGAATAAACTGCCCGCCGTGCGTGTGGCCCGAAAGGACCAGGCTGCAGCCTGCCGCAGCTTCCGCATCATAATCAGACGGCTGATGATCCATAACAATTGAATATCTGTCGCCGCTTCCGCTGTTCTTTACAGCTTCCATAAGTTCTTCTATCGGTGCCCTGCTTTCATTGTATTTATCAAGCCGCCCAAGAAGAACATAATCTTTTCCTATATTTACCGCTTCATCCGCCAGAACGGTAACACCGCTCTTTTCAAAAGCTTCAGTAACCGCCTTTGAAACATCGTTACTCATTCCCCGAGGCATTCGGCTGCGGTCGTGATTTCCCTCAGAATAAAAGACTCCGTATTTCGTTTTAATTTTTCCGAGGCCTTCCGCCGCCTTTTCAAGTTCGGCCGGGTCGGTGGCATCATCCGCAAAATCACCGGTGAACAGAACAAGATCCGGCTTCATTTTGCTTATTTCTGCCATGTAGGCTGAAAACTCCGCACCATCCATTGTTGCGCCGATGTGGGAGTCTGCAATCTGGACTATGGTAAGAGGTTCCCTTCCGTGTGAATCCAAAGTGTAGCGCGTTTCAATGACGTGATGCGCGGCGTAATAACCGTAAGCCAAGTATGCGACTGTAATTACGGCAGCTGCTATAAAGATTTTTCGTGCCGGTTTGGCGGTATTTGCTTTGGTATTTGCTTTGGTATTCGGTTCGGTATTCGCTGTGATTTCCGCTTCGGCGTTCGTTTCGGCATTTGCTTCGGCATTTGCCCCTCCTGACGCTTTGGCGGCAAAAGCGTATATACACTTTCCCGCGAGCTTGCACAGCAAAAGAATTACCGAAAAATGTATGAATATGATAACCATGTTTGCCGCATTAAGAAGCATCGCAGTAATTACAGATACTATAATTACTGCGGCGATTGCAAGGAGCATCCCTTTCCATCTTCTGCCTCTTGAAAATGTGTTTAAAAAAAAGGCTCTGCGCACTTCAGCCGCAACAAATGCAATCGCAGCAAGCGCCGCCGCAAGCGAGCCCCCGATAATATAAACCCACATACAAGCTCCCTTTCTGAAATCCGCTGTCCGAATTTCCTATTTGAAATCCGCTGTCCGAATTTCCTATTTGAAATCCGCTATCCGTAATTTCCTGTATTAAGGCCCCGTCCGAATTTCCTTTTCAGCAAATTCTTTAATATTGGATTACATCTTATAGCGGGCTGTATTTCTTGTCAATACGCAGCCGGGCGCAAATCCCGAATTCCGCAAAATATCATGCCCGGATTCCTCTTTGCGTCTTGACATTTCCGCTTTTTAT
>JAILLO010000019.1 GCA_024693105.1 Clostridia bacterium | reverse complement strand
ACACTGCACAAGGGGAGGTTGGTAGTCGAGCCCCATAATTTTGTAAAGCTCAAGTGTTTCGTCTTTCATTTCTATACGGCGAAGAACTTTCGGCCGGCCGACTTCCATCATTACAAAGCCTTCCTGAAGTTTGATTTCAAGGTCGCCCGAAAGAGTCCTGGCGGTGTATTCGCCGTTGCGGCGGATGATACCTTTACGCGCCATAAGTGCAAAAGCCCCGATTGTTGCGTGGCCGCAGAGTTCGATTTCATCTTCGATTGTGAAATAGCGAAGGTGAAACGTTGAGGAGTCAAGTTTTTTGACAAAGACTGTTTCAGAGTAACGCAGCTCCGCGGAGGCTTTTTTCATCAATTCAGGATCGGGGAAATCTTTTCCTTCATCAATCAGGATGATTCCCGCAGGATTGCCTCCAAATTTCGTTTCTGTAAATACATCTGCAATATAAAACTTCATAATTTTAGACCTTTATGTTTGATACCTTTCTTTATTTGCTTAAATTTAAATCTGCCAAATCTGCCAAATCTGCCAAATCTGTTAAATCTGCTGAATCCACAAATCCGGTAATCCGTAATTCGTAATCAAGCAACCCGGTAACCCGGGGATTCACAAATTCGGAAATCCGTAATCCATAATCAAGCAACCCGGTAACCCGGTAACCCGGGGATTCACAAATCCGGAAATCCGGTAATCCACCTTTAATAACTTTTTTCTTCAGGCTTATATTTTACCATTAAATCGGATTGCTGTGGTGTTATTTCTGTATGTATATTATCTCTCTATACTTTCGCTATATTCTTTCTGTACGCTCTCTGTACAATTCCGATATGATCTCAATATGATCTTCATATAATATTAGCATTATAAATTCTCTGCTTGCAATATCAGCAGCAAAGATGCATTGAGAGGTATCAGAATATGGCGCGGCAAAAAAAACGGCTCAAAACGGCGTTTTTTGCCTTGCGTCGTGGAAGCCTTGCAAATACAGCGTTTGGTGGGGCATACCCTTCCTAAAGAAAGAGGAAGCGGTCTTTTGAGGGTTACAGTTGTAAATGTTTGAGGCGATGATAGTCCACAGCCCCTCGCATTTGTTTTCGTGTTTGCAAATTGTATGGTTCAGGCATTGCCGAATTTTCGGGGAATTGAATTTGTCAAAAGGACTCTTGCAATTCCGGAAGTTGCGGTTTTTTGGGAAAAACCTTTTAAGGCGGCATCTGAAGCTATTGCGGGCAAAGGAAAAAGACGCAGGAAGGAGAAATAACGGCCTACAGCACACGACAAAAGGCATAAAGTTGACTAAAATAATTGTCAACACAGCAAAATAAGGGGAACAGAGGAAAAGAAGGCACTGCGAGAGGAGCAGAAACAAGCAACGATAAGGTAAAACGTTGGAATTTCAATACTTTATAGGGTATATACAAAATATATACAAGGGGCGCAAAGCAAAATATCGGAGGCGGAGGGCAGAGAAAGAAGACTGCTGAAACAGACAGAAAAAAGGACTGAATGCACCAAAAAACGGACAATCTGCTAAAAACGCGTATTGTTAACTTTGCGTGGACAATAATGAATAAGAAAATTATCGAGGGAAAAGGGGAAACGGGCGGGATAAAAGAGAAATGAATGAATCCGCAAAACCCTTGGTAACACTCACTTTCAGAGCAAGGATGACAATTAAGTTTACAATACAAATAATTTTGAGCGGCGGAAGAGTTGAGGAAGAGCTGCATTTTTGAAAAATCCCGGTCATTACATTCACCTTGCGTAAAAGTAATGAACGGGAAAAGGGATGAACGGAAGAACCCCCGGGGGGAATGAGGGGAAAGAGCTCCGGAAGAAGAGAAGAAGCCCGAAAGGTGCCCAATATGCCCCAAAACGGGGGAACGGCTGAGAGACCAGGCAAGGCGACAATAAAAAAGAGCTGGTTTACAATCAAAAAAGAGGGGGAAGAAGGAACCCCCACAACTTTCCCGGGATGGCAAAAGCTTAAAACCTGCAAAATCTCAGAACAAAAGTTCGAAAACAAGTGTTTTACGACGATTTTTGGAAGCATAAAGGCAATGACGCCGGCTGCAAAAACAGCGTCAAACGGATTTATTGAAAACGCAATGAGAAACCATGGATATTCGAAATCTCTCATAAATGTTGAAATTACAAGAATATGACGGAACGTTTCGAAAGAAATCCCTATGAACCGGTTTACGCAGCGTAAACCAAACGACAGGGAAAGAGGCCTCCGGAAAAGCCGCAGGCTGCCGGCAGATAAACTGCCTGAAAAAGGTCGATTTTTGGAAATGAATGGAAAACAGAATCCAAAATTAAGAGGAGTAACGGGGTAAAAAGCAAAATATCGGATATTGTAAACCTATAAATGACAATAAAATTACTTCATAATAGTAGAAATTAAGACAAATATTAACAATAAATGCGAGGCACGCAAGAATTTTTTCGGAAAGATTGAAGAAGAAAATTTCGGAGCAATTGTATAAATGTGGAAAACGAGCAGCAAAAAAATATTTTGCCTGTGAGAAGAAAAAAATTTAAAAATCGGCAGCGAAAAATACCACGGAAAAAATTAAAATAGATCGAGAAAAAATATAAAAATTGCAGCCGGATTTTTTGCCTTCGGATTTTAAAACAGAAATCATGCCGGCAAAAAACGATCCCGAATAAAACGAGGAAAATAAAAGTTTACATATGTAAACCGAAAAACGGGCGCGCAAATTATATTTTTTATTCGTATAATCAAAGTCATATTTAGCTGCAGGCCGATAGGCTTTTATATGGAAATTATGTAATTAGGATAAAAGTTCCGGTGGTATAAATAAATCTTCCCGTAGCATAAAACAAAGATCTCCATGCTATTGTAAAAAACTATTGTAAAAAGCTATTGTAAAATTACCGTGGTACAGAAGAAAATTTCACGGAGCTGAGAGGTGTTTTGTTTTTGTCGGCACGAAAAATAAACGTTGCGGTAGATATTATGGCCCTATCCGAAAGCTGCGTCAGTCTAAAAACGCCGTAATTCCGGCACACGGCGTATGTATATACAAAGTATATATGAATCATGGATAATAGTCGGATTGCGTAAATCCAATATCAGAGTTTAAGCGTTTAACTTTGCGGTTTCAGGTGGGCTTTTAATAAATGAAATGTAGTATATACATAGTATATACTACAACGAGAATGTGGGATTTATAAAGTGAACTATCGTACATACAGCAATTTGACGGCTGATTTATAAATTAAGACATCAGAGGAATCCGTAAGGGTCTATTCTTTTTCGGTTAAGGAGAAACGGTAGGATACGAATGCGCATGCAAAGAGCGCAACAAGCGACAGGTATCCCTCGACAGGTTCAAGGATAAGCGGTGCAAAGCCCGGATAGAGCGCATAAAGCGAACCGGTTATAAGACCGAGTATTCCGAAATACAGTGCCTGAGGATGGTTTCTGAGCATATTTTTTATAGTCTTAATGCCGATGAAAGCGCCGAGAAGCGCACCGGCTACAAGAGGAATAATTATTACAAAGTCAAATGTAGCGATAGCCTCCAGCATGCTTGCATACGAGCCGAGGAGCAGCATCAGAAAAGATCCGCTTATTCCCGGCAGCAGCGTTGCGTTTATTGAAACGGCCGCGGAAAAGAAGAGCCAAAGGAAAGCCGCAAATCCGCCCGCAGTTATAAGAGGACTTATATATGTGATGTCGTTTCCCTGGAGCTGCGAGCCGAGCACCGATATCCCTACCATAAAGACTACTGCAAGGACGAAAATGCCGATATTTACAGGCTTGACTTTTTCAAATCTTGCACGTTTGTAAATCATTGGTATGCTTCCTGTAATAATTCCCAGAAAGCAGTAGCTTAATAATACTGAGTGATTTTCGAGAAGACTGACCATCAGACGGCTGAACAGCAACAGTCCCAGCAGACATCCGACAAGCAGGGGGCAGAGAAATCCCAGATTTTTTTTGAAGTTTTTGGTGCTCAGGGCATACATGAATTTGTCATATATATTTAGCACGACCATCATGGTGCCGCCGCTGACTCCGGGAATAATGTTCGCTATGCCGATTATTATTCCGTATATCAGGTCACGCAAAAGCGTAAGCCTGCCATTTCGTTGTTTTCTCATTACAAGTAATTACCTTTCGTTGGGCGGCCGTAAAGTTTACAACTGTATATGAGACGGCGCGCTTTTCATCTGCATTATACCCCTGCATCGTAAAATAGTCCATAAAGCAAATATAAACTAATCCCAGCGATGTTTTTTGTAAAAAATCAGGGCTAAAAACACTTACAGCATTAGGAAGAAATGTAAGATGAACAGTATTATTTTGCTGTAAAAATCGCTTTGTAAATCTAAAGAATTTTTTGAAAAAATCCGCGAAACCGTTGAAATTCAGCCAAATTTAATTTGCTGAATATTCGAGGAACTCAAGAAAAACTGTACTTTTTGGAGTCATGTGATATAATTGAAAATGCTTCAAGGCAGAAGCAGAGAATGAGAGGAGAAACACAAATGGCAAAGAAGCTTATTATTGTGTGGCTTTCGTTGACCATCGTATTTTTCTCATCAATTTCTATTTATGCTGACGAAAACGTTCAAGGTGATTATTTTGTGAAACATGTAGTCATCAACGGTGCGGAGATAGTGAACAGAAATCTGCAGTATCCGTTCCTCTTGCTTGGCTACACGACCTACTTTCCATTAACCCCTGAGATGGGGGAAATTTGCGGGTTCACCGCAGAGATGGATTGGGAAAGCCGCACATTAAAACTGCTGAAAACCGATTCGACTAGAAGTAACATTAGTTCAAATTGGATGAAGAATAACGGAGATCCGATGAATCTCACTATTCTTTCAGGCACAAGAGTTCTGGTTTACGATGACCGGGACGAATCAAATGAATCAGAGGTTCTTTCCGCTTTTGATTCTTCCGTTCATGAGATGGATATGGACGGACTGCCGGTACTGGCAATCGGAAAGACTGTATTCCTGCCGCTGAGAGCGATGCAGGACGATTCAAGCTTCGGCTGGAATCTTTATTTTGACTCCTATTACGGAGTCTGTATCAGTACTAAACCGGGTGTGAAAGCCGAGACCTTCTGCGACAAAAAAGAGTCATTATACAATCAGGGGTTGGCACAGTACATAAGGAATTACAATTCCGGCATCTCAAAGACCTATGCACAGCAGCTTGTATTTATGTTTAAGGACGCTGCAAAATCATACGGAGTCGATGAGAAAGTGCTTATGGCAATTGCACACAAGGAAAGTACATTTAACGCATCTGCAGTATCCGGAGGCGGTGCTGTAGGGCTGATGCAGATCATGCCCGGCACAGCAAAAGGTTACGGCGTTACGATTACGCAGCTATACGATGCAAGAGTAAACATTAACATCGGCGCAGCGCTGATTGGTGCAAAGCTCACAGCCTACGGAGGCGACTATGTGAAAGCATTATCCGCATACAATCAGGGTTCGCTCAGAGTTAATCGTGGAACTCATTCCACAGCCTATGCATCAAGGGTACTGGCCGCAAACAGCGGCATCGGAAATTACCTTTTGAGTAACGGGTATGTGGCACAAATATAACGCGACAAAATAGCATATTTTAGAAAAAGCAAATGACCGGGTGACGACCCGGTTCTTTGTTTTTTTGAAGATAAAGAAGCGGATGTTCGGGAATCGGCAGGGGCGCGGCCGGCCCGGGCAATCTCAGAAGACAAATATGTCATACCTCCGGCAGGAGGCCTCTCAATTTTTACGAGATTGCAATAAAACCGGCATTTTGATATAATTATAACCCGCAGCAGAAAAAATGATGCAAGTGTAAACAAAGTATATACGCATATATATAATGTATATACATATCAAGCGTGCATCGTGTATGCATCGGACGCGCATCGTGTATGCATCAGGCGCGCATCGTACGGCTGCATCTGAAAAAAGCAGTTAACAGACATGGGAAATGTTGAAATTTCAGCGATTGTTGGGGGATGAAACGGTATGCTCAGTATTACACCGGTTAAATTCGAAAATGACAAGCTTATGATTCTTGACCAGACACTTCTTCCCGGCAGGGAAAGATATCTGGAACTTGCTTCCGGAGAGGATGTCTGGTATGCAATCAAAAAGCTGAAGGTCAGAGGAGCGCCGGCGATAGGCGTTGTGGCTGCATACGGTCTTTATATAGTCTGCAGAAGACTGAAACCGAAAGAATATGATGATTTTATCGACCAGATAAAAAGAACGAGCGAATATCTTTCATCATCAAGGCCGACAGCTGTAAACCTTTCCTGGGCTCTTAACAGAATGGAAAAAAAGATACGCTCCTGCGAATCTGAACTAAGGTATCTGTCGGGCAGCGAAATGATGGCACGCGCAGACGAAATTATGTTTGCCGAGGCAGAAGCAATACGGACAGAAGACGAGGAAGCCTGCAGGGCAATGGGTGAATACGGCCTTTCGCTTCTGAAACCCGGTATGGGCATTCTGACGCACTGCAATGCGGGTGCGCTTGCAACGGCAAAGTACGGAACCTGCCTTGCGCCGATTCATCTTGGGCAGGAAAAAGGCTATGACTTTAAGGTGTTTGCCGATGAAACAAGGCCTCTTTTGCAGGGAGCAAGACTTACCGCATGGGAGCTTTCAAAGGCCGGTGTCGATGTTACGCTGATTTGCGACAACATGGCCTCAATCGTTATGAAAAACGGCTGGATAGATGCCGTTTTGGTCGGCTGTGACCGTATGGCCGCAAACGGGGACGGCGCAAACAAAATAGGTACTTCGGCAGTTGCAATACTCGCAAAGGAATACGGCATCCCGTTTTATATGTATGTTCCGTCTTCCACTATAGATTTGAATACGCCAACCGGGGCCGATATACCGATTGAACTCCGCGACGGTGCGGAAATAAGCAATATGTGGTACGAGAAACCGATGGCACCCGCAGGGGTGAAGACTTACAACCCTTCGTTTGATGTGACAGACGCAAAGTATATTACTGCGGTTATTACGGAGAAGGGAATAGTATACCCTCCGTATACAGAAAATCTTGCAAAATTATTTAGCTGATATAAAAAATGCGAAGCGGCGGCAAAAGATATACAAATGTAAAAGCAATTAGCGTGCATGCCGGAAAGAGTACGGATATAAATCGTATTTAAATAAGGAAAGATGTAAATTCTATGGGATATAAAGTAAAACTAAATTCTTTTGAAGGTCCTTTCGATCTGCTCGTTTATCTGATAGAAAATGCCAGGATGAGCATATATGACATACAGGTAGCCGAGATTACGTCCCAGTATCTTGATTATATAGGGAAAATGCAGGAGACAGACGTTCAGGTGGCCTCGGAATTCATGGTTCTTGCGGCGACTCTTATTGAAATAAAGTCCAAGATGATCATTCCAAGGTCGGGGTTTGACGGTGAGATACTTGTAGAAGAGGATCCGAGAAGCGAGCTGGTGGAAAGAATTCTCGAATACAAGAGGTTTAAGCTGGCTGCCGAGATTCTTGAACTGCAGGAAGAGCGGATGTCTCATATTTATGAGAAGCCGCAGGAGGACCTGAGCAGGTATACGAATGCGCCGGATGAATATCTTAATCTGGACATAAAGCAGTTTGTCAATGCTTTCAACAACTTCCTGCAAAAGAAGCATAAGCTTGAATATATAAAAAGACATTATGCCAGGGTGGAAAGGCAGAAAACCACCATGGAAAACAAGATTGCCTTTATCAGAGATTTCTTCGAGGAGAAGGAAGTTACAAGTGTAAACTTTTCCGAGCTGATAAGTGACGAGCCGGACAGATATAACAAGGTGCTGACCTTTGCGTCGCTTCTTGAGATGGTAAGAGAAAGAGCGGTTGCGCTTTTTCAGAAGCGCCCTTATGCGGATATACGTGTTGACAAGATAGATTCCGAGGCTGCAAAAAAGGCAGAGGAGGAAGCCATAAAAAAGTTCGAGGCAGAGCTTGAGGAAGAACGGAAAATTATCGAAAAAAGAGAGCGCGAAATAGAGGATTCTTTGCCTTCTGATGAAGATGAAGGCGAAAATAACGATGTAGATGAGGACGTTTTTTCTCTCGATAATTACGACGGTGAAAAATAACCGCAGGCACAAAAAACAAGCCTGATTTTTGGGAAAAAGGGTGGAGCGCAGGGAGCTTGCGCAAGAGAAATTTGTATGAGAGAAAGACCGCCGAAAAAGCCTGGTTGACAATTAACGATAAGGTTTACAATATAACAAAGCCAAATTGCGAATTGGAGTTTGTGCCAAAGAAATATGACCGAGTTAGGAAAACCGGCAAAAGGAGCAACGAAAATTTTCGCGATGCAATAATGTCAACATTAGGTTAACAATTTTGCAGGCCTAGGTACGGATGCGCTGCATATGGCGTGCAGGCAATTCGGCAACGGGCGAAAGATGTTGAAAAATCAACAATGCGCCGGCGAAAACCAAAGGAAAAACCGGGCGCATGGGGAAGACAGCTTATAGCAGCTATAAAGAATGTATATATAAGGTTTAGAACAAAATTAGAAGGAGATTATAAAAGTGGCCAGCAGTAAAACAATCAAGTCGGCATTTGAATCGATGCTTTTTACATGGGGTGAACCTCTGGATGTAAAACTGGCAGCAGAGATTTTTAATATACACTGGAAAGATGCCTATGAATATTTCAAAGAACTGCAACAGGAGTATGAACAGGAGGGAAGAGGCATTGTTATCCGAGAGGTTGACAAGACTTTTCAGTATGTAACAAGGGAAGAAAATGCCGGATATATTGAGCGACTGTGCACGCCGGTCAAGCAAAAAAGGCTTTCACAGTCGGCACTTGAAGTCCTTGCGATTATTGCATATAAACAGCCGGTTACAAAAGGAGAAATCGAGAGCATCAGGGGCATAAAATGCGACCGTGTTCTTGAAGGTCTGGAGAAAAAATCTCTCATTGCGGAGGTGGGCCGTGCGAACTCAATAGGACGACCTATTTTGTACGGAACAACAGATATGTTTCTCAAGCACTTCGGACTTACAAGTGTAAAAGAATTGCCGGAGATTGAAGATATCGAAAGTGCAATTCATATTTCGGAGGCTCCCGACGGTGTCGATCTGCAGCAGATTTCACTCGATTTGTTCAGCACGTCGGCCGGGCTTATCAGAGGAGGGGCAGAAGAAGAAATCGAACCGCCTCTTCCGGGACAGAAAAGTATGTTTGATACTGATGATGACGAAGCTGAAGCTGAAGCCGGAGGCGATACTGCCGAAGCCGGTGATGACGGAGCCGGTACTGATGAAGTTGCCGCCGAAGCTGCCGCCGAAGCCGGCAATCACGAAAACGAGCACGAGCAGGAATAAAAGACCGGCCGGAGGAAGCCGGGAATTCAATAGTTATAGTCAAATTTGCAATGCGGTCAGGCCGGTCGGTTGCCCAGATATATCCGGGCCGGCGTTTCAAAATATTTCCGGACTGACAACTTGCACATACACGTTCAACTGACATCGATTTAAGACGCAGTCCGTATTGGCGGGCTGCGTCTTTTTTATCTTGCGGCTGCACGTGATGATTAAGAAGTAAGCGAACCGAGAAAATACGAACGAATAAACTGCCACTGCCGAAGTATGTTCGTATTTAATTTAAAAAACACGAAAAATTATTCTAATAATACTTGAATTGTTCGTAAATATACATTATTATATCGATATCAAAGAAATACAGACCGAATATAATTCCAAAAACACGAACAATCGAGGAGATGATAAGCCGTAACGTGCGGCTACGGCAGATGTTCGAAGGATATGGGAGGAAAACATGATTAAGAGAATTTACGTTGAAAAAAGGGAAGGGTTTGATGTTGAAGCACGCAGCATTCTTGCTGACATCAGGCAGAATCTCGGCATGGATTTTATAGATGAACTCAGACTGTTCAACCGCTATGATATTGCGGACCTCGATGACGAGACCTTTGAAAAAGCGAAGCATACAGTATTTTCGGAGCCTGCTGCCGACAAGGTTTATGATGAAAGCCTGCCTGCGGATACCGGCTCTTTCTATTTTGGAATGGAATATCTTGCGGGGCAGTACGACCAGAGAGCGGACTCCGCAATGCAGTGCCTGCGCCTTATTAACCCGAAGTCAAATCCGCTTGTTAAGTGCGCAAAGATTATTGCGGTGTATTCAAAAGAAGAAAATGCCATAGATGAAACGGTCCTTTTGAGGCTCAAAAATTATCTGATCAATCCCGTTGATTCGACCGAGGCCTCCTTTGAAAAGCCTGAAAGCCTTGAAATTTCGGCGGAAGTGCCGAAGGATGTGGCTACCTTGGACGGCTTTGTAAATATGACACCGGAGCAGCTTGAAAATATGAGAGGCTCGATGGGACTTGCAATGAGCGGAGAGGATATCGCCTTTGTGCAGAATTATTATGCGGCGCAGGAGAAAAGAAACCCGACAATTACAGAGATAAGAGTTATAGATACATACTGGTCAGACCACTGCAGACACACGACCTTCAACACAAAACTTACAAATGTAAAATTTAACGATAGCGATGAATACGCAAAGCTTGTCAAGGCTGCTTTTGAGGAATATCTCGACATGAGAAAGGAAGTATATGCCGAAAGAGAAAAGGACAAAGACGTTTCTCTGATGGATATGGCCTGCATCGGAGCGAAGTACCTGAAGAAAAAAGGCGTGCTTACAGATCTTGATGAATCCGAAGAAATCAACGCCTGCAGCATCAGGACAAAGGCTGTTGTCGACGGAAAGGAAGAGGACTGGATTGTGATGTTCAAGAACGAGACGCACAATCATCCTACTGAAATAGAACCTTTCGGAGGCGCCGCAACATGCCTTGGCGGAGCAATAAGAGACCCGCTTTCGGGACGTTCGTATGTATATCAGGCAATGCGCGTAACGGGCTGTGCAGACCCGGGAAGGCCGGTAGATCAGACGCTTGAGGGCAAGCTTCCGCAGATGAAAATTACGCAGGGCGCTGCGGCAGGATACAGCTCATACGGCAACCAGATAGGTCTTGCGACAGGTCTTGTCGACGAGATATATGATGAAGCGTATGTTGCAAAGAGAATGGAAATAGGCGCTGTAGTCGGTGCGGCTCCGGCGGAAAACATAGTGAGAATGAGGCCAAAAGCCGGTGATATTATAGTTCTTCTGGGCGGAAGAACAGGTCGTGACGGCTGCGGCGGCGCAACGGGCTCATCAAAGGGTCATACAAAGGAATCAATCCTGACCTGCGGAGCTGAGGTTCAGAAGGGAAATCCTCCCGTTGAAAGAAATCTTCAGAGAATGTTCAGAAGGAAAGAGGTTGCTGTTCTCATAAAGAGATGCAACGATTTCGGAGCCGGCGGCGTTTCTGTTGCAATCGGGGAACTGGCAGACAGTCTTGAAGTAAATCTGGATCTGGTGCCAAAGAAGTACGAAGGACTTGACGGAACAGAGCTTGCTATTTCAGAATCACAAGAAAGAATGGCGGTTGTCATTGCGCCGGAACATGAAGAAGAATTCATGAAGTACGCAAAAGAGGAGAATTTAGAGGCAACAACAGTCGCAAAGGCTACCGATACGGGAAGGTTTGTAATGACCTGGCGCGGCAAAAAAGTACTCGATTTGAGCAGGGATTTCCTCAATACAAACGGAGTAACGCAGCAGGCACAAGCCCGCGTGGACGGAATTTTTGCAAAGGCCGGAGAGAAACCATTTGCTTCAAAGGGCAAGGCGCATCCTAAAAAGACTGCGCGTGACTATCTTTCGTCGCTTCAGTGCTGCAGCAGAAAAGGCCTTATAGAGAGGTTTGACAGTACAATAGGCGCGGGAACGATTCTGATGCCGCTCGGCGGAAAATATCAGCTTACACCTGCATGCGGAATGGCGGCAAAGCTGCCTCTCAGAAACGGAGAAACAGACACGGCGACGATGATGAGCTGGGGATTTGACCCTGAAATCTCATCGGAAGCCCCGTTCCTTGGAGCTTATTACGCTGTAATAGATTCAGTTACAAAAATCGCGGCAATGGGAGGCGACTTTAAAAAGGTTCACCTTACTTTCCAGGAATATTTTGAAAAGCTTGGAGACGACCCGGTTAAATGGGGAAAACCCGCATCGGCTCTTCTTGGCGCATTAAAGGTACAAAAAGAACTCGGTATTGCTTCAATCGGCGGAAAGGACAGCATGTCGGGAACATTTATGGACATTAATGTTCCGCCTACACTTGTCTCATTTGCAATTGCCGTATGTGACGCAAATCATGTTGTTTCATCGGAATTTAAAAAAGCGGGAAGCACACTTGTTTATCTGCCGGCTCCGAAATCCGAAGACGGAACGATGAAATTCGAAGAATACAAGGCAAATCTCGCAAGAGTAGCAGAGCTTGCTGCCGCAGACAGAATTCTTGCGGCAAACACCGTCGGAGTGGGAGGCCTTTTCATTGCAGCTTACAAGATGACCGTCGGCAACAGGATAGGAGCCGCTTTTGAGCCGGTTTCCGGGGAGTGTGCATATGCTTCGGATTACGGTTCGATGCTGCTTGAAATTGATGCATCGGAAGATGCGGCAGTACTTTTTACGGGAACGACCGGAATTGTAATAGGAAAGACTACGGATAAACAAAGTATATACATGCCTTTTACGTCAGGCGAAGAGGGCATCAGCATCGAATCGGAAGAGGCTGAAAGCCTCTGGAAAACTCCTCTTGAGAGGATTTTCCCTACGACTGCGGACGGCGAAACGGAAAATGCTACAAATGTAAAAGAAATTAGTTATACAAACAGAAGCTTTGTGGGGCCGCATATAAAGACGGAGCGCCCGCGCGTTCTGATTCCGGTATTTCCGGGAACAAACTGCGAGGTCGATTCCGCAAGAGCTTTTGAGAAAGCGGGCGCGCAGGCAGAACTCCATATGATTTGCAATCAGACGGAGGCCCAGCTTACAGAATCGATATCGGAGCTTGAAAAGAAAATCAGAAACAGCCAGATAATCATGATTCCGGGAGGATTTTCGGGAGGCGACGAACCTGACGGTTCGGCCAAGTTTATCACGGCGGTATTCAGAAATCCGGCTGTGGCCGACGCGGTCAGCGAACTTATGGAAAACCGCGACGGCCTGATGCTCGGCATCTGCAACGGCTTCCAGGCCCTGATAAAACTTGGCCTTGTTCCGTTCGGCAAGATTACCGAGGGAACGGAACAGTCGCCTACTCTGACCTTCAACAGAATCGGACGCCATGTTTCGCAGCTTGTAAGAACAAGAATTGCCTCCGACAAATCACCGTGGCTTGCGGGGACAAATACAGGTGATATATTTACCATTCCTGTTTCACACGGAGAAGGAAGATTTGAGGCAGGCGCAGGCGTGCTCGAAGAACTTGTGAAAAACGGTCAGATCGCAACGCAGTATGTCGATCTTTCGGGCAGACCTTCAATGCAGATGCCGTACAATCCTAACGGTTCCGTTCTTGCTGTCGAAGGCATCACTTCACCTGACGGCCGTATCTTCGGGAAGATGGGACACAGCGAGAGAATAGGCAAAAACCTTTACAGAAATGTTCCCGGAGAAAGAGACCAGAAACTGTTTGAATCGGGAGTAAATTACTTTAAATAGAGCGCAGCGCAGACTAAACTGCAGAAAGGAGCGACTATGAAGGTTGCAATTGTAATGGGAAGCAAGTCGGATTATCCGGTTGTTTCAAAGGCAGAGGAGATTTTGAAGAAATTCGGCGTGAAGTACGAGACAAGAATTATTTCGGCGCACAGAACGCCGGGAATGGCGGCCGAGTTCGCGCGCAGCGCGGAGAAAAACGAGATCGAGGTGATTATCGCCGCGGCCGGAAAGGCAGCGCATCTTGCAGGCGTGCTTGCGTCGCTTACACCGCTTCCGGTCATCGGAATCCCGATGAAATCGAGCACTCTTGACGGACTGGATTCACTTCTTTCAACCGTCCAGATGCCAAAGGGAGTTCCCGTTGCGACAGTTGCCGTTGACGGAGCCGAAAATGCAGCGCTTCTTGCGGTGCAGATGCTCGGAATAAAATATCCGAAGCTTCGCGAAGCCGTTGCAAACTACAAGGTCGAAATGGAACAGGACATAAGAGAGCTTGACTGCGAGTTCAGAAACCGCTAACCGGTGGGCCTGAAACGGCGCAGCGCAGCGATACACACAACGCAAATACGCAAATACGCATATACGTATATAAATACGCAAATACGGATATACGGATATAAATACACATATACATATAAAAGAAAAGTTAAGATAAATGATTGTAATCGGGAGGATTCAAAGATGAAAAAGCTGGAAATGATATATGAGGGAAAAGCAAAGAAAGTTTTCAAAACAGATGACGAAAAGATGTTTATCGTTGATTACAAAGACGATGCAACCGCTTTCAACGGCCTGAAGAAAGGTCAGATTGCGGGAAAAGGCGTTGTTAACAACACAATGGCCAACATCATTTTCAAAATGCTCGAAGAAAAAGGAGTTCCTACGCATCTTGTCGAGCAGCTCTCCGAAAGAGAGACACTTGTAAAAGCCGTAAAGATTCTGCCGCTTGAGGTAATTATCAGAAATGTCTCGGCAGGCTCGTTTTCAAAGCGTTACGGCGTTGAGGAGGGTATTGTATTTAAAAGACCTGTGCTTGAGTTCTCATACAAGAATGACGCGCTCGGAGATCCACTTATCAATGACGATCACATCCTCGCGCTTGAGCTTACAACAGAGGAGCAGCTTGCGGATGTTAAAAAATACGCCTACATGGTAAATGATGCGCTAAAGGAATTTTTCCTCGAAAGAGATCTCAAGCTTATCGATTTTAAAATCGAATTCGGACTTTTTGACGGAAAGGTAATTCTTGCCGACGAGATTTCGCCCGATACATGCAGGCTCTGGGATGTAAATACAAACGAAAAGATGGATAAGGACCGCTTCAGACGCGACCTTGGAAATGTTGAAGAAACATATCAGGAAGTCTTCAACAGAGTCAAAAAATAAAAGGCGGGACTTATGAGAAGGCGCCGGACGGCTGCCCACAGGTTCATGCACAGACGCCTCCGAAGCCGGGAAGTGCCGGTTTGCACTGCGCGTCGTAATTACAGAGAGGAAATCACATATGATGAATTTTAATGAAAATGACATCCGCACCGAGGCGGGATTTGACGAGCATTTCCATGACGAATGCGGAGTTGTCGGAGTCTATGCCCCGGGTAAGGAGGACATAGCAAGGTCTGTATATTTCGGACTTCATGCACTTCAGCACAGAGGTCAGGAAAGCGCCGGAATAGCAGCGAACAAGGCCGGGAAAATCCAGTATTACAAGGAGATGGGTCTTGTTCAGGAAGTCTTTAACGACGAAATTATTGAACGGCTTCAGGGTGATATCGCAATCGGTCATGTAAGATATTCGACAGCCGGAGAAAGCCATGCGGTCAATGCGATGCCGCTTGTCGTTTATTCAAAAGGCGGCTCAATTGCGCTTGCGCACAACGGAAATCTCGTAAATGCGAACATCCTGCGCGACGAGCTTCAGGACAGCGGTTTTTTCTTTCAGACAACAATAGACTCCGAAGTTATCGCAGCGCTGATTGCAAGACATATAAGGGAAAATTCGCTTGAGGATTCCATTATTAAGACTCTCAAGATTGTAAAGGGTGCGTATGCCCTTGTAATTACATCGGGAGAGAAACTTATCGGCGTGCGCGATCCGAACGGCATCAGACCTCTTTGCATAGGCAAGACAAGCGACGGATTTATTCTTTCTTCCGAAAGCTGTATATTTTCGCTTCTGGGAGCCAGACTTATCCGTGACGTCGAGCCGGGCGAAATGGTGGTTATAGAAGGCGGGGAACTTAAATCCGTAAAATATGACAAAACTGCGAAAAAGGCGGGATGCGCCTTTGAATTCGTGTATTTTTCAAGGCCTGACAGCGATATTGACGGACGCAATGTCTATCTTGCGAGAAAAGAGTGCGGGAAGACGCTTGCAAAGGAGTGTCCGGTCGAGGCCGATATGGTAATTTCCGTACCCGACTCGGGAACGGTTGCTGCAATCGGTTATGCCGAAGCATCGGGAATTCCTTATGGGGACGGACTTATCAAGAACAGATATGTAGGAAGAACTTTCATACAGCCGGACCAGCGGATGCGTGAACTGAGCGTGCGCCTCAAGCTCAGCGTCCTTAGCGAAAATGTGAAGGGAAAGCGCATTGTAATGATCGACGATTCCGTCGTAAGGGGCACGACAAGCGGGAAAATCGTAAAGCTTTTGAAGGATGCGGGGGCAAAGGAGGTTCATCTTCGTGTTGCATCGCCTCCGGTTACGGATCCGTGCTTCTTTGGAATTGACACGCCGGACAAGAAAAAGCTTATTGCGGCCGATCATTCCGTCGAAGAAATATGCAAGATGACAGGGGCCGATTCCCTCGGCTATCTGAGCGTGCAGGGGCTGCTTGACGCTGTAAGGCTCGGAGACAACAATGTGTGCGTTGCATGCTTTAACGGGGAGTATCCAATGGAGCTGCCTGAACTCGGCAGGAAATTCGAATAGTTTACACCTGTAATTATTTCGGCTCGTGGCGGCGGCGACTTTTACGGTAACGGCTGCTGCGAAAAAGAAACGGAGGAAATAATGAGCAAGATTACATACAAAGATGCGGGAGTTGACACAAAGGAAGGCGGACGTGCCGTCGATCTGATGAAACCGCATGTAAAAAAGACTTTTAATGCGAATGTACTCACCGGACTTGGCGGCTTCGGAAGCCTGTTTAAGCTTGATGTTGCGGGAATGAAGGAGCCTGTCCTCGTTTCGGGGACCGACGGAGTCGGAACGAAGCTCAAAATCGCATTTCTTATGGACAGGCACGACACGGTGGGCATCGACTGCGTTGCCATGTGCGTCAACGACATTTTGTGTCAGGGCGCAAAGCCGCTGTTTTTCCTTGATTATATTGCGACAGGTCATGTGACGGCCGAAAAAATCGCTGAAATCGTGAAGGGAATTGCGGACGGCTGCGTTCAGGCGGAGAGCGCGCTTGTCGGCGGAGAAACAGCGGAAATGCCGGACTTTTACGGAGACGGCGAATACGATATGGCAGGTTTTGCCGTAGGCGTTGTTGACAGAGAAAAGATGATTACAGGCGCTGCAATAAAGGAGGGCGATGCAGTTATAGGAATTGCCTCCTCGGGAATCCACAGCAACGGTTATTCGCTTGTAAGAAAGGTACTCTTTGACAAGATGAAGCTTTCTGTTTCGGACTATATAGACGAGCTTGGAATGACGCTTGGTGAAGCGCTTCTGACACCGACAAAAATTTATGCAAACGCCTGCAATGCAGCGCATTCGGCGGGGGATATACATGGTATAGCCCATATTACGGGCGGAGGCTTTTATGAAAACATTCCGAGAATTATCCCTGATGGACTCGGCGTAAGCATCAATAAGGGAAGCTGGAAAATTCCACCCGTATTCGAATTTATCGGAAAGTGTGCCGAGGCGGAGGACAAAGACATGTTTTCAACCTTCAACATGGGAATCGGCATGATGATGATGGCAGACAAAAGCGAGGCGGAAGCAGTAGTTTCCGCGCTCAAAGCTGCGGGTGAAACGGCCGGCATAATCGGCGAAATCGTGAAAGGCAGCGGTGTGCAGATCAATGGATAATAAAAAAATCAACATAACGGTTCTTGTTTCCGGAGGAGGAACGAATCTGCAGGCGCTTATAGATGCGGCAGAAGCAGGAAGACTTCCGGGAGCGTCGATTAACCGCATAATTTCAAGCAGCCATACAGCGTACGCGCTGGAGAGAGGGAAGAAGCACGGAATCGCCACATGCGTGGTCAGCGGAAAGGATTTTCCCGATGAGGAGAAGCGGAACGAAAAGCTGCTTGAAGAGCTTCGCAGGGCCGATACGGATCTTATTGTGCTTGCGGGCTATATGAAGGTCCTTTCCCCTGTAATTATAAAGGCTTATGAGGGACGCATCGTAAATATACATCCGTCGCTTATTCCGAAATACTGCGGCAGGGGGTTTTACGGCATCAGGGTTCATGAGGCTGTAATTGCGGCAGGCGAAAAGGAAAGCGGCGCAACGGTTCACTTTGTTGACGAGGGCGTCGACACGGGAGAGATAATTATGCAGAAAAAAGTTCCGGTGCTTCCGGGCGATACTCCCGAAAGCCTTGCGGCCAGAGTGCTTGAGACGGAACATGAGATACTTGAGGCGTCGGTCGGAAGGGTTGTTGCCGACCTGCAAAAGCGAATGTAGAGGCGAAGGCAAACGCGGACGCAGAAGCCGGCGCAGAGGTTGAAGCAGACTGCGAAGGCAAACGCCAAATGCAAAACCGAAAGCAAAAGGGTGAATGATTATAAATATACAAATGTAAAGTTTAGGAGGTACGTATAATGAGAGCTTTACTCAGTGTGTCGGATAAGACAGGCATTGTTGAATTTGCAAACGGACTTGGGGAACTTGGAATTCAAGTGATATCAACAGGAGGGACATATAAGCGTCTTAAGGATAACGGAATCGATGTTATGGGGGTTTCGGAGGTTACGGGATTCCCCGAATGTCTCGACGGAAGAGTTAAGACACTTCATCCGGCGGTTCACGGCGGAATTCTCGCAAGAAGAGACGTTCCCGAGCATATGACTCAGCTTGCAAATCTGGGTATAAAGACTATTGATATAGTGGCAATAAACCTTTATCCTTTCAAGGAAACAATTATGAAGCCGGGTGTTGAGCTTGCGGAGGCAATTGAAAACATCGATATCGGCGGCCCGACAATGCTTCGTTCGGCAGCAAAAAATCATAAAGACGTTGTGGTTATATGCGACCCTGCCGATTACGAAACAGTTCTTGCGGAGCTTCGCGAAAATAAAGAAGTTTCATATGAGACAAAATACAGACTGGCACTTAAGGTTTTCCGCCATACTGCCGCATATGACGCGCTTATTTCCGACTATCTCGGAAAGCAGCTTGAGAAGCAGTTCCCGGGAAAAGAAGAAGAGATGCCTGCGCAGCTTACGCTTACATTTGAAAAGCTTCAGTCCCTGAGATACGGTGAAAACCCACATCAGAAGGCTTATTATTACAAAGAGGCAATGCCGGTTGCAGGTACGCTTGCAACAGCTGAGCAGCTCCACGGCAAGGAGCTTTCCTTCAACAACATCAACGACGCAAACGGCGCGCTTGAAACTCTGAAGGAATTTGAAGAGCCGACAATCGTGGCGGTTAAGCATGCAAATCCGTGCGGAGTCGGAAGCGGTTTTGACATTCTTTCGGCATACAAAAAGGCATACGAGGCAGACCCTGTTTCGATATACGGCGGGATAATTGCGGCAAACAGGGAAATCGGCGCCGCTACGGCAGAGGAAATCAGCAAAATATTTGTTGAAATAGTAATAGCTCCCGATTTTACAAAGGAAGCGCTTGATATTCTGACGCAGAAGAAGAACATCAGGCTTCTGAGGCTTCCTGAAATCACAAAGCAGCTTCCCGAAACGGCTTACGACATGAAGAAGGTCGGCGGCGGGATGCTGATTCAGGACATTGACAGCACGCTTTATGAGGAGTCCGAGCTTAAAGTGGTTACGGGAAGAATTCCTACGGAAAAGGAAATGGCGGACATGAAATTCGCGATGAAGGTCGTAAAGCATATCAAGTCAAACGGTATTGTTATCGCAAAGTGCGGAAAGACTCTGGGCATAGGACCGGGACAGGTGAACAGGCTCTGGGCAATTGAAAACAGCATCAGACAGGCAAACGAGCCGACAGAGGGCGCAGTTCTTGCATCGGATGCGTTCTTCCCGTTTGACGACAATGTAATTGCTGCGTCAAAGGCGGGTATTACAGCCATTATTCAGCCGGGCGGTTCGATTCACGATCAGGACAGCATCGACAAGGCAAACGAGCTGGGAATAGCAATGGTATTTACAGGTGTAAGACATTTCAAGCATTAGTTCATGCTTCCGGGGCATGCTTTTAAGTCATGTTTCTGAATTAGCCTTTGAATTTTGCTTTTAAGTCATGTTTTTATTTGAGAAAGTCGAGGAAAAGATATGAGAGTTTTAGTAGTCGGAAGCGGCGGACGCGAGCACGCGATCATATGGAAGCTGGCGCAGAGTCCGAAGGTTGACAAAATTTTCTGTGCACCGGGAAACGCCGGAATTATGCAGCTTGCGGAATGTCTGCCGGTAAAGGCCGAAGATATTGACGGGATATGTGCAGCAGCAAAGGAGAATTCGATTGATTTTGCCGTTATAGGACCTGAGGTGCCGCTTGCAATGGGAATTGTGGACAGACTTGAGGCTGTGGGCGTAAAGACCTTCGGCCCGGACAAAAATTGTGCGCAGCTTGAGGCGAGCAAGTCCTTTACCAAGGCTTTTCTTGCAAGACACAATATTCCGACCGCGGCCTACAGTGAGTATACCGACAAGCAGAAGCTGCTTGATGCCGTGGGTATTTACGGGTATCCTATGGTTATAAAGGCGGACGGTCTTGCAGCCGGCAAGGGTGTTATACTTGCCGCTGATGAAAAAGAAGCGATGGATGCCATTGAATCAATGATGGGAGAACGGGTTTTCGGTTCGGCAGGCGACCTTGTGGTAGTCGAGGAATGCCTCAGGGGAATTGAAGCTTCGATGTTGTGTTTCGTGGATGAAAATACGATTGTTCCGATGGAATCCGCGCAGGATTACAAGAGAATTTTCGACGGCGACAAGGGTCCCAATACAGGAGGAATGGGTTCTTATTCACCGAGCCTGGTTATTGATGAGGCACTGCAAAAGCGCATAAACGATGAAATCCTTCAGCCGACGCTTGCAGGTTTTCAGGCAGACGGTCTTAAGTTTAAGGGCGTATTGTTTGTAGGTCTTATGCTTACTGAAGAAGGACCGAAGGTAATTGAATTCAACAATCGTTTCGGAGATCCGGAAACACAGTCGGTTCTTGCAAGACTCGATACGGATATCTTTGAGATTTTTGATGCGGTATGTGACAACCGTCTTTCCGAAATTGATATAAAATGGAGCGAAAATCGCGCAGTCACGGTAGTTCTGGCATCGGGAGGATACCCGGGAAGTTATCGAAAGGGCATAGAGATAAAAGGCCTTGAGAATTTCCTTCCGGCACCTTCAAGCCTTACGGATGAGCACAGCACGATAGTTTTCCATGCGGGGACGGACGTTAAAGCTTCCTGCGGCAAAGGATCGACTAAAAATGCAGTCGTTACTGCGGGCGGACGTGTTCTTGGAGTTACTGCCATCGGAAAAACTCATGAGGAAGCCAGGGAAAGAGCCTTTGCAGGCGTGCAGAAAATAAGCTTTGACGGTATGCATTACAGAAATGATATCGGGAAGCTTAACAGGCCGGCAGAGTAGTATACGCGCTGTTTTATATGCCGCGCTGATTGCGGCGAAATTCTTTGAAAGGAATAAATCCGTGTG
>JAILLO010000011.1 GCA_024693105.1 Clostridia bacterium | reverse complement strand
TTTTCAGCAAATTCTTTAATATTGGATTACATCTTATAGCGGGCTGTATTTCTTGTCAATACGCAGCCGGGCGCAAATCCCGAATTCCGCAAAATATCATGCCCGGATTCCTCTTTGCGTCTTGACATTTCCGCTTTTTATCTGCTAAAGTGTAATGCGTATCGAAATTGTAATTATGCGCGATTGGCGGAATTGGCAGACGCACTAGACTTAGGATCTAGCGGGTGACCGTGGGGGTTCAAGTCCCTCATCGCGCACCAAAAGGGAACTGTTGAAAGTTCAACAGTTCCCTTCTTTATTGTTGAAATTCCAAGGCTTTGCTGTTTTCATTCTTTGCTATTCATTTTCATTCTTTTTCAATCCTTTTTCGTCTTTTCACCTAAAATATGACCAAAGGATGGGCAAAGGATGACCAAAGGATAAGCAAAGGATGAGCAAAGCATGACCAAAGCATGACCAACAGAATTTACCATTTTTGCTTTTGTCAATTATCGTCCTGATGCACCGCATCAGGATTTTTTAATTCATCGAAAAGCTATGCTTGCAAACGCCGGTGATAAGATTGTCTTTCATACCGAATTAACCTCACGTAATCCGCAGCTAAAGCAGTCTTTTCTGCAATTCTTTCTTTATCTTGGTAACATTGCTAATGGCCTCATTGCACATATTCCGGCCCTTAGCGATTCTGGACTGCGCGATTATATCAACAACAAACCCGTCATAGAAAAGATCCGCGAAAGTCAGGAAATTAGACATCAGAAATGAAACATCACCTATATCTTTAAGTTCTTTGCTGAGCTTCATCATAGCACTTCTGGCATTAGTAATCTCATTAGCCGCATGACGCATCTTACTGTGCTTAACAAATCCGCTGATTGATCCGCCTCCGAACATATCAAACAGTCCCCAGTTAGCTGCACTGTTGAGGCAGTCTCTTGCTATGCGAAGATGCCTGAGCGCATTATCTGCCGCCGCAATTGCTTCCTGAATTTCTCTGTTATTGTCGTCCATCATGTTTCCTCCTGCCAAATCACACTACTGCCGGCTTTTGCAAAAAAGAGATGCGATAATACCGAGCATTTTTTAGAAGTTTTCAAAAACATATTTTCCTGATGTGGATAAATCCCCGCCGGTCAGCTTTTTGTCGCTGTATGCCCCTGAAATCAGGCTTGCAGAGGCTTCATTTTTGTCACACAGCGACCAGTTGCACCAACTGAGCGATCTTGCATTCATGAAAGACATCCATTCTTTTGCCTTATCGATATAAGGACCTCCGTTTCCGCTTGCATCACTTGTGCCCCATTCAGATACAAATACGGGAGCTCCGAGTTTCAATGCAGTATCAACCTTGTCCCTTAGATTCTGACCATGAGTTCCTGCATAGAAGTGGAAGGCATACATAATATTTTTGTATGAAAGAGGATCCTTTGCGGCCACATCCACATCCTGGCTCCATGTCGGCGTACCTACGATAATTACAGAGTCCGGCGAATTTTTCCTGATAACGGGAATGACTGCCTCGGCATACGGCTTGATGTTGCCTGCCCAACTGATGTTTCCGTTAGGCTCGTTGCAGATTTCATAAATCACGTTCGGTGTCGATTTGTATTTTGCCGAAACTTCATCGAAAAATTCTATCGCCTGCGATTTGTAATTCATCGGGTCTGCCGTCACGCCGTTCAGTATATGCCAGTCTATAATTACGTACATGTCCTGCGCAACCGCAGCGTTTACTGCGGAAAAAACCCGCGACTTTATTGCTGCCTTATCCGACATATAACCGTTTTCTTCAACATACATTGCAATTCTGAATATGTTTGCACCGCTGTCAGCGGTAAATTTCACGGCATCATTTGAAATAAAATCCGGGAACCACTGTATACCGTGTGATGACATTCCGTGAAGCACTACAGGATCGCCGTTCTTATTGCAAAGCTGCGTGCCTGTAACCTTGAGTGTGCCGTTTTGCTTCACTCCGCCGGACCTTGAGACTGCAGGCGTTACAGGAGTATATTCTTCTGCTGCCACAGGTTCTTCTGCCGCACCGGCATTTTGAAAATCACCCATTTTGAAACATTTAAAAAGAATCGTTGCCGCTTCTGCTCTTGTGAGGTTTCCTTTCGGGCGAAAACTGCCGTCTTCATATCCTGTGAGTATATTGTTTGCATAAGCCCTTTCAACAAGAGCCTGATAATTTGAAGTTATTGAGCCGAAGTCTTTAATTGAGCCAGTGACGGCATTCCAGTCTCCCTGCCCTGCCTCGGGGAGAAGAGAAAGAATTATGACAGATGCCGCTTCTTCTCTTGTTATGTTTCCTTTGTAATCAGGAAGGTTCCAGATGACCCAGCAGTTTGCCTTGTCTCTTACGGCTTCAATATTTCCGGTGGCCCAGTATCCGGAGGAATTTCCCACTTCTATGCCCAGAATTCTCGCAGCAATTGTGATAAATTCCCCCCGTGTAATAGTGCTGCCCGGACGAAAGCTGCCGTCATTATACCCTTTTAAAAGTCCCTTTTGACACATATCGGATACAGCTTCATAATACCATGCGCCGTCTGCAACATCGGAAAATTTGACCGATGTGCTCTCTGATGCATTTTCTGATGCAGTCGAAGCCTTTGAAGGATTTCCACAGGCTGACATTGTCCAAAGAAGTGTGAAAATTACAAAGAAAATAGGCAGCAGTGATAATTTTCGTCTGCCTGTAATTGTTTTAAACATATTCCGGCCTCCGTTTTTTATTTGTATGGGTACATTATACCTTATATAGTTTGTCGGCAGAATAAAATTATTCTTAAGTCAGTGAAAAACCCGCAATTTTCTCCCGGAAAAGCAAAGCAGAGGTCTCGGATTTTCAGTCCTGAACCTCTGCGTTTTTAATTATATTATTGGTAATCACTCCACCAATCCGGTCCACCAAAACGTTTGGATAATTTTAAATTGTCCACTAAACCGATCCACCAAAACGTTTGGACTTTCCACCAAATGTTTTGATTACCTTGCTTCTTTGCCCGTAATTCTCCGGATAATGTCTGATATCCTTAATTATACTGTAAATACTCGATAAATCTCTGGGTCATGCTTGCAATCTGAGCACGTGAAGTAGGATCCTTAGGCGCAAGCTTCTTTCCATCCATGCCGTTGATTATGCCTCTGTCGATGAGCCATGCAAATGCAATTCTTGCCCATTCTGAAATGCTTGCAGCATCGGCATACTCATTCAGCTTATCTTCGGATACTGTCATATCGACTCCCTTCATCTTTGCATAGTTATAAAGGATTGTCGCTGTATCTTCTCTTGATGCATCCTTGTTTGCCTCAAAGTTTGAACCGCTGCCCTTAACGATTTCGTTCTTGGCTGCCCAGTTTACGCTGGATGAATACCAGCTGCCTGCTGCAACATCCGCAAAGCCTGCATCATAGCCTGTATCCTTTGCGCCGTCAAGATTGAAAAGAATCTGAGTAACCATTGCCTTGGAAGTCTTTGTATTTGGCTCAAAGCCTTTATCGGTTCCCTTCATGATTTCGTGACTGGATACCCAGCCGACGCTCTTTTCATACCAGGCACCTTCTTTTACGTCATCATACTTCTTGCTGTTATCTACAATTTTTATGGTAACATCTCCTGTTACATCAAGAATGATACCTTCTTCGCCCACAACAGAAGTCTTGAGAACTTCTTCGGTACCGTCTTCCTTCACGATAACGGCAACTGTTCCCTCGTCTGCCTTTTCTACAGGAATTGCTACCTTGGCCTTATCCACATTTTCGGGAAGATCAAGCTTTATTGCTGTTGCCTCTGTCTTGTTTTCAGTCGGCTGAACCTTGATAGGAAGTATAACTGCCTCATTCTTTACAGCCGCTTCCTTTACTGCCTCAGCACTTGGCTGGGCCTTGGCTTCAACCACCTTGCCTTCAGCGTCTGTATTAATAGTTGCTACTGTTCCGTTATCGGTTGTGCTTGTTGTAACCTTGCTGCCGTCTTCCTTTGTAACTGTCTCTGTCTTGGCATTTTCTACCGGAGCAACAGGAGTAACTGTCGCTTTCGGTGTATCGTTACTTGTAATGTCGGTCTGTTCCGTTGTAGCCGATTTAGTGTCCTCTGCCGAAGTTTTGCTTGAAGAACCGCCACCGTGGTGCCCGGAACCTCCGCCGCTATTGCCGCCATTGTTGCCGCCGTTATTTTCTGTGTAGACATATCCGCTTTTTTTTACATCAACCGGCGTTTCTACAAATGCAGCTTCGGCCATCGTCAGATCATCTTGAGGCATTAATTTGCTTAAATCCAAAACTTCCGGCAGGCTATTACAGAACATAAATGGTCCCGGCCAAAGACGTGTTTCTCCCCCAAAGGTAATAGCACTTAATGAGCTGCAGTAAGCAAAGGCACCCGACTGTATTTCTGAAGTGCCTGCGAATGTAACAGTGGTAAGTTTCTTCGCTGCCTGAAAAGCATTAGCATCTAATAACGCTCCGGTTCCAAAAGAAACGGTTTGTAAGTCCGGAGCCTTGTAAAATCCCTGCTCGCAAATATGTGCGTTGTCTCCAAATACTGCAGATTTAAGCGCCGAGCATGAAACAAAAGCATTAGTGCCTATGGTTGCCCCATTCCCAAATTCAACATCCATAAGCGATTGACAATTTAAAAATGCATTTTTTCCAACCTTCGTTTCATCGCCGCATTTGAAATGCTTTAACCCGGTGAATCCCATAAGTCCTATCACGCTTATATTCGCTTTGTTACCTAATTCCAAGTTTTCAATGCTGTCACAGCCTTTAAAAGCCCACATCCCCAAAGAAAGCACTTTATCCAAAATGACACCCTCTAGGGCCGCGCACCCGTTAAAAGCCTGAGCCGGTATCTGTTTTAAGCCTCTTAAATCTACATTTCCACGTAGATTTTTGCAATTTAAAAAGGCTCCTTGTCCCATAGATTTAACGCCACCGGAAGTAATACTTTTAAGGGCATCACAACCATTAAAAGCAAAATTACCAAGGGATGTTCCTTCACCGAAAATAACGCCATCAATTAATGAACAGCTACTGAACGCAAAGTCTCCGATTCTGGTTACATTGGTCAAATCCAGTACTCCGGAAAGTTTCCCGGAAGATACGAAAGCTTGATTTCCTATAGCCGACACTGAAGGGCTCAAATCCAAAATTTCTATTTCGTCTCTATTCTGATACCATGGTGCCGGATTTCCTTTATCTTTGTTCCAATCTCGCATTATACCGGACCCGCTGACATGCAGCGTATTTCCTTCAAGCCATGCGTACACATCGTTCTCCTGGCCTTCTGCCCCAATACTCCATGCATTTTCTTCCGATGAGCCATCACCGTTTCCAAGTCCAAAAGCAGGGACCGTTTCAAAAGAAATTGTGCCCAGAATCATGCATAGCACCAGCAAAAAACTTATTGCTTTAAATTTACTTTGTCTCATCATTTTGCCTTCCTTTTGTATAATAGTCATATCTTATGTCAAATATACGCTTTAGTATATAATCACATTATTTATATGTCAATTTCTTTTTTCTTAATTAGGTCTATACCTCACGGCCGGTTATACCCTTCATATCACTTAAAGGCGCGTGTTCTGCAAGGGGCCGGGGGCTCGGGATTTGCAGGAACTCCGAAAGCCGTCTGCAGCCCCCTCCGGTGGAAACTGCTATCCAAATTTGCAAAATGTAAAAAATCTATGCCTTGAGCAAAGTAAATATATCCTGTAAGGCATAGATTTTAGCAGAAAACAGATAATTTCTCTTCAAGAACCATTTGAAATATGCCTTGTACGAAAGTATATTGCTCTCAAGTCATACAGCAGATTGCCCGGAAAGGCCGGAATCAAAAAAGAAGCTTCAGAATATGCCTTCACGGCGAAGAAAGTACCACCAAGGCATAAATTTCAAACATTCGCTAGAATTTATTTGCTTTATTAACATTATATTGAATCAAACCTAATATTTGATGCAAAAGCTTTAGACCTGCAGGCGCAGACGCAGGTGCAGGCGCAGACGCAGACGCAGGTGCAGACGCAGGTGCAGACGCAGGCGCAGACGCAGGCACGGGTGCAGACGCGCCCGCGCGCTCGACACATGCCCATATGCCCTACAGGAAAACCCGCGGGGGGCTCTCCCGCGGGTTTTCCTTCTTAAAATGTCTGCTTTTACAAGGTAAGGGCCTGCCCCTCTCTCTAAAGACTCATTAATTTTACAAATCGTTCAACCATTGCACCGAACTGACCTCTCTCAAGGGAACCGTTCGGATTTGCAGTTCCATCGCCCATTCCCTGGATAATCTTTGCTTCGATTGCCCAGCAGAATGCATCGATGTTTTCTTCTGCGATATTAGCTGTATCCTTGAACTGTGCAAGTACTTCTCTGTTAGGCTTTTCAACCTGACCGTTCTTGCTTGCTTTGTAAGCATCGTAAAGCATTGAAACTGTTTTCTCACGGCTGCAAACCTCTGTTGTTCCATGCTTTTCAACGGCATTCTTCCAGCTTTCTTCTTTGCCTGCGCCGCCAAGTCTGTCAAGAACAGCCTGTGTCTGAGCTGTAGTAAGAGTCATGCCTGAAGCGAAAGTACCGTTTCCTATACCTTCCATAAGTCCTCTGGATGATACAAAGTCTGCACCTTCCTTGAACCAGTCGCCTTCCTTAACGTCGTTAAATTCCTTCTTGTTATCTACTACTACGTAGTTTCCGCTTTCAACTGTAGCTACGATACCATTGCTATCTGCAGAGATTACGCTGGTAGGAACCGGTGTCATACTTCCGTCTTCATTAACCTTCATGAGAACGGTTGTATCGGTTACTTTTGTAGCAGTAACCTTAACTGCTGCTTTCTTAACTGTAGCCGGAAGATTAATCTTTACTGTAGGAGTAGCCTTCTTTTCCGGTTCAGCAGCACCGGCTTCAGGAGTCGTTGTTGTAGTTTTGTCTTCAGGAATTACGATTTCAATCGGTTTATTGGCTTCGATAGCCTTCTTTGCAGATTCTTCGGAAATCTTAACATCTGCAACCCTATTACCGTTTGTATCTGTTGTAATAACAGCCTTTTCGCTTACTGCGTCCTTATCATTGGCAAGTGGTGAAGGTGTTTCCGGAAGAGTGATAACTCCGCCGCCACCGCCACCGCCGGCACCGCCGCCTGCACTGCCGCCGCCTGCGTTTTCACTGCCGCCTGTAGCCGCTTCTCTTGTAATCTTTACAGAGAAGCCTTCCATTGATGTATCACTTTCAGTATTTCCCTCTTCATCAATTTTTACAATCTTTGAAGATACCAGGTCCACATTTCTGCTTCCGCTGCCTGCATAAGTGCAGGTAATTTCAGCCACATTATAGTTTCCTTCTTTAAATTTATTGCTTCCCGCAAAGAATCCAAAGTATGTTATGCCGTTCTTTTCGGTTCTTACTGTGGATTCTGACGCCACATCTTTAAATGATGCTTTGACGGTAACATCTGCAGCTGATGGCTTTATACCAAATTCAGCACCTGCAAATTCTGAGTCGGCACGCAGGATAACATTGAAACTGCAGGTATTTACTCCACTTTTTAATGAAATTGAGCTTTTATCGGCATCAACTGTGGAAGCAAATACAGTGCAGCTGAACACAAGTACCATGAGCATGCACAGCATTAAACTTCTGACTAATCTTTTCATCTTTCCTCCTTAAATTCTCTCTAATGACCAAACTGAAGCATTATCATGATAAAGTCTTCAACGTCCACCTTGTTGTCGTTGTTAAAATCGCATTTTTCTGCGAGTTTCCAGTTGTTGTCACCCTTTGCTGCCTGATAGAATCCCTGGGCAATATTAATGTCCAGTAAGTTTATATTTCCATCCTGATTCAGGTCGTAAGATTTTTTGCCTGTGAAAACAACTTCTTCGTTATCAATATCGGCAATTGTTCCGTATGCAACTTCATCTTCGGAATTCCATCCCGAAATCTTCATATCCTTAATTGCGACTGACGGCTTGCTGCCTTCAACCGACATATCAGCGATAACAAGTTCCCCTGCCTTTGTAAGCTGTTTTTCATCACCCTGAAGGTAACAGAGAACATATGTAGCCGTGTACTTTCCTGCGGATGTGGATTCATCAGCTTTTCCGATGCACGTAAAACCGTTCTTTCCAACCACTTCAAGGTTTGTTCCGTCTGTTTCAAGAGTTACCTGCAATGTTGCAACTCTTGAGCTGTCTTTAAGATTTAAAGAGAAGGAAGGATTTCCCTCAGCATTTTTCTCCTGATAAGCCTTTACATAAGCTGCTGCTACACTTGCCGATGAAACAACAGGTTCTTCAGGATCTTCAGGTTCTGTCGGATCCTGTGGGTCAGGATCTACCGGATCCGGAGTTTCCTCCCCTATAACTGTTACTGTGCAGTAAGCCGATTTTCCGTTTACGGTAGTTGCCGTAATCTTTGTTGTTCCTGCCGCATTTGCAGTTACAACGCCTCTGCTGTTTACAGAAGCGATATTATCATTTTTCGATGACCATGTTACATTTTTATTT
>JAILLO010000107.1 GCA_024693105.1 Clostridia bacterium | reverse complement strand
AACTCTCAATTACAGCGACTGCACAAAGGATTACATCACTATGGCCGACAACGGTGACATTGTATCAAGCGAATCGCAGAAAATTGACAAAGACGGCTACTTCCTCTACAGTGCCGAAAAGAAAACTCTTTCATGGGAAGGCTCATCTGAAGAAGACTGCAAGCAGTGCCTCTTCGAAAAAATTGAAACTGCCGAATAATCACCCAAACACGCAAATCATTATGCACACCGCGCAGGTTGCAAAAGCATGAGTGTTACAAGACCTTGAATATTACAAAACCCCTGTTTGCCTTCCCGGCATTCAGGGGTTTTTTTTAGTGCTGTATCTTCAGAGTCCGAAACCGGCTTTTCACCGGCATTCGGAGTTTTTATCAAAGGAATGACATCTGGTCCGTCTCCTGCATGCCTTCAAGCATGCCGTGCTGTCTCATGGCTTCAATTGCCGTTTTGTTTGCCCTTCCTCTGATTGTGATTTCTTCTATCGTTGCATACGGTTCGATTTTGTATTCCTCGCAAATTGACTTTGCGGCATTTTCTCCGACGCCGTCAAGCGCAACAAGCGGTATGCGCACCTTTCTGACGCGGTTTCCGGCCGCATCGAGCGCATCCTCCGCATAAAACTTGACCGCATCCGAAGCGCCCAGCCTTGCAGGCAGAAATTCATAGCCTCTTGCATACATTTCGTAAGCAACTTCAAGTACAATAATTTCGTTTTCTTCCTTCTGCGTGATATTTTTGCCTTTCAGGATAAGGCCGTCCATCTTTTTCAGAATTGCGGCACTGCCACGGAGAATCGTCTCCGCATCAAACTCGCTCACCTTTGTTGTAAAATAAGCCGCATAAAACTCCGGCGGATAATACACCTTGAAATATGCAATACGGTAAGACATCATAACATATGCGACCGCATGCGCCCTTGGAAACATGTATTTGATACGGCGGCATGATTCTATGTACCACTCCGGAACTTCATGCTCCTGCATAAGAGCAACCTCTTCGTCTGTCACGCCCTTACCTTTTCTTACCTTTTCCATTATCTTAAAAGAGTTTTTCTTTGGAAGACCTTTGAGAATCAGGTAGTTCATAATGTCGTCACGCGTTGAAATCGCATCTTTAATTGTTGTCTGCCCCGTTTTTATCCATTCCTGGGCATTATTGATCCATACGTCCGTTCCGTGCGAAAAGCCCGAAATTCTGACAAAATCCGCAAATCTTGTCGGATGTGTATCGTCGAGCATCTGACGCGTAAATTTCGTTCCGAACTCCGGAATGCCATAGCTTCCGTGTACAAATCTGTAATCGGGATCCTTGATATCAAGTGCCTCGCAGTTCACGAAAATGCTGTTGACCTTCTCGTCCTTGAGCGGCACGTCATTGATTGGGTCAAGTCCCGTCATATCCTGAAGATGCCTGATCATCGACGGAACATCGTGGCCGAGAATATCAAGCTTGAGCAGATTCTTGTCGATCTTATGGTAATCAAAATGAGTAGTGACAATATCCGAATTCACATCATTTGCAGGGTGCTGTACAGGGCAGAATTCATAAATTTCATGGTCGTCCGGAACAATTACTATACCTCCCGGATGCTGGCCCGTCGTACGCTTGACGCCCGTAATATTCCTTGAAAGGCGGTCGGCTTCGTATTTGTTGATCGGAATCTGCCTTTCCTCATAATACTTCATAACATAGCCGTATGCCGTTTTTTCGGCAATGGTTCCGATTGTCCCCGCCTTGAAAACATTTTTGCTTCCGAATATTTCGTCAACAAATTTGTGTGCCGTTGCCTGATATTCACCCGCAAAGTTAAGGTCGATATCAGGTTCCTTATCAGCCTCGAATCCGAGGAATGTCTGAAACGGTATCGAAAAACCTTCCTGTCTGTAACGTGTACCGCATACCGGACAGTCTTTGACAGGCATATCCACGCCGCAGTCGTATTCGGAATTGTCTCCCCATTCAAGATGCTTGCATTTCGGACATATATAGTGCGGCGGCAGAGGATTTACCTCCGTAATTCCTGCCATCGTGGCCGCAAACGAAGATCCTACGGAGCCTCTTGAACCAACCAGATATCCGTCGTCAAGCGACTTTTGCACAAGCAAAACGGCAGCCATATACATGACCGCATAGCCCTCGCGTATAATAGGAATCAGTTCCGCGTCAAGACGTTCCTGAATTTCAGGCGGAAGAGGATTTCCGTAAATGCTCCATGCTCTTTCCATGCATCGCGTCCTGAGCTGCTCCTCCGCATTTTCGATTTTCGGCGGATATTTTTCATCCGGAACAGGTTTGATGACCTCTATCATATCTGCAATCAGGTTCGTTGCATCAATTACAACGCGCTCTGCCGTCTCACGGCCAAGATATGCAAATTCCTCAAGCATCTCGTCAGTCGTCCTCAGATACAGACCCTGCCCGCCGTTGTCATCGTAGCCCTGCCCGGCAAGAAGTATATTTCTGTATATGGCATCCTCCGGCTCCGTGTAATGAGCATCTGTTGTCGCAACAACGGGTTTTCCGTACTTTTCACCAAGCGCCACGATTTGTCTGTTAAGGTTTTTCAGGTCCTCGTTGTCGTTTACAATACCTTTTTCTATCATAAAGCGGTTGTTGACAAGCGGTTGAATTTCAAGATAATCGTAAAACTCAACAAGTCTTTTTATTTCCTCGTCAGGCTTCTTTTCGACAAGCGCTCTGTATACTTCACCCGCTTCACATGCGGAACCTATTATAATTCCCTCGCGGTATTTTGTAATCAGAGACTTCGGCAGTCTCGGTCTCTTATAAAAATAATTGAGGTGTGAAAAGGATACAAGTTTATATAAGTTCTTCAGTCCCGTCTGATTCTTTGCAAGGAGAATTATGTGGTTTGTCTTTTTCCTTTTGTAATCAATTACACCGTTTTCATCTATGCAGTCGTAATCATCAAAGACATAGCCTTCCATGCCGTAGATAATTTTAATCTCGCCCTTTGCGGCATCGGCTGCATCGGGGAAGGACTGCACAACACCGTGGTCGGTAATTGCCATGGCAGTATGACCCCATTTAATATGCATTTTGACCATTGCCTTTGTATCGTTAAGACCGTCCATCGAGCTCATCTTTGTATGCGCATGAAGCTCGACTCTCTTCCTCGAAGAGGTGTCTTTTCTTGTCACAACCGTGCCCTTTTCAATGCTTTCGGTCATTATTACAAGGGAATTCTCATACGTGTCAAGCTCGACTGCTCCCCGTATTTTGACCATGTCGCCTTCTTTGAGGTTGTCGTTTATATCCTGCCACTTCTGCGGAAGCACAAAGGCTTTGCAGCAGCAGCTTCCCTTCTTGTCGGTAAGACAAAGCGAGGCCAAAAATTTGCCGTTTCTGAGCTCTCTTCCTTCTTTTTTGAAAAGTATGCCCTTTACGGTAACGGTTTTCATGTCTTCTGTGAGCAGGTTCATCGCTGCAGGCTCACCTGTAACAGGATTTCCCATTATGAGATTTCCTTTGACAGGGACGTATTTGTTTCTCTTGCGAAACTGCGCGGCCCGCTCCTTTGCCTCTTTGTTTTTTTCGGCCCACCTAGTGCCCTTGGCAGCTGCCGCCGGCTTTTCCTTTGCCTTTACGGCTGCTTCTTTGCGGCGTTTGAGTATTTCCTCAAGTTCGGGATCCTCTCCCCCGGGGATCGGCTCGGGCACCTCAATTTCTTCATGCTTTCCCGCATCGAATTTTACTTTGAAGGAAAAGCCTGTTTTCTTTCTTATATACTGCGAAAAGCGTTCCGAAAGGCTGCTGTTGAGCTGCTCCGCCACAAATTCGCCCGTAGTTGCAATATGCAGGGTTTTGTCTTCACCCGGACCTGCTGCGGAAACAACAGACCTGCCCGGCGAGATTGTCTTTGTAAGATGCGCATACTTGCCGTTTGCTTCCTCTATCATGTACGGAATAAAAAGAAGTGCCGTCTCCTCCTGTGACATTGCAATGTTTTCATAAGAAAATTCCAGCTTTGCGCCGGAAATTCCCTGAACCTGATTTTTCACAACAGCCTGCACCTTAAGTACATCATCATAAGGCATGACAAAATTTGAAGTGATGTTTATTACTATGAAATTGTCCTCTTTTGAAATTGCAGCCCCGGAAATATCAAATCTGCAGTCTTCCCTTTTGACAGACCTGATTTTTTCCCATTGTATGGCATTTTCAAACAGTTCCCTCATTCTCTTTTTTCCTTTACGTTCTATTTTCCGCTGAAGAATGACTCGGCCTTTTTGCGCCAGCTGAGCTCCTCAGGATCTGTTGTTTCATCAAGCTTCATGCCGTGTGCGCATGGCTTTTGGGTGTCAGGATCGACCGTTACAAAGGTCGTATATCCTTCTGCCTTCAGCTCGCCCGTCTCTTCGGAAATTACGGCAACTCTCATCGTCAGACTCGTTCTCCCAAAACGTACAACGCTGCTGCAGTATGTAATGATTTCTCCCGGATATGCCGACTTTGTAAAGTCAAACTGGTGAGTATTCTTGTAAAGAAGTCCCCGCTTGTTTCCGTATGAAAGGCATGCCGCGATAAAAGAAGATTCCATCATCCATTCGATTGCGCGTCCCGCATAAAGATTGCTGTGATGATTCAGGTCCTCCATTTTGATCATGTGTGCCGCTTTGTATATTTTCATAATTAATGTTCCTTTCCCGCTGTATTGTATGCTTTTGTAATTAATATGCTTTCGTAATTAATATGCCTTTGTAATTATTATACTTTTGTAATCAATACACTCTTGTAATTTAAAGGCTTTCGTAATTTCTTATCTTTTCTGTAAGTGTAGCCGCTATATCTTTTTCATCGACTGTTCCGACAGTTTCGCCTTTTATGAAAATCAGCCCTTTGCCGTCGCCGCATGCAACGCCCAGGTCCGCCTCCTTTGCTTCTCCGGGACCGTTAACGGCGCAGCCCATGACAGCAACCGTAATTCCCTTCAGGCCTTTTGCCGCCCGCTCTTTTTCAAGCGGCATCAGCGCGGCCTCGATTTTGTTTACTATGGCTTCGAGATTTACTTTTGTCCTTCCGCATGTCGGACATGATACTATGTTGATTGAATCTTTTCTGATACCGATTTCCGCCAGAAGCTTTTTCGCGAAAATGACTTCGCGCACCGGATCTCCCGTCAGCGAAACGCGCATTGTATCCCCTATACCTTCAAGAAGAAGCGCGCCTATTCCGGCAGCCGATTTGATTTCTCCCCTTGCCGGTGTTCCGGCCTCCGTAACTCCTATATGCAAAGGATGCTGCGTGAGCTTTGAAATAATCTTATGTGCCTCGTAATTCATAATTACATCCGAGGATTTGAGCGATACCACAATATCTTCAAAGTCCATGCTTTCAAGCAGTTTAACATTGTTCATCGCGCTTTCGGCAAGACCCTTTGCAGTAACCCTTCCGTATTTTTCAAGTATGCTCTTTTCGAGTGAGCCCGAATTCACACCTACACGGATTGGGATGCCTGCCGCCTTTGCCTCGCGAACTACCGCCTCGACTCTGTCACGCGAACCGATATTTCCCGGATTGATACGTATTTTGTCGGCGCCGTTTCTGATTGCGGCAATCGCAAGCCTGTAATCAAAATGAATATCGGCAACAAGAGGAACAGGCGAATTTTTCCTGATTTCACGAAAAGCCTCTGCCGCCTCCATGTCGGGAACGGCAAGACGCACTATTTGACAACCTGCGTCTGCGAGCTCACATATCTGCTTTGTTGTAGCTTTTACATCCGCAGTATTCGTATTTGTCATTGACTGTATTGAAATCGGTGCTCCGCCGCCTATCTGAACGTCACCGCAAAAAACCTTCATAGTCATAGCATCAGCCTCCCACTATCGGTACGATAAATCTTACGATATCCTGCCATGTAACGTATATCATAAGCGCAAACAGCAGTATAATCCCGGCAAAATGAACCTTTGCCTCTATGGCATCTGTAATAACCCTTCCCGTGAACAATCTTATAATCACGAAAACTATTCTTCCGCCGTCAAGTGCCGGAAACGGGAGGAGATTTACAAGCGCAAGATTCAATGAGATCAGGGCCGTCAGATATCCGAGATATACAGCACCGTGCTTAATTGTCGTGTTCACGGCATAAACAACTCCCACAGGTCCTGAAAGGTCCGAAACGGGAACCTCTCCGTTAAACAGGCTGTGCAGTATATCGACCATGCTTGTGAGCATGTTCCAGCAGGCTTTCGCGCCATAGCCCAAAGCTTTGACGGGATTTCTCGAAAGGACAGGGTTGATTCCCACTACGCTTCTTCCGTCTTCGGCTCTTTCCGCCTTCATTTCAAACGTCATTTCCCGGCCGTCTCTTTCAACCGTCAGGCTGACATCGTCCGATTTGTGGTCGGTGGCAATCACGCGTATGTCGTTCCAGTGTTCAATCGGCTGCCCGTCCATTGCCGTAACAACATCTCCGGGCCTTACTCCGGCATTCCATGCAGGTCCGCCCTCGTCGACCGTGTCAAGCTCACACGTTGCCACTCCCAAAGAGATTACAATAATGGTCATTACAATGACTGCCGTAACAACATTCATAAAAGGTCCGGCAAAAATTACAGCTATTTTGGCCCATGCGGGTTTTTTATTGAATGCCCGCGCATCATCGGATTCCTCATCTTCTCCCTCCATTGCGCAATATCCTCCGATCGGAAGAAGCCTGAGCGAATAAAGGGTTTCTCCTTTCTGCCTGCTGAACAGCGCCGGCCCCATGCCCAGCGAGAATTCGTTCACTTTGACTCCGACGGCTTTTGCAACTATAAAATGGCCGAATTCGTGAGTGAAAATGAGCAGACAGAATACTAAAAGTGCACATATAATTGTCATAAATAATTCTCCGTTTTCTGCTTAAAATTTAAAATATGCACTGTGACACAGCCACAGTGCTTTTGTTTTCTTAAGATCTTTCAACCAGCATTTTGACAGCGACACGCGCATCCCTGTCGACTCTGAGAATGTCCGGCAGATCAAGTTTGTAAATCGGTTTGTGATGCTGCATGACCTCATCCAGCATATTCTGAATATCTATAAATCTGATACGTCCCTTCAGGAAGTACTGCACAAGAGCTTCATTTGCACCGTTAAGCGCCGCCGTGTAGCTTCCCCCCGCTTTCATCGCATCAAGCGCAAGCTTCATGCATTTGAAGGTTTCCATGTCAGGAAGTTCAAAACTCAGCTCCGGAGCCTTCTCAAAGCGCTTCAGCGACGGCAGATCGTTCGGAAGTCTGTCGGGATACGAAAGCGCATAACCGATCGGAACACGCATATCGGGAAATCCCATCTGGGCGATGATTGAATTGTCTTCATACTCAACCATGCTGTGAATTATGCTCTGAGGATGAACTACAACGCTGATTTTCTCAAGCGGCATATCAAAAAGCCAGCTTGCCTCGATAACTTCAAGGCCCTTGTTCATCAGCGTCGCCGAATCAATCGTTATTTTCGGTCCCATGTTCCATTTCGGATGCTTCATGGCCTGTTCAAGCGTAACATTTTCAAGCTGTTCAAGAGAATAACCCCTGAAAGGTCCGCCCGATGCCGTTATGATAATGCGCTTGACTCTTTGGACCGGATTTCCCTGAAGGCACTGGAAAATCGCACTGTGCTCACTGTCTACAGGCAGAAGGCTGACTCCGCACTTATGTGCCATTCCCATAATAAGCGCACCGCCGGCAACAAGCGTTTCCTTGTTTGCAAAAGCGATTTCATGCCCCGCAAGAATTGCATGATATGTAGGAGCAAGGCCTTTGATGCCCATCAGGGCATTCACGACCATGTCGCAATCCGAAGAGGCCGCCGCCTCAAGTCCGATATTTCCGAATTCAAAACAGATGCCCGGATAATCCTTTTCCATCTCAAGCGCGTCTTTTTCATTTGCAAGCACTACCATCTCGGGATGGAATTCATCTATCTGGCGCCTGATGACATCAAGCTTTGAAGCGCATGAAAGAACGCTGACACTGAAAAGGTCCGGATTGTTTCTGACAACATCAAGCGTCTGCGTACCGATTGAACCGGTGCTTCCTAGTATAGCAAGTTTTTTCATATACCGTTTTCCTTTCCTCCTGCCGTTTTTGTGGAAATCAGTCAAGAATCAGAACTATGTAATAATAAACCATCGGTGCCGTGAAAAGCACACTGTCAAAACGGTCAAGCACACCGCCGTGACCCGGTATCAGATTGCCGTAATCCTTTATGCCCATTTTTCTTTTGAAAATCGAAGCCGACAAATCTCCAAACTGGGAAATAATGCCGCCGAGCACTCCGATAACAGCACAGTGAACAATCAGCTCAGGCACAACAAAATATCCGAATACAGTGCAAAGAATAATGCTTCCGAGCGTTCCGCCGACTGAGCCTTCGATTGTTTTCTTCGGGCTTATCTTTGGACAAAGCTTATGTTTTCCAAGCGCGTAGCCCGAAAAATATGCCATAATATCCGTACCGAATGCGGTAATGAAAATAAGCCATACAAGAATTCCGTAATTCGCATGCTGCTCTGCAAGAGTAACATGCCAGGAAAGAAATACTACATAAAAGATGCCGATAAGCGTTGCCATCGCATCTTCAAGTTTTCTTTCATCGATTTTGAAGAGATAAAGAAGGCAGGCAACGATGCATGCCGTAAACCACAGCATATACCATCTCCCAAAAGGAAAAAACACCGTACATGCATAAAGCGCCGCAGCCGCAAGATATGCAACAGGCGCACACGGCCTGACACCCATGGCGTTGAAGCCTTTGTAAAATTCTCTTACACCCATGACACCGACAAGAAAACAGCCAAACATAAGCAATCTTCCTCCGACTGCCACAAATGCAAGCAACGGAAGCATAATAACTCCCGAGAGTACTCTGGTTTTCATAAAAATCCTCCGTCAATCCGGTTTTCGCTACTTTCTTCCTCCGAAGCGGCGATCTCTGCTTTGGAATACTTCAATGCATTTTTCATACTCCTCAGGCGTAAAATCGGGCCACAGCACATCGGTAAAAACAAATTCGCTGTATGCCATCTGCCAGAGAAGAAAATTCGAAATCCGCTCTTCCCCGCTTGTTCTGATGATAAGGTCGGGATCGGGTATTCCGAGAATTCCCGTGAAAAGACTCTTTGAAATCATCTCTTCGGTAATTTCATCGGCTTTGATAATACCTTCTGCCACATCAGAAGCAAGCTTTTGTACTCCTCTTGTAATTTCGTCACGGCTTCCGTAATTCAACGCAATGTTAAACTGCAGCCCCGTGTTGTTTTCTGTAGTAACAAGTGCTCTGTCGACTGCCTCGCGCGCATCCTTCGGAAGCTTTGAAAAATCTCCCAGGATCCTGACGCGGACATTGTTTGCATGCAGCTCTGCAAGTTCCTTTTCGACATAAAGAACAAGCAGCTTGAAAATGCCGCTGACTTCTTCGACAGAACGTTTCCAGTTTTCAGTTGAAAAGGCATATACAGTCAGATGCCCGATGCCGAGTGTCGAAGACCTTTTCACAATTTCCTTCATCGCAAGCATTCCCGCATTGTGGCCTGCCACACGCAGAACGCCGTGTTTTTTTGCCCATCTGCCGTTGCCGTCCATAATAATGGCAACATGCTTTGGGATTCTCTGCATATCCAGCATAATTTTCCTTTTCGATATCAAAAGTATCGGATTTTGAATATATAATTCTCTTTCATACTACAAACTAATGTGGCCAAAGGCCACATTAGCTAAATACAAAATATGTACATTGAAAATCACAGGATGTTTCGGATTAAACTTCCATGATTTCCTTTTCTTTTGCAACTGCGATATCGTCAACGTCCTTAATGCCCTTGTCAATCTTCTTCTGAACCTGATCGAGTTCCTTTTTGAGATCGTCCTCTGTGAGCTCTCCGGCTTTTTCCTGCTTTTTGAGTTCTTCGTTTGCGTCTCTTCTGAGATTTCTGATTGCAACCTTGGCATCTTCAGCCATTTTCTTTACGAGCTTTGTAAGTTCTTTTCTTCTTTCTTCGGTAACCTGCGGAATCACAAGTCTTACAACCTTGCCGTCATTTGAAGGATTGATTCCCAGATTTGCAAGATTGATAGCCTTTTCCACCTCAGGAATTGACTTTGAATCAAACGGTGCAATCATCAGTGTTCTTGGGTCCGGAACGGAAATATTGGCCAGATTTTTCAACGGTGTAGGAGTTCCGTAATATTCGACCATAACTTTGTCCAAAAGCGAAGGATTTGCTCTTCCGGCTCTGACCGTATTGAGATCTTCTTTCAAAAATGCAAGACTTTTTGCTACTTTTTCATCGAGAAATGCCTGTACGTCCTTACTCATAATTTTCCACTCCTTTAATTAATAATTGTACCTATTTTTTCGCCGTAAATGGCTTTCAAAACGTTTCCTTCTTCCGCAAGAGCAAAGACGTGAATTGCGATACCGTTGTCTCTGCAAAGGGAAGCTGCCGTTGCGTCCATAACCTTCAGATCCTTTTCGAGAACTTCCTGATGAGTCAGGCTTTCATATCTGACCGCATTCGGGTTTGTCTCGGGATCGTCCGAATATACTGCGTCAACCTTCTTGGCAAGAAGTATGACATCCGCATCAATCTCGGCTGCTCTGAGAGCTGCCGTTGTATCTGTCGAAAAGAACGGATTTCCGGTACCTGCCCCAAATATAACTATGTTTCCCTCGCTGAGCTCTGCAACTGCTCTTCTTCTGATATAAGGCTCTGCGATTTCCTTCATCTCTATTGCAGTCTGAACCCTTGTCGGAATACCCTGTGCCTCAAATGCCGACTGCAGCGCCAGCGAATTGATAACCGTTGCAAGCATACCCATATAATCAGCCGTAGGCCTGTCCATATTTTTGCTGGTTCTGCCTCTCCAGAAGTTGCCTCCGCCAACTACTACCGCAATTTCAACTCCCAGATCGTAAATCTGCTTTACCTGCTTTGCCACACCTTCAAGAACAGCGTCATTCAGACCCGTCTTGTTTTCGCCCGCAAGAGCCTCTCCGCTGATTTTCAAAAGCACTCTCTTATATTTAGGTTTCATTCCGTACCTCCGTAAAAAACATGACATCCTTTCGGAAATTTATCCGCGTTTATTGTACCACAAATAAGCCTTGCTTTCACCATTTTTATTTGCCGGCTTGAAAAAAATTACAAAACATAAGAAAAGACCCCGGATTTCTCCGGAGTCCCGATTTTTACGGCCGGCACAGCTACCGGGTAATTACTTATGAAAAAGAGATTCTATTCGAGCCTTCCCATATGTTTGAGAGTTCTCACAAGCTGTGCAACGTAGCTGCTTTCGTTGTCATACCAGGAAACCACACGAACTTCAAATACGCCCGTTCCGCTTCGTGCAACAAGAGTCTGGGTTGCATCAAAAAGCGAGCCGTAGCTCATTCCTATAATATCGGTTGAAACAAGCTGCTCCTCAGTATAACCGAAGGAAGGGCTCTGGGCATCAAACATCGCCTTGTTCAGGCCCTCAAGCGTAACGGTTTCAGATGAGTCCTTTAAAACCGCATCCAGTATTGTAATCGATCCCGATGCAACAGGCACCCTCTGCGCAGAGCCTATAAGCTTGCCGTCAAGCTCAGGAATCACCAGACCGATTGCTTTGGCCGCACCTGTACTGTTCGGAACAATATTAACAGCTCCCGCTCTTGCTCTTCTGAAATCGTTCTTTCTGTGAGGGCCGTCAAGAATCATCTGATCGCCCGTATATGCATGAATCGTAGTCATGAAGCCTGTTCTGACTTCTCTGTAATTGTTGAGGGCTTTTGCCATCGGCGCAAGGCAGTTTGTTGTGCATGATGCTCCCGAAACAATTCTGTCCTCACGCTTAAGTGTATTTTCATTTACTCCGTAAACAATCGTCGGAAGATCGTTTCCGGCAGGCGCGGAAATCAGTACTCTCTTTGCACCCGCATCGAGGTGAACTTGGGATTTTGCTTTTGAAGCGAAAAATCCCGTGCATTCAAGAACTATATCAACATTCAGTTTTGCCCACGGAAGATTTGCCGGATTTGATTCTTTGTAGATTGGAATCGAAACGCCGTCAACCGTAATCGAATCGGCGTCATTTGTTACCGTATGGCCTTCGTAAGCCTTCTGGACGCTGTCGTATTTCAGAAGATAAGCAAGCATTTCAGGTTCGCTCAGGTCATTAATCGCCACGATCTCAAACTGCTGGTCCCCGAAAATTTTCCTGAAAGTAAGTCTTCCTATACGCCCGAATCCGTTGATTGCTACTCTTGTTTTCATATAATTTCCTCCCTGTTTTAATCATCTGAAATATTTTCTATTATAACATAAAGCACGGATTTATTTCCGTTCGTTCCGACTTTCCACATATGTTCTTTGAATTTTGCCTTTTTCCCTGCGGCTGTGACAAATTCAAATTTCAAGACGGACTCCTCCCCGGTCAGCACTGTCTTTTGCAGCGATTCTTTCATTTTTTCAACGTCTTCGCCCTTGAGCTTCCTGAGCAGTGTTGATTTGAGATTGTTTGGATCAATACCGGTTTCACGCAGAATTTCAAGCAGTCTGTCGTTGATTCTGATCGGAACGACATCATCCTTTTCAAGTTCAAAAACTCCGGCCGCACCGGCATAATTTTCAAAGATTACGCTTTCACCGGATGTCTTGTTGAACAGATGCGAAACATTGAGCTTTGTCTTCTTTTTCTGGATCGGTCTTTCGACATCTCTGCCGATATTCTTCAAAATATCCTCATACTGTTCAACCGGCATCGGCTTGGCATACAGATAGCCCTGTATAATCTCGCAGCCGAGGCTCTTGAGAAAATCAGCCTGCTCGACAGTCTCAACACCCTCTGCAATAGTTACCAGATTCATTGAGTGAGCCATGCTGATCATATGTCCTATGATACTTCCGCCTTTCTCATTGTTTGAGTTTCCTCTGAGAAATCCCATATCGAGCTTGAGTATATCAAGAGGTACGTCTTTCAGTGTATTCAGCGACGAATAACCGCTTCCGAAATCGTCCATGGCTATTTTAAAGCCCATGTCCCTGATTTTGCGTACACGCTCGATCAGTTCCTTCTGGTTTTCAATATATGCGCTCTCTGTTATTTCAAAATGAAGCTGACTCGGATCTATTTTGTACTTTTCCTGAAGTCCCTCTATCGTGTCAACAATTTCGTCGGTCATTATGCTCATTCTTGAAACGTTGGTTGAAATCGGAACAGATTTGACTCCCGAATCATTCCAGCGTTTGATAAGTGCAAAGGCGCATTCCCAGATGTAATGATCCATGTCCTTGATAAATCCGTTTTTTTCGAAAATCGGGATAAAAACTCCCGGTGAAATCATGCTGCCGTCGCTCTTGATCCACCTGCTTAGTGTCTCTGCGCCTACAAGCTTTCCCGTAATATGATTGTACTGCGGCTGCAGATACAGGACAAATTCACGGTTTACCATGGCATTTTTCATCTGTGCCGTAATTTCGGCATCAAGAGCAAGTTCCCGCTTCATGTCATCTGTGTACATGAGGAAGGTGTTCTCTGTCCTGTTTGTGATTTTGTCCATCGTAAAAGATGCCAGGTTGATTATTTCGGCTATGTTTTCGTTTGTTTTTTCTATGATATAAAGACCCATGCGCGCAGTTACCGGAAAGTTGATTCCAAGATGCGTACAGTCAAAAGACTCCCTCTGCATAAGTGTCATCATATTCTCTCTGGAATATTCAAAGCACATGCTGAAAAGGCCGCCGCCAAGGCACGCGCACGTACCGCGGTTCTCACAAAAGTCGTTTATTTCTCTCGCAACATAATAAATAACCTTGTCGCCCACAGAAGAGTCGTAAAGCTCGTTTACAACACGAAGCTTGTTGATATTGCATACGCACAGCACATACTTGCTGTAAGGATTTGTTCTGATCAGTTCCTCGCAGTTGGTCTCAAATGCCTTTGCATTCGGAAGTCCCGTCTGCATATCCGTCGCCATCTTGTATCTCAGGTCGTCATTCAGATAATGTATGCAGTCCTGCATGTGCACATATCCGTTTGCTATTGCGGTAACCATATTTCTGCAGGAAGAATAACCGCATGAAGAACAGTTTATGTTGCGTTTTTCAGGCGTATCCTTGTGCATTGCATTAAAAATGTCATCATAGGTACTCTCCGGAATGATAAACGGCTGCCTGAAATTTTCATCAAAATCCTTTGTAAAATCATCGATATTGAGCTCAGCATACTTTTGAGAAGCAGCTTCGTACTTCTGCTTGTAATCCATGCCTGCCGACTGCTCAAAGGCTTCTTTTCTGATGACTTTGTATGTATCAAAGATGCCCTCTGTAGTTTTGAGCAAATCACCTGTGGCCGCCCCTATCATGCAGCCCCCCTTGCAGGCAACCGCGTTGAGAATTACAGGATGACCGTTTGCGCCTATTTTTGTGCAGCCTTCGAAAAACGAAGGAAGCGAAAGCCCTATATCGTCCATATACATACGCGTTATGTATTCCGGGAAATACTGGCCGACGCACTCATTGAAGCCGCTGTCGATATCCGAAATATTTCCGAGTCCTTTTGTTTTCAAATCAGGCTCAGCACTGTAATTTTCAATAGGAATATGCTTCAGCCATTTGTTCAGATGACCGTAAGTCACATTGTATCCTATCAGGTTGTCTTTCCTGATATTTTCGGTGTTTTCTTCGCCCGCAAGGCATGGTGTCAGATAAGCAAGATAATTTGTGTCTCCGAGATATTTCTTCACATAGATTGCCGTACATACAGGCGGATTCTCAACAGGAACAAGGAGCGGAAGAAGCTCCGGAAGGCAACGCTGCGCATAGCTTACTACCGCAGGACAGGTCTGAAGAATATATGCCTCTGAGCTGTCATCTTCACCCGAATGTTCCTTAATATATTTTGCCTGAAGCCATGCACTTATTTCGGCACCGACAGCCACATCGTAAATTTTCTCGACTCCCAGACTTTTGAGATATCCGAGAATCATTCTTGCCTTCGATCCGTAAATAGTATAAAAAGTCGGATCCACTATAAGCGATATAGGCCTTGAAATGCGCAAATCCTCAAAAAACAGCTGCGTGTCGTCGATGAACTCACGCGAATTATGCGAACATGCGCTGAGACAGCGTCCGCAGTTTATGCATTTCTTTGCCGAAACCTCTATATGCGAAATTCCCGATTTGTAAACCGAAACGTTTGCCCCGATTACAGGGCAGACCGCTCTGCACAGATTGCATGCTATACAGTTGTCGTTTGTACGGACAATCCCGTCATTATATCTTGCCATCTTTTTACCTCAAACAAAACGTGCATTCCTTTGTGCACTGCCATTTAAACAATTCACTTCGTAATTACTCGGCGTCTTACCGCCGATTGTTTATTATTAACGCCCGAGGCTTCATTGCTAATCGAAAACAGCCAGAACCATCGTTCTGTTCAGATGTTCGAAATCCAACTGCTCGCCATATCCCGATATGGCAATATACGGCCCGTATTCTTCTTCCAGTTTGTTTGCGAAATCATCAAAGCGCTCTTTGTCAAGAAACGTCTTTGTTCTTGAAAGGCAGTTGATAACAATCGTGAAAGAAGGGTTTTTTACATCTTTTCTCACCTGCGCCGCCGTTTTCTCCCAGACAGTATCAATGTCTTCCTTCTCGAGTATCGCAAGCTTTGTCTGGCTGTAAATACGCGTATAATACGAAATGCTTCCGTCAGGCATAACCGTGTCGCTGTCTGTTATATAAACATTGTCTCCTTTCACCCGTCCAATCGGGTGCTTCCACAAATGCTCGGCCAGTTCGCTCACCGGCACCTTTAAGGCATTTGCGATAACCTCCGCCGCAGGCTTGTTGTCATACTCATATACGGTTCTCCTGTCGCAATCAACATCTGTCGCAACGAGGAAATGATTCGTAACGGTAAACATATTCTCTTTGTAGAGATGTATGCCGCCTTTAAGGTTCTTGATAATTATATAGACACACGCTTCGGTAAACACTTCTCCGTTAAGTGCCACATATGTGGTTTTCTGATTTTCGGCAGCACCTGCAGACCCTCCGAAAAGCGGAATGTCTTTGTCCGCAAGTACGCTTTTGAATGTATCCAGCACAAGCTCTTCACCATGGCTGAATGCTGTTGTAAATTCTATGCAGCAGCACTCCTTAAGTTCTCCGAGTCTTGCAACTGCTATCGCAAGGTCCGGAGCATATCTCATCGGATATCTTGAAATCTCACGAATGATTCCGCTCACGCATTCAACACCGTCGTATATTGCCATTGCAACGAGTGCGTGCTTTGAATACCCTTTTGAAGAAAACGACATATAAGAACTCGATCCTATTGAAACGGTATCAGGGTATTTTTCCTTAAGTTTCAGCGCAAATTCAGCGAAATTTTCCGCATCCGAGTCAAAAAACAGCACGATAGGTTTCATGCCTTCCATGCCTTCCTCAAGCTGGGCAGTCACTTCTTCAAAAGCTTTGTCAAAATCCTTTTCTGCGCTGAAAGCCGTTCTGCATCTGTCCATAATAACCTCCCCTGTAACCTCTGCGTTCTTCAATATAACATGGCGTTATATTGTTCTGTTTCCCAACAAATTGTCCCATTTTCAACATTATATCAGTTGAGGGCAATAATTTAAGGAATCCCTTCCAAACTTTAGAAAACCTTAAAGGACAAATGTGGTTTGAAGCTTTATAAATGCAATGATATACGCCGCCGGCGCAGCTTCAAAGGAGGGGCGGAGTACCTGCACCTTTTGCATCAAAAAAAGAGGCTCCGCTCCTTTTGCCGAACCCCAAAGGCCGGGCCTTTGGGGTTCGGTTGACGGTTATGCCTCTTTTGTTTCTGATTTCGGGCCGGCTTCGGCTTTCGGGCCGGCTTCGGCTTCGGCTTCGGCTTCGGGCCGGCTTCGGCTTTCGGCTTTCTGGCCGGCGGCTTCGGGCCGGCTTCGGATTTCGGCTTTCGGGCCGGCGGATTTCGGGCCGGCTTCGGCTTTCGGCTTTCTGGCCGGCGGCTTCGGGCCGGCTTCGGCTTTCGAGCCGGCTTCGGCTTTCGGCTTTCTGGCCGGCGGCTTCGGGCCGGCTTCAGATTCAGCTTATGTAATCACGCACATTCAGGGTCTCTTCCGTTCGCTCCTCTTCAGGCGTAATTCCCTCTACGAATTCCGTAACGTATGTCTCTCCCGAAAGCGGATTTATGTAGTATCTGACCTCCGCTCCCGTATAAGATCTGTATAATACAACTATCTTTTCTTCGTTGCTTGACTCAACTTTCCAGGAAATCTGATACTCGCCTTTGTTTACCATATCTTCAAGGTCGGGATTTGCTGCATAGCAGTAAGCCGTTATGCCGGCAAGAGCCTGCTCATCCGTAATTCTTTCCTGTCCGTCCGCATCATTTGCAGCTGCGGAATTCTCATCGCTTACTTTTGTCTGTTCCTCAGTCTGCACGGTGTCCGAGTCCGAATCACCGCTTGCCGCAGGCGTCTGTCCACAGGCGGAAAGCGCAAAGATCGCCATAACTAAGGCCAGCACTTTAATAAATTTTTTCCTAATCATTTTCTGTGTTTCCTTTCCCCTTCTGTATTTGATTTCCACGTATCCGGAATTTGCTCCGGCCGTCATCACACGCAATTTTCCCGCCAAAGCAGCTCAGGTTTTGCAAAACGCCGGGCCGCGGCCGGTTTCTCCGGTTCTTTGGTTATTGTCTCCCTCAGTAAACGGATTGTCGAGATTATTTTATCATAATTCGCAGGCATTTCAATGCGGTTATTCCGGTGTCTGCGTGCGGGCCGGCGGCTTCGGCTTCGGGCCGGCTTCGGCTTTCGGGCCGGCTTCGGGCCGGCTTCGGCTTTCGGCTTTCTGACCGGCTTCGGCTTTCGGGCCGGCTTCGGGCCGGCTTCGGCTTCGGGCCGGATGTTTGAAATTTATGCCTTCACGAAAGTTTCTACCCCCTTGAAGTCATATTTTCAGGCTTCTTTTTTCATTCAACCCCGCCCGAACATGCCAAGATATGCCTTGGAAACATTGTTCTTTTGTATAAGTCATATCTCAAACTGCTCTGAAGGCAAATTCTCTGTTTTACAGGCAAAATCTATGCCTTACACGATGTATTGACTTTGTCTAAGGCATAGATTTTATACACTTTTGCAAAAATTAAAAGACCGGGAAAACGCTCGCGTTTTCCCGACCTTTTTCGCATTAAAATTGTTGAGTCTTTATCTTGCAGGACGACCGCCCATTCCCGGTCCTCTGTTTCCCATCTGAGGTGCACGGCTGTTCATCTGCGGTGCCTGTGCGTTTGTCTGAGTTGCCTGCGCGTTCATCTGAGGCGCCTGGCCGTTCATCTGCGGTGCCTGGCCGTTCATCTGAGGCGCCTGACCGTTCATCTGAGGCGCCTGACCGTTCATCTGCGGTGCCTGACCGTTCATCTGCGGTGCCTGACCGTTCATCTGCGGAGGCTGGCCGTTCATCTCAGGAAGTTCTCCGTCCATTTCAGGAAGTTCCGGTCTGTTTTCTTCCAGATACGCCTCGATGCTGTCGCATGTTTCCTGAGAAATAACTCCCTCGCTTACCATCGCTTCAAAATCAGGGCCCGGATGACCTTCCGGCTTTTCTCCGTCAAATTCAGGTGCT
>JAILLO010000093.1 GCA_024693105.1 Clostridia bacterium | reverse complement strand
TCGAAAAAGATGTTGAAAACAGCGTTGAGGTTGTGGTAAAAATGATAAATATCAGTTATAATAAAGGTGCAGACCTTCTCAAGAGGTCAAAGACATTGGCAGATTACAGTCGATTTGTTCAGATTGCAAGGGAAGAGATAGAAAAGAACTCTGACCGTGAAGAAGCCATGAGAACTGCACTACTTCGCGCAAAGACAGAAAATATACTTCCTGATTTCCTTGCAAAACACGGAACGGAGGTTTTCGGGATGTTGTTTGATGTAGTTACAAAGGAAGAATACGGAAAACTGCTTGAAGAATCCGGATATGATCGTGGCTTTGAGGATGGCAAGCTCGCAGGCTTTAGCGATGGCAAACTTGCGGGATTTGACGATGGTAAACGCGCAGGAATTAAGGATGGCATCACAAAAGGCGAAACGAAAAGAGAAACTGAAATCGCACTCAAAATGAAAGCTTCCGGATTTGATGCTGATACGATAGAAAAGATCACAGGGCTTTCGGCTGAGAAGATTGAGAAACTGTAAGCACAAGACGGAGGTTTTCGGGATGTTGACTGAATACCGGAAGAAATGAATACCGTGAAAATGGACTCAAAGAGGCAATAACAGAGCGTTATTGCCTCTTTTAACTATGCCCGGTTTCTTTTGGGTTAGGGCATTATTTCGTCATGAAATTGAATTTAAAAATTCAAATGTAATGCTTGAAATGTCAGATGCGATTTTTGAAAAATGCTTCTGCCTGCTGAGGAAAGACGGCTGCCGAGAGAACATCCTCATCCTGACGGATGTACTGAGCAAATTCCTTTCTTGTCTTTTCAAGCTCCGGCTCAAGAAGATCTGCAGGCCTGCAGGTAATCTGTTCCTCATCCTTGAGAATACGGGCTTTGATTTCGGGGTCCACAGGCTGAATGGTACGGCCGTACATTCCTTTGACGAGCATTTTGATTTCTTTGGAAACAATCTGGTAACGGTTTCCGGTGATAACATTGAAGAATGCCTGCGTGCCTACCATCTGGCTTGTAGGTGTAACGAGCGGCGGATAGCCGAGTTCTTTGCGAACCTGCGGTATCTCACGGAGCACAGCTCCGTATTTGTCAAGAGCATTTGCTTCGCGCAGCTGTGCAAGCAGGTTTGAAATCATGCCGCCCGGAATCTGGCTTGTCAGAGCCTTGATGTCTACCCACATGACTTTTGGCTGGAGTTTGCCTTCTGCAATGTAGTTGTCGCGTATAGGTCTGAAGTAGGAAGCTATCTTTCCGAGAGCGTCCAGATCAAGATCTGTGCTGTACTCGGAATTTTGAAGTGTTGCTACCATTGATTCTGTAGCAGGCTGCGATGAACCGCCGCCGAAAGATGATATTGAGGTGTCTATGATGTCAACCCCGGCTTCTATGGCTTTGAGATAAGTCATGTTGCCAAGTCCGTTTGTCGCGTGAGTATGTATCTCAATGGGAACGGAAACTTTTTCTTTGATGGCTTTTACGAGTTTGAAAGCGGTGAAAGGGTCGAGAAGACCTGCCATGTCCTTGATGCATATAGAATCGGAGCCCATTTCTTCAAGTTCCTTTGCGTAATTCGCAAAAACTTCGATGGTGTGAACGGGACTTACCGTATAGGACATAGTTCCCTGTACATGTCCGCCGTATTTTTTTGTGGAACTTATGGCTTTTTCGAGGTTACGTCCGTCATTTAAGGCATCAAAAATTCTGATGATATCAATGCCGTTTTCGATTGATTTTTTGACAAATTCATCTACGACATCATCGGCATAATGTCTGTAACCGACCAGGTTCTGCCCACGAAGGAGCATCTGAAGCTTCGTGTTTTTGATGTTTTTCCTGATTGTTCTGAGTCTTTCCCAAGGGTCTTCATTTAGAAATCTCAGGCAAGTGTCAAAAGTGGCACCTCCCCAGACCTCAAGTGCGTTGTATCCTATATTGTCGAGCGCTTCGAGGATAGGCAGCATTTCGGAAGTTTTCATGCGTGTTGCAATCAGACTTTGCTGGCCGTCTCTCAAAACAGTTTCGGTGAGCTTGATCTTTTTCATAATACCCTCCCAATCATTTCGTGCATCCCCGTTGCCCTTTGTCGAAACCGGCACCGTTCGGCGCCACAGGGGAAGCATTTTGCTTTCAACGAGTATCATGCAGCTTTTGTTTCTGCTTATCATGACAATAGTATAACCTTTTTTTTCAATTATAACCCCGGCAAAATGTAATATTTAGGAAAACTTTAGATGAAAAGGGCAGAAATCATGGAAATGATTTCTGCCCGTCATTGTCGCAACTTTTATAACACTTCTGCTAACGGAAAGGCGCATAATTCCCGGGTCGTTCAGGAAACTGCGTTTTCGATAACATCTTTGAGTTTTGTTATATCGCCTGAAATAGCTTCACGGATATCGGTACCACCGTTTTCATAAACAGAAGGACTTAAAATACCAAATGCCGAAAGGCTGATTTTTTCGTCTTCGTGAAAATCCGGATGCGTAACGGGAGAAATAAAAGTGATTTTTCCGAGAGCACCCGGATATTTGTAAAGTGTGTAACTGCCTTTTTCTTCTCCGCATGGCATAAGTGCAGGCAGTTTGGCACGTATATCGGCTTCGGGGAGATATTCAAAATCGCCCTTCATTTCGGAACTTCCCGGCAGAAATTCACGGAAGCATACGGTGTAATCGTGCTGGAAGGTAAGTTGCAGGAAGTCAAGAATTTCATCTTGTGTATAACCTCTGAAAAGTGTTGTATCAAGAACAACCGGCTTCAGCCCCTTGTCTGTAGCTGCATTTATTCCCGCAACAACTGTATCGATTGATTCTCCTGTGATTTCTTTGAGTCTTACGAATTTCAGCGAGGGAATGTTTATATTGACGCTGTCAAGACCGAAATCCTTAAGTTTTGCCGCAGCATCGGAAAGAAGCGTTCCGTTTGTGGAAAGAATGACTTTTTCGATGCCTTTTACGGCTTTGAGATCCTTGACGAGTCTGTGCAGATCTTTGCGCAGCAGGGCTTCACCACCGGACTCACCGCAAAGTTCGACCGTAGTTATGCCAAGCTCCGCAAAAGCTTTGACAGCCTTTGTAATTTCCTCAAAACTCAGAATACCGGCACTTTCATTTTCAGTGGCAGCATCGGGTCTTTTCGGAAGTGCATATTTGCATGTATGATTTGTTCTGTCCGTAACAGCGATTTTTAAATAATTTATTTCATTTCCGACCTTGTTTCTCATTTTTTTCTCCGTCCGTAATGTGTATTTTGCAGTATTTTTCTGCAAGAAATATTGTACTCCACGGGGGTGCCTGCGTCAAGGAAAGAGGGAATTTGTAGGACGTAATTCGGAAACTTGCAGGACGCAATTCGGAAACTTGCAGGACGCAATTCGGAATCTTCACTTTTCATTCGCGCCTATATATAGTATAATAATCAAGTTAAAGATAGTTTGGGATACCATCAGAATACGGAGAAAAAGATTATCAGAAATGAACGACGAAACATTTAAAAATCTTCTGGCTTTTGCTGCCGCAAATGTGGACAGACTGAGCTGGATTATATCATATTTCAGACCGAAAGACCTGGAGCAGGGAAGACTTGTCATTCCGAAAGAACTTTTTCAGAATGAGCTAAGAAGCATGCTTCTTGAAAAATTTAAGCCGCATGCAACAAATTTTGAAATCGATTTTTCGGGTGGAGCCATACATCTTACTGCAGACGCACAGATTGATATTCTCGGACCGGTTACCGCAAGATACATGCTTCAGGTAGAAGAATTTGTTTTCAATGCCGAAAGCAGAAGAGTCATGTTCCGGTATTACGAAGACCTCAAATCAAAGGGAAATTACATGCAGCAGGCAGCTATAAGGACTGCCTCTTTGAAAGGTTCATATCTTAAGACGCTGCTTTCGATGAGACCTGTGGATGGACTTCTTGCGGACAATCTTACCATTTCGGTCGACCTGACTAAAATGCCTTTCACAGACAAGATTCCGCCTCAGATAAGACTTGGGTACGTGGCGGCAGAAAACGGTGCTTTAAAACTGAATTTTAAATGGGAAGAAAAAGAAACCGGCCTAGTTGCCGAAAAAGATGCAATAAGCCGGGGTAAGCAGGTTCAGGGCGGCTATATCAAGGGCCTTATGAATTACAGCGACAGATTTTAGGAGGCGCACTTTATGGAAATGATTCTTCTGGCTCTTGGCGTGGTTGTACCGCTCTTCATAATAATGGCGGTGGGATATACGGCCCGTCGTGTCGGCATTATAAGCGACAGCGGTGTCGGCACGGTAAACAAACTGCTTTTCTGGGTATTTCTGCCCTGCATTATGTTCAGCAGTATTTACACAACAGATATATCTGATATAGATGTGAGAGTTGTTTTGTTTGCTGTTGTCGGAACGGTTGCGGTTTCGGTTGCAAGTTTTGTATTTGTACCTTTCTTTGAAAAAAAGCGCGAACGCAGGGGCGTTTTGATTCAAGGCATTATCAGAGGAAACGAGGTTTATTTCGGTTTTCCGGTCATATCGGCGCTGATAGGAGACAAATACCTTGGAATTGCCGCAATTATTGTTGCCGCAACTTCAATTATGTACAATATTTTTTCGGTTATAGCACTCGAGTATTACAAGGGAAAAGTGACAAGCAAGGGACGCATTGCACTGAATGTTATCAAAAATCCTCTTCTTGTATCGACGTTGATAGCGATTGCTTTTCTCTTTCTTCACGTACCTGTCCCGGATATGATTTTTTCGGCGATATCTTCAATGTCTAAGGTAGCAACACCGTTGGCGCTGTTCCTTCTTGGGGCTTCGTTCAGCTTTAAGGCGAGCAGGGACTGTATAGGGGAAGTTTCGGCTCTTGTTGTCATCAAGCTTGCCGTTCTCCCTGCAATTGCAATCGGAGTTTCAACACTTTTGGGCTTTAGAAATTTTGAAATTGTACTGCTGTTTGTCACTTTCGGAGTTCCGACGGCGGTTGCAAGTTATTCTCTTGCACGTGAGCTCGAATCTGATTATGTGCTCGCGGGGCAGATTGTTGTATTTACCTCTGTTTTTGCGATTTTGTCCACTTTCCTGTGGACACTTGCAATCCAGATGATGGGACTTATCTGATGCAGCATTTTGCATTTGATATAGATTTTTGACAGAAATGAAAGGTTGGTTTAAAAAATGAAAAAAAGAGTATGGGCATTTTTAATGATATTTTGTCTTTTGATGACTACGCTTATGACAGGATGCGGTGACACAACAAGCGGACTTTACAATTATGACCTGTCACAGTATGTAGAACTTGGTGATTATAAGGGTATTGAAGTCACGAAGCAGGATGTAAGCGTTACTGATGATGAAGTACGCGCTGAAATAGATTTGCGCAGAGAAGCTGCCTACACTACAGAGGCGGCCGTTTCGGGTGTTGTTGAAGAAGGCGACACTGTCAACATAGATTATGCCGGAAAGGTTGACGGCAAGGAGGTTGCAAATGCAACAGCAAAGGGCCGTGAACTTGAAATCGGTTCAGGTTCATTTATCGACGGTTTTGAAGACGGCCTGATAGGCGTTGCTGTAGGAGAAACAAAGGTGCTTAATCTGACTTTCCCGGATCCTTATCCGCAAAATGCAGACATTGCAGGCAAGCCGGTTGAGTTTACGGTTACAGTTAACTCAAGAATTATTAAGCATGTTCCGGAATATGATATGGATTTTGTTAAGTCTGTAAGTGACTGCAAATCAATCAAAGAATATGAAAAGAGTGTCAAAGAAGATCTTATTGCAAAGAATGAGGACTCGGCACGCACTGACATGGAAAATCAGATTATGGGAACTCTTATTGCAGATTCCAATGTAAAAAAATATCCTGAAAAGGAAGTAAATGACTATAAGGCAAAACAGCAGGAATATATTGAATCCTATGCTGCGTACATGGGAACTACATTGGATGATATGCTGCAAAAAACCAATACAACAAAAGAAGATTTCGAAAAAGGAATGACCGAGTCCGCACAGCAGCAGGTTGCACAGGAAATGATTATTGTTGCGATTGCAAGAGCGGAAAATATTGAAGTAAGCAGCTCCGAATACGAAGATGGTGTCAATGACCTTCTTGAAAAACAGGGTTATGCTTCAAAAGAAGAATTTGAAAAGGCAAATTCAGTTTCCTTTGAGGATTATGCGGGAAAAGAAACGCTTGAACTGCTTATTCTGCTTGATAAGGTAATGGATTTCCTTATTGATTCCGCAAAAGTAACTCCTGCGGAGGATAAGGTTACAGCATAAGTATAATGGGAAAGATACGGGCAGACAAATCCGCGGAAAGCGGATTGTCTGCTCAGGTTGTATTTATTTTGTATGCTTTTGAAAAAGGAGAAGAAAAAAATGAAATGTCCGTTTTGTGAAAACCCGGATACAAGGGTTATTGATTCAAGACATACCGAGGATGGGCATGCGATCAGAAGAAGGAGAGTATGCGATACATGCAAGAAGCGTTTCACGACATATGAAAAGGTTGAGGAAATGATTCTTATGGTTGTCAAAAAAGACGGCAGCCGTGAAGCCTTTGACAGAAACAAGATTCTCAACGGAATCGTCAGAGCCTGTGAAAAGAGACCTGTCCCGATGGCAGAAATCGAAAAGGTTGTCGAGGAAATCGAGCGCGGCCTGAACAACATGATGGAGAAGGAAGTTGAAAGCAAGTTTATCGGAGAGCTTATCATGGAGCAGCTTCAGGCACTTGATGAAGTCGCATATGTGCGTTTTGCATCTGTATACAGGCAGTTTACGGATGTAAGCACATTTGTTGCCGAAGTTGAGAAGCTGCTTGTCAGCAAAAAGCACAATTCAGGAGAAAATAAGAATGAGTAGAATATACAGAATTGCGATAGACGGACCGGGCGGAGCAGGAAAGAGTACAATTGCAAAAGCTGTGGCAAAACGCCTCGGCATCGACTATATAGATACCGGCGCCATGTACAGGGCTGTTGCATACAAGATGCTCGAAAACGGCATCAAACCGGGCGATGAAGATAAGCTTCGCGCCATGCTTGATGATTCGGAAATCGATTTTTCCGGAGGAAAGATTTTTCTTGACGGTAAGGATGTAAGCGGCCTTATACGTACTGCAGAGGTCACAAGGATGTCGTCCGAATGTTCCGCTGTTGCCGCAGTACGCGAAAAACTTGTGCAGCTTCAGAGAAATATGGGAAAGTCAAAAAGCATTATTATGGACGGCAGGGATATAGGATCGAATGTCCTTACAGATGCCGAATACAAAATCTTTATGACGGCGACGGCACAGGAGAGGGCAAAACGCAGATTTGAAGAAATGCAGGCAAAAGGAATGCCTGCGGTATTTGAAGAGGTGCTTGCGGATATAGAAGAGCGTGATTACAGAGACACCCACCGGGAGCTTAACCCTCTTTGCAGGGCACAGGATGCTAAAGAACTTGATACTACAAATATGACAATAGACGAGGTCATAGAATATATAATTTCGGAGGTAAGAAAAAATGGCGATTGTTAGACCGTTCAGAGCGGTAAGACCTGAGAAGGAATATGCGGAGAAGGTTATTTCCCTTCCGTATGATGTTATGAACAGAGAAGAAGCGGCAAAGATGGCTGAGGGAAATCCATGCAGTTTTCTTCATATCTGCCGTTCGGAAATAGATCTTCCGGAGCAGGAAAACGCTTATGACAAGAGTGTTTACGAAAAGGCAAAATCAAATATAGGCGAATTTCTGGCAAAGGGCATTTTCAAGAGAGAAGAAAAGCCGATGCTTTATATTTACAGACAGGTTATGGACGGACGTGTCCAGACAGGAATAACTGCCTGTGTGTCTGTTGACGATTATCAGAACAATGTCATCAAAAAGCATGAATTTACAAGAGTTGAAAAGGAACTGGACAGAATCAGTCATTTTGACGTATGCAACACGAATACCGAGCCGGTTTTCCTTACATACAGGGATGATAAGCGCATCAGGACTCTTGTGGAGGGCTGGATGGCAACTCATGAAGCAGAATACGATTTCGTTTCCAAAGACGGCATAGGTCATGCTTTGTGGGCAATAGACGACGATGAAACGGTCAGAAACATAGAAAGACTTTTCGGAGAAATTCCGGCACTTTATATTGCAGACGGACATCACAGAAGCGCATCGGCGTGCAAGGTCGGAATTAAGCGCAGGGAAGAGCATCCCGATTATACGGGTGAAGAAGAATTCAACTTCTTTATGGCGGTTATTTTCCCTGACAACGATTTGAAAATCTTTGATTACAACAGAGTAGTCAAAGACCTCAACGGAAACACGCCGCAGCAGTTCATCGAAAAACTTGAAAAGGCAGGCTTCGCTGTTGAGAAGAAGGGCGAAGCAATATATGCGCCTGAAGCAAAGCATGTATTTTCAATGTATCTTGAAGGTAACTGGTATAAGCTTGAAGCAAAGCCTGAGATTATTCCGGATCATCCGATTGATTCTTTGGATGTTGCAGTGCTTCAGAACAATGTCCTTTCAAAGATACTCGGAATCGACGATCCCCGTACCGACAAGAGAATTGACTTTGTGGGCGGTATCAGGGGACTCGGAGAACTCAAGAGAAGAGCTGATTCGGATATGAAACTTGCCATTGCGGTATATCCTGTTGAGATTTCAGATCTGCTCAACGTATCCGACAATGGCATGGTAATGCCACCGAAATCAACATGGTTTGAACCAAAACTCGGTTCAGGTCTTTTCATGCATGAATTATAGAAAAAACATAAAGGTTTGCTTTTGAGGAACAATTGCTAAAGGAGGGATATTGTGACTGAGTCAAAGGACCAGATGCTTGCGGCCAGAACGCATAAGGAACATGTTTATACCGATGAACAGAAGAGATTACATGCGGAGAGGCAGCAAAAGAAAGCGCTGCAGCAGGCCCCGGAACTTCAGACTGAGGATTACGAGATGTCACAGGCGATGCATCAGCTGTTTGAAACAGGAGAACCTGTGAATGATGATTCACTTCCTCCGGCAGCCCTCAAGGAAACCGGACTTTCGGAAACAACGGAGGATGCGCTTGATTCTCTGGCCGCTTCGGGGGCACTCGACACTGTAAGTGTTCATGCCGAGAGTGTCAGAGAGAAGCTCGTCGAGGGAAAAGAAGTAGAAAAGCATCGTGAAGCCGCAAAAGAAGAAATGAAGGTTGTGCTCCAAAAGGCGGAAGCTGCCGAAGGCGGGGCCGGAGATGATTCGGATTCGGATGCCGGTTCGGACGGCGCAGCTGCAGGTTCCCTTGAGATGCTTGCAAAACAGCTTGCAAGCGATGATGATTCTGCGGGTATTCACTTTGAAACCATGAAAAGCGGGGTTGCGGCGCTTATGAAGATGAAAAGCGGCGGCATTTCATCGGGCCCTGAGTTTGCAAGTCAGGCGCGCAAGGCATATATTGCCGCAAGAGAGTATTATTCAAGGCATAGCGGACATCAGTTTTCGAAGAAAGCAAAAAGAAGGCAGCAGCTTGCCAAATCACTTCTTGTAGAGCTTGAAACTTTGGAAGGAGCACAATTCGAAGGCGATGAACTTCTTGAATGCAGAAGGTGGACTGCTTCAGGGGACATGAAGAATGTGATGGATGCACTCAGAGAATATCGTCAGCATATCAGTGAAGATGTTCCTTCTGACGAAACCCTTTTTGCCCAAAAGAAAACCGTAATTATGGCGGAATATCGCCGTTTGATCGAATTGTGCAAAAAATACACTTCGGGCAAGGCCCCAAAATCAAAGAACGGACAGAGACGTTTTGATATGGTCATGAATCTTTTGAAGACACTCGAAAAGGACGTTGACGGCTTTGAAACGGCTGCGGACAGTGCATTTGAACTTGCGGTGAGCGGAAAGACGGTAAGCTTCAGAAGCGTGCTTTCAAAGGCAAGGATGAGGGAAGTCGACATGGATTCAAACGGTGGCAGCGTGGAAGAAGGCGGCGCAGGAACAAGCCGCGTATATGTGCTTGAGGTCGGTCAAAAGAAGGGTTATTTCAAAGAAGCCGAAAAATTTGAATCGCTTTCGGACGAAGGACTCGTCAGGAGATACTTCTATGAAGCACCGGCAGGAAGTGCCGGAAAGATACTTTTTGAAAAGGCAAAAGAAGGCGGCATGCCAAAGTTCAGCATTGACGATATATTTGCAATGTTGATTTCGTTTTCCTTTGCAGTTCCGGAAGCTGCCACGAAGGAAGAGACGGAATTGTTTATCCAGGGCAACAAGATGCGTATTTTGTCTGCCATGAAGAGCGGCAAAGGCAACGAAAGAGTTTTGGAGTGGCTTTCCGACGAAAAAAATATGCAGGCTGTTTATGAATATATCGAAAGTGTTTCAAAACGCAAAACAGCTTCATTCATTGCAAGCGAAACCGCAAGGATCGAAGAAGGCGAGATGCTTACTTCAAGAAACGTTGCAACAAGCAGGGTTGCGGCGCTTTTGGGTCAAAAAACCCTTATTGCCGAGTCACAGACTGTGGCTCTCACATACAAAGGAGCGCAGGTTGAAGGCAATCTTATGGAAGATGCAAGAGGTAAGGGCATTGCGGCACTTGAAATGAAGGCGAAGGAACGTGGCAAGAGAGTAATCTATTCTCCTGAGGCCATCAGACAGCTTGAAAACCTGAAATTGTTGGATTTTATCTGTGGGCAGGTTGACAGAAACGCAGGTAATTTTCTGGTAAGGACTCAGAAAACCGATGATGGCGACTACATAATCACGCAGATTGTCGGCATAGACAACGATATGGCGTTCGGACTTTTGGGACCGGAAACGCTCCAAAAAGGCGGCGCCGGGAGAATTCCTCCTCTTTTTGCGGAGGACGGCACGTTATTTATTGAGACGATGGATGAGGAAATGTGCTCGCAGATACTTCATTTGACACCTGAGATCCTCGGATATGCGGTGGCAGATATAATTTCAGAAAAAGCAATTGAAGCACTCAAGCAGAGACTTGAGATGCTTCAGGATGCTATTTTGAAAACACGCAAGGCGAAGAAACTCAGACTTATGGGCAAAGATGATGACTGGAACGAGGCCATGTCATCGCGCCTTGAAGGCGATTTGCATTATCGCACTTATCTGCGTAGCAATAATCTCAGAGACGGAGCTCAGTATGACGGCAGAGCTTTATTCTAAGAGATAGCTTTCAAATCAAAAATAAGCAAGGTATTAAATATGATATTTCACTTAATAGGAATGACATCTGAGCAGGCAGCCAACTATATGCCCCGATGGCTTGCAATAAAGGCGGAAAAAAAGAATACATGCATCTTTGCTGCGGAGGAAGACAGCCGGATACTTGCGCTTGCAATGTATTCCGTTTCAAAGGATCACAAAAATGAAATGATTTTTGATTATCTTTTTGTGGCGGAAGAAAGAAGAGGGCAGGGAATCGGAACAGATATTATTGCCCATGCTGAGAACGAATTCCGCTCAAGGGGCATCAGATCCATTATCTGCAGATGCATAGGGGATGCGGTTACGGTCAGAGATTATATGAAATTCCTTGCAAATAAAAAGTTCATACCGCTGACGCTCAATGCCCATTTCATGATGTATTATGTGCAGGATTTTCCGGATACGAAATTCGGATCTTTTGCAACCAATCAAAGAGAACTTGCCGCTTCCATCTGCAAAAAGGAAAATGTCAGCCATGTTGATTTTGTCTACTTCCTGAAAAACATGACAGGAAGGGGAAATGCAATCGGGTTTGACAGTGTCGATTCTGAGTACGGCAACTTTTATGTCAGTGATGACAGAATTGCCGGCTTTATGGATACCGAAAAAGCTTCGGAGAAGACTTTCCTGATGAACGGTATTTACGCCGATACATCTCCGAGAGGATATGAGATTTACAAGAGTCTCATTACGGCTTTTCCTCTTATGTTTGACAATGAAGAAGTCGATTCGACGATTTTTATGCAGATTTACGATGACAGGGAATACAAAATCTTCCTGACACTTTTCGGAAAACCTGAAATTGATTTTATGCTTCAGGAATATTTCAAGAGACTATAGGCAAATCGCTTCCGGATTTGCAAAGACCGGATTTTGCTTTTGTACATATCCGAACAAAAGACGAGAGGGGAATGAGATGAAAGGAAACAGTTTCGGCTGGGTATTTATATTGCTTATACCCGTGTTTGCGCTTATTTATACACTCCTGCCGGAAGGGTATATTGAGTATTCAAAGCTTCCGGATACTTTTCTTGTTAATTTGTATTACAGCATAGGAACAATAACGACTCTCGGATATGGTGACATAACTCCGTGTAATCAAACGGCGGCTGTACTTGTAGGGCTGGAATCTTTTCTGGGCGTTGTCGTTGTCGGACTGTTCCTGAATCAGATGGCACACAAACAAAGCCTGTTTGACAGTCTGAAAGCCAAGGAGTTATTACAGAAGAGGGCATGGGCAAGGGAGTGCGACAAACTGCTTCAATTTGCGGGAATTATTAAAACTATTGAAAACAAAGATGAACTTGAGGAAGCTTTGCGCGACTTTGTGCTGAACATAGATCTGCATGACTGGCGTGTGCTTGAGCATATATGCACGAAATATGTTGCGGACAAGAATTACGAAAGCTTTCAGAATGCTTTCAGAGCCGAAATTGCCAAAATAGAGAAGGACTACCGTAATTACAAAGAGACAGGCAACCTTCCGAAAGAAAAAAATGCGGATTACTGGGGCTGATGGCTGATATACGAAAAACATATGACGAAAAAAAAGGAGATTTGGTTATAAGTCCAAATCTCCTTTTTGTATCACATGATGCCCGGCCTTGAGCCTCTTTCAAGCTGCTCGCGGAGTTTCATGCTGACCGCAAACTGCTGTGTCTGCATTTGCATGAGAGGAGCGGTACTCTGCTGAAACATTCCTCTTGATGCCGGGGCTTTTTCAAGCTGCTCGCGGAGTTTCATGCTGAGGGCAAACTGCTGTGTCTGCATCTGCATGAGAGGCGGTCTTCCTTCTTGCCATATATTGCGCCTTTTCATTTCCTGCTCTGCGGCATCGCGCAGCTTTTCGCTTATCATCATCTGCTGTGCCTGCATAAGCATCTGCGGAGGCGCCGAAAGATGTGAAATCCGGCGTGGCTGACGAAATTCAGAGCCTGCATGTGATGCGTGCGCAAGCTGCCTTCTGCGGAGAATGCGGCTCAGACAGGTTGACAGTGCAAAAAGCCTCTGCGATTCGTTCATAACAGGGGCTGCCGCAATACGGTTGATGCGGACAGGCTGGGGGAATCTGAATCCGGGCTGCTTTGCGAGCATACGGCGCATAAGCTTTTCCCGCATATGCATGGCGAGTGTCCTTTGCTGCGAGACCGACTTCATGACCGGGCCACGCGCAAGCTTTTGAATGCGTTTTGGCTGGCGGAAGGTAGGGGACGCTTCGTGTTTTTTCCGTTCCTGCATTTTTTCAAATTCTCTCAGAAATTCATCGGTTTTCTGCGATTTCTCTTTTGTGACAGTTTTGAAAAGGCTTCTGCTGTCAAAAATAGATTTGCGGCTGTTGATACCGGCAATCCGCGTCAGGGCTTTTGAGGAAAACGGTTCATCGTCATCGTCTATTGCCTTATGCTTCGGCATTGGAATCTGAAGATCCATAAATTCTTCCTGCTGCTTTTTCTCTTCCTGCGCCTGCTGCTCAATATTTTGTTTTATACTTTGGTCAAGTACACTTCCCATATAATCTCTCCGGTTTTAATTAACTGCCTCAAGCTGCACAAACTGCTGAAGGTCAGAGTCTTTTGCATTATTCGAGCATGCTCTTTGTATATCTGAGTACCCTTGAGTAGGATTCATTTTTGCCCGGTTCAAGGAATATCTTGATAAGCTTCTTTGCCTCATCGTCCTCGATAACTGTTTCGACAGGAAAATCCTCGCCGTAAAGTTTGCTCGCAAAACTCGAAAGAATGGTAAGAAGCTCGGCTTTTGATTCGTTGTCGGTTGCGTCACTGTAAAGCCAGAGAATTGCCATGCAGTCCGTTCCGACGGAGGAACATATGCAGCTTTCTATTTTCTGTGCCTGATTCAGCTTTATGAAAGAAAGGTTTTTGTCGTAGCTGTCCCATTTCAGAGGAACATCGATACGACCGTCGGAAACGGCCTCGCTGTTGAAGGAAGTAAGAAGCTGCTGAGGAATTCTGCTCAGAGGCTGCGCGGAAAGCTTTTTCCCTTTAAAAAATTTCACGACATTTGCATCGAGAAGGTCCTTCAGCAGAAAACGCGCGATTTCCATTTCGTTGTCGGGGTGATAGCCCAGATTTGTTACGATTTTTTCGCATTTTGGCGCAGTTTCGCTCTTTTCGGGAAATGCCGTTGTAATCTGGTCGACGCCCAGCTTTGCGGAAATCGTTTCGAGGAATTCCAGCATTCCGTGCGCGATTTTTTTGTTTTCATAATCCGGTGAAACAGATAGATAGTTAATTATTGCAGTATTTCCGACAACGGAAAAGTTCGTCGCACCGACAACAACCTGTTTTTCAAGAGCTCCTATGATGCGGCTGTTTCCCTTTTGAGCGTCTTCAAAGAATACCGCAGGTACAAATTTTGAAAAAAACTTCATGTTCTGCTGTTCCAAAACGAAATATTCTGCCATTTTTTCCCTCCTGTAGCGACCGCTCCGAATGCGTGGCGGTAGGTTTAAAAGTCTATTTGTAAAAACGTCTGTTATATCAACAAATACCTCACATTTATTATCATAACAACTCAGAAAAAAGATGCAATAATAAGAAAACTAAAAATTCTTAAAAATTCTTAACAATTTGATTAGGTTGATACCGACAATCTTTTTTTATGCTATACTGTGCTTGTATTATAAGGGGGTGGCGTTTTGGCTGCAAATATTTTTTCGGACAGACTGGCAGAGATGCCGTTTACATCGTATGAGGATTATATAAACTCGCTTTTCCTGTGTGCCGATGAAATGCTTACTGCATATCTTTCAAACATGAAATCTATTTTCATAGCGGCAGACGGATCTGTCAAAAATGTTCTTTATCCGGATCTTCAGCTTGCATGCGATCTTTGCGACAAGCAGCTTTCCGATCACAAAAGGCTTTTGAGTATTACAAATGCCGAAGATACGGAGGAAACGCAGCTTCAGGCGGGAGATTTGTTGTCCGGCGATGATACACAACAGGATGCAAACGTTGAAGATGACAATGCGGACACTGATGACGAAGAGTCGTTTGATGACTTGTTTGCCGATCTTTTTTCCGACTTTGCCGCTGCTTCGGCATCGGCTTCAGAGGTGAATGAAGAAGAACAGTCGGATTTTTCAATAGAAGAGAAGATTGCATTTATCAATCATCGTGCGGAGCTGACAGACACTTCCGAAATTAAAATGCCTTTTTATTATCTTATCAAGACACTGGGATTTTCGGAGTTTTCCGTATTTGCCTTTATATGTGCAATTCTTGCATCGACACAGACAAGTTACGGTTCTGTATATCAGGTTATCAATCAGAACGGAAATCTTTCCGCACCGACACTCGAATCGGTCGGAAAAGTTTATTATGCGAACAACTTTTCAATCAGCAGATGCTTTGGTGACATGTCGGCATCGCTTGATCAGCTGAAGCCTGTCATTCCGATGGATATCAATCCGTCCATGCCGTTTTCGACAACGCTTACGGTTGACAAGAGACTTATTGATTATCTGTTCGGTTCCGTTTCGGACAAGCTTGATGAAAAATTTGAACGCTTCTGCACAAATCTGATTGACGATAAGGAACTCGATCCGTTCCTTGCAAATCAGGACAAGCTTGACGGACTCGGGATTTCTTATGATGCCGGAACAAGAGTTTTTTCGATGTTTGGCGATGAGGGAAGCGGAAGAAAGTTTACCATCAAGCACTTCTGCCGCAACAGAGGCTTCGGATGTATTTCGGTAAACGGAGGAAAGCTTTTTAATTACGATATGCGTTTTGTCGAATCGGCACTGTGGTCGATTACACGTGAAAGCATTTTCTCGAATGCATGTGTTGTTCTTGACAATCTTGATTTCAGGGAAGATGAAAAGGACAAGTTCTTCGGATATATGGATTTGTCCATCACGCTTCTTTCAAAATACTGTGCGGGAATTTTCACCCTGAGCGAGTTCAAGCTTCCTCTGAGAGAATTTACGACGAAGAAATTCGCTGAATTTGAACTTGTCACTCCGAATGTGGGAGAACGTGAAGTTATATGGAAGCATTATGCTAAGGGTTATGAATTTGCGGATGATGTCGACCTTACGGATATTGCGACAAAGTTCCTTTTTACTGCCGGAAAGATAAAGAACTCCATTGCCTCCGGCCAGAGCATATCCCTGATCAACAAAGAGCCGAAAATTACAAAGAAATGGCTGTTTGAAGCCTGCTACGGCCAGATGAAGCATGAGCTGACGCAGAAGGCCACAAAGGTCAAAGCGACATATACATGGGACGATATTATCATGCCTCCCGAACAGCGTCAGAGTCTTGAATATGCATGTCATCAGATGCGCTACAGGAAGCAGGTTTACGAAAAGTGGGATTATAACAGCAAATATCCTTACGGCAGAGGCCTTTCGGTGCTGCTGTTCGGTCACCCGGGTACAGGAAAGACAATGTGTGCGCAGGTTCTTGCAAATGCGCTCAATCTCGAACTTTACAGGGTAGACCTTTCAAAGGTTATAGACAAGTATGTCGGTGAAACGGAAAAAAGTATATCGATGATTTTCCGCGAAGCAAAAAAATGTAATGTCGTACTGTTCTTTGACGAATGCGATACTTTGTTCGGAAAGCGTACAGATTCGGGCGGTTCCGGAGAATCGGCAAATAACAACAAGACCGCGCATCTGCTCCAGGAGGTTGAAGCTTATGACGGTGTTACGGTGCTTGCAACAAACTTCAAGCACAATATTGACCCTGCATTCTTCAGAAGAATGAAGTTTATCGTCGAGTTTGCGTTCCCTGATGTGGAGACACGCTACAACATCTGGAAGGCGACAATTCCAAAGAAGGTTCCTCTTGCGGAGGATGTAGACTTGCATTTCCTTGCGGAAAAGTTTGAGTTTGTAGGAGGTAATATTAAAAACTGCATTCTCAATGCCGGCTTCTTTGCGGCTGCCGACGGCGACGGTGAGGAAATGGGCATGAAGCATCTTTTGATGGCCATCAAATATGAGCTTATTAAGACGGGAAAAGTATTTACGCGTTCGGACTTCGAACCGTATGCAAGCCTGATACTTTAATTGTTAAAAAAAGAGATTTTGGAATCATACAGATTCACAAAATCTCTTTGTTTTTTTGTTTTGAAACTTTCGCGTAATCAAAGGAGATCCTGTTCATCGTCCTTTGCGTCGGCGACGGTGTTAATAGTCATGCGGTTGTATTTGTTGTAGGCGTTTATGAGGTCTGTAAAGCCGTTGTCTTCTTCCTCCGAAAGACTTGTTGCGGCAAGCCAGTCAGACATGATTCCAGAACCTGCAAGCCTGTAGAAATCGGTATTCGAAATCAAATCGGAAAGCCCGGATGAATCGCCGATTCCGGAAAGCTGCGAAAGAACGGAGCCTGTGCCGGAGCCGGAAAGTGCGGGCGTGCCGGAAATTTCAGCAAGAACCGCAGCCGAAAGCGAGGAATCAAGATCCGGTGAAGCTGCTCCGATCATGGCTCTGTAGTAGTCAAGAAGCTCGCTAATATCCGAATCAGGGCGCGCAGCCGAATCTGCCGCAGAAGCCGAACCCGGGCGCGCAGCCGAATCTGCCGCAGAAGCCGAATCAGGGCGCGCAGCCGAATCTGCCGCAGAAGCCGAACCCGGGCGCGCAGCCGCAGAAGCTGCCGAAGAACTTCCGGCGTTTCCGGTGCTGCCGAATGTAGGCATCGGTGAAGATGCCTCCCGGACATTTGGTGAGCCGGTGGCTGCCCTTTTGGACGCAGCGGCAGATTCATCCGCTGAAGCGGATGCTGCACCGGCGGCAGGCGTAACGGCACCGTATGTTACTGCATGGGCGGCGTCAATAACGACTGTCCCTGCGGTAAGAGCTGATTTTGCGTTGCCGAGAACCTTGTTTATATATGCTTTTGTGGCTTTGAAAGGAGGGACTCCTCCGTATTTTTTGACATTGCCGGAGCCTGCCTGGTATGCGGCAAGGGCAAGCGTGACGTCTCCGTTGTACTGTTTGATTTTGTCGCTGATATATTTGGCGCCGCCCATAATGTTCTGCTCAGGATTCAGAGGGTCGCTGACGCCGAGTGCAGCGGCTGTGCCCGGCATAAGCTGCATGATGCCCTGCGCTCCGCTTGAGGAAACGGCATTCGGATTGAAGCCGGATTCTGCCTTCGCCATTGATTTGAGAAGAGCGGGCGAAACACCGTATGTATCTGCCGCTTTTTCGAATATGGCGTCGAGGTCAACAGTCTGTACTGCCGGCAGCGGGGAGGCCGCCTTTGTGACAGGTGCGGATGCAGCCTTTGAGGCAGACGCAGATGCAGATGCAGACGCAGATGTCTGATTTGAGGCGGCCGCATTCTGAACTGCGGCGGATTTTCGCATCGCGGCCGCTTTTGCGAGCATCAGAGAGTTAAGCGCCGAAGCGCTGCCGGCAACAGATGCCCGTGATGCGGAAGACGAACCTTCGGACAGCTGCGTATTCTGCAAGGCCGCACTTTCGGATTTTTCGTCAAGGAGCACCTTTTCGAGTATGTCACCGAATTTTGCGCTGCCCGCAACATTGCCGGCAGCGGCTGAATTTCGCATCGTGACGGAGGATGCTCTGTTCCTTGCGGATACTCCTGCTGCGCGTGTCTTTGTATTCAGTTCGTAAAGATTTGTAATACTCATATTTTTCAATAAGAAAGCCGAACGGGCTTTTAGACAAACCGGACCGGGTAAGCTGCTGCGCATGCCGGGACGGTCACAGCGGATATATAGAAATCAAAACCGGTTACCCGAAGGTATTCAGGTTATTTTGGCGTATATATGTATCCTGCTCCGCGTGTGTTTGTTATAATACCGGAGTTGAAAGGATCTATTTTCTTTTTGAGATTGCTGACATGCACCATGATGGAACGGTAATCGCCAAGACTGTCACGGTCCCAGACCTCTTTGTAGAGCTTATCGTAAAGAAGAAGAACTCCCGGATTTTTCAGGAACACTTTCAAAACGGTGTACTCAATAGGGGATAAATCAACCGAGGTGCCGTCGGCATAAGTTATGGAACGTCTGATATCGTCAAGCTTCATGCCGCAGAACATCACGTAGTTTTCTCCGTTTAAAGCCGAAGACGAATTGTAATTGCCGTACTCCTTGTCCCGCCGTATGTTTGCTTCAACGCGCGCAAGGAACTGTACGGGATTCAGAGGCTTTGTGATGTAGTCGTCCGCGCCGTTTGAAAAGGCTTCCACGATAGTGGTGTCGTCGCCCAGACAGCTGATAACGATAATAGGAAGCTTTGAAATCGTGCGGATATGCTTGCAGAAATTTGTGCCAAAACCGTCAGGAAGCATGATATCGGAAATAATCAGGTCAAAATGCTCGAGGTTAAAAGCCTCAACAGCTTCGGCAATGCTTTTTGCGTGTACGCTTTTGTAGCCTTTTGATTTGAGATAAATACTCATTATTTCTGCAAATTCAATATCATCTTCAAGAATAAGTATTTTGTGCATAGTTCGTTCCTTTGTTGCTTTCAATGGGTTTCAAGTTGTACAGTTAACTGTACAAACAACTATATTATATGATATTATTTTGGAAAAGTGAACGAATATTTTGCTTTTTTGTGTTAACATAAAAGAGTTTAAAAGGAGACAACAATGGTGAAACTTGTTTTGACGGCGGCGATTGTTTTGCTTTCGGCTGTCTGCATAATTTTGATTTTTGCAAACAGAAAACTTTCGGGAGAGCTGGAAAAAAGTCGGGAAAAGGGCAGAATGCTTCTTGGTGAAAAGGAAAAAACAGAGGAAGAAAACAAATCGCTCAGAAAAAAGAATGAGATAACCATGCAGCATATGAGCGCCGTGGAAAAAGAAAACAGCGAGTCAATCATGTGGGGCATGGAGCTTATCAGAAAGCTTTCGCATGAACTTAAGATGCCGATGTCGATTATAAAGGGATATGCCGACATTCTGACCGACAATCTTCTCGAAGATGAGGAGCAGAGAAACGAATACCTTGAAAAAATAAAGACCAAGGTCGATTTTATGGACGGTGTAATTACCTCGTACGTTAACAGCTCGGCGACAGAGAAGGAAAGCCCGGTAAAAGAAGGCATCAAAGCAGGCTACAGCTATTGTGATATTCTTGAAATAATACGTGATGTGGCTGATGAATTCAAAATGATTTCCGAAAGAAAAAGTATAGAAATCATAGTTTCCACAAACGAAGAGCAGATAAATATGTACTGCGACCCGGTGAAGATGCGTCAGGTCATTACAAACCTTGTAAACAACTCTGTCAAATACATGGAAAAAGAGGGCACGATTCAGATCGTGGCGGCGTATTCGGAAAAGAATGAAATTACCCTGATAGTCAGAGATAATGGAAACGGCCTTGCAAAAGAAAAGGCAGCTTCTGTTTTCGAATACGGAACACAATTCCACAGCAGAGACGACAATCACGGGCTCGGACTTTATATATGCAAGGAAAACGTGCAGGAACACGGCGGCGAAATTTGGTGCAAATCAGATGTCGGAAAGGGCATGACAACATACATTCTTTTGCCGTCGAAACCGCAGCAGAAACAGGACAAAAGCCCTGATTTTCAAAATTAATATCATAGTGCGGCAGCGAAAAACTGTCGCTGTGAACGGTCATAAAATGACCGTTCTTTTTTTTGAAAAAACCGAAAAAAGACCCAAAAGCACCGAGTTTGACACTTTCCTTAAAAAATTTTTAGAAATCTTCTGACAATCTAAAGTATTCTTAAATAACGGTTTCAAGGCGTTATGCTAAAATAATTACAGTGGTTAAACTGCAATTATTTTTAAGGAGGCGGCTATGGACAATAACAAAATATTGCCATTCGAGAGAAACAAATATTATTCGGGAAAATTGTTGACGGCAAATGATTTCAATGTGGAACAGTCTTATAACAGCGGTAAGCGCAGATTCGTCAACAACCTTATGTTTGGCAGTGGTGTAGTATGCGGCCTGAGTGTTTACAATCTGGACGACTTATCGATAATCATAGAATCAGGTGTAGCTATTGACAATTACGGCAGAGAAATCGTTCTTGAAAATTCAGTCGTTAAGAAACTTTCGACAATTGAAGGCTTTGACAAACTGACTTCGGATGAAGTTGAACTGTTTATCTCGTATGCGGAGGAGGAAACTCATCCGGTATTTCTTGCAAACGCGCAGAGCGGCGAAGAGTATCAGTACAACACAGTTGAGGAAAACTGCAAATTTATACTTCTTGACGAGGGTGCCGTTAAAAGCAACGAAGACTTTGTCACGGAATTTGTGAACAAGGCGAGATTGTATCAGGACTCAAATTACAGTGTGCATGTATCCATACCTGTAGCTGTTCCGATTGATTCGGCGGTAAAGATCGATGTCGAACTGAAAAAACTTTCGGATGAGCCGGTTGGTTTCAGCGGAGAATTCACGTTACTTCTTCCGGCAATTCTCAATCAGGAAGAAGAGCATGAACTCAACATCAAGATTGAAAATGTTGAGCTCCAGAACAAGGAAACACTGAAAAAATCCTATTGGGCCGTTGTTGCGGCGGATGCTCCGATGAAGACAACAATCAGTGTCAATCCGGGCTCTGTGGATATTCATTCCGGTTCGGAAGTTGTGAAAAGCATAGACAAATTTTCACTTGCCACCGAAATCGTTGCCGACACGGCAGAAGACATTGTAATGCGGGAAATCGGCAAGATCAGCCTTGAAAACAGAGGCCTTCTCGGTGGAAGCGAGCTTGTGCGCATCGCGCATCTGAGCCTTATCAGAACGGATTCGCTCTTTATTATAAGCGACTTTGAAGATACAAAGGCAAAGAAGTATCTTAAGAACAACGCAAACGATGCACTGACAAGAGAATATCTCGGCTATTACAAGAACAGAGAGCTTTTGAAAAAAGATTCGCATGAGGCAGGAAAGACGAATATGCCTGATTTTTCAAAGCTTATCGCCGACCACAATTCACTGAGATATACATCGGGAATTCTTGAAATACCGCTTGATGTGAAGCAGAAGCCGGGAGATGTCATTTACTCGGCCGAAATCATGCACGGACTCGGAAAAGGAAATGTGTATGTAGATATCGGAATTGACTATATCGCAGAGGACAAGACGATTGATGCAGTGGCTGAAAACGTTGTATACGGCGATACTTCGCTGTTTGAAAGTCCGGATATGCCATTCACAGATATTTCAACCGCAGTCAAGGTTATGCCGGACAAGGGAAGCTTTATGGCGGCAGTCAAGCTTCTGCAGGAAACAGACCTTGTCATGCTGAAGTTCAGATGGAACGCGATTAAATTTACAGGCGACGACAAGATTGAGGATCTCGACCAGCTTGCCGAAATGCGCATTGTTGCAGAGACACCTACATTTGTACTCGGAACAAAGGAAAGCCATTTCTTTAAGGTTAAATTCAGCAATATGCCGCCTTCGAGCGTAACATACACGCTTACCGAGGAAAACAGCGGAGAGATTTCCGCAGACGGTGTTTATACGGCTCCTACAAAGGAAGGCGTTTACGAAATACTTATTACTTGTGTAGAATATCCGCTTGTATCTACGTATGCTTATGCAGTAGTTAAGAGAAAAGGAAATGAGGAATAATGTTACACAGTGTAGACAATCTGGTACTAAATGAATTAAAGCTTGTTCGGGACAATCCGGATTACAGTATCACTGTCTGCAGGGACTGCAATGCGTCGCTTGAAACTCATTACATTCTGCTCCGTCTCAAGAATCCTTCACTGAAGCGCAGCTTTATGGAATGTATAGAAACAGAATGCAGAAGCAATTCCGAAGAAAGACCGTGGATAAGCTGTTTCCCTGTTCAGGAAGATATAGCATATGTTTTTCCGTACAGGGAGGAGAGGTCTTTTAAGAACTTTTCGCATTCCCAGCTTACGGATACATACAGATGGGAGCATGCGGCACTGAATCTTGTTTCGGCATGCATGTCAAATCCTCTTCCGTATCCGCTTCTGTATCTGATTCTGGACGAAGAATCAATTAACCTTACGCCGGATGATGAAATTTATTTTACGAATTTTTTCAGGCTTGAGGATTTTGACAGAAATGTTGATGAGCACGACTGTGTAGCCAAATGCTCAAACCTTGTACTGAACATTCTTGAACAGGCAAGGCTTGGGAAAAAGAAAAGACTCAAGAGTCTGTTCCTGATCAAACGCAAGGTCGAGCATGAATCCTACAAGTCGCTTGCGGAGCTTTACAAGGACATCAATTACTGTGCGGTTTCTGCGAAAAAAGCACCTTTTTTCAAGAGACTGTTCCCGTATCTTGCCGAAAGGAAGGACCCTGCATTCAAAGCCATTATGGGACTTTGCATCATACTTCTTGTAATTTCGGTGCTGATGCTGCTTTCACAGCTGATTTTCGGAGATGCAAGCTTCCTGCAGTTCGGTCATGAAATTCCGAGAATAGGAACAGAATCAATGAAAAACTGATTTAATGCAAAAGAAGGCATCGATTAATTACGACATTACAGGCATTAACAGATATTGACGAGTATTAACAGACATTAACAAAGGAAGACTTTAATTTAAATAAGGCATTACTTATGTGCACATATATACATATATGTGAATTGGATTTTTCATTCATAAATAGTCAAAGGATTCGGCAATATGAAGCATAAAAGACTGAAACAGGTTCTTCTGATTGTGTTTGCGGCAATTGTGCTGGCTGTTGCGTTTACGGCATGGATGCTTGACAGGGTGGATATCGGACATCTTGATCCGAAAATAGCTCAGGACAGCGAAGGAAACTGCTATGTTGTAAAGCATGATATCTTTAACAGAAATATTGTTCTTGGTTTTAATCGGGACGGTAAGATTAAAGGCAGGTATGCACTGAGCTCCGAAGTCAGAGGCAACGCTTCGATTTACAGAAGCATTAAAGATTTATATGTGAACAGCAAGGATGAGCTTTTTATGCTGATAGAAGATGTCGACATTTCAAGTTCGATAGTCACATCTTATGAGGTTCAGCGTATCAGCAGAAAACTTGGCGATTTCAGCACACCTGTCACACTTTACAGCGAAGATGGTGTAAATCTTGATGCTGTCAGTGATTTTGTGGTTGAGGGCGATATACTCTATTTTGGAAGGCTTGCGCAAAATGACACAATTGCGAGATTTGAATCGTTTCAACTGAGTCCCAATGACACAACGGTATTTGCATCGGATGTTAAGCCGTTGCGCACGGTGCAGGGGGGCAGCGGAGGAAGCGCCAGCTTCAGAAACATTGTTCTGGCCGGAAATGCCATGTATGCGCTTTGCGATTCCGGACAGATAAAAAGATTCGGCTGCTACGGCGATCTTGATGAGATAGGTAAGAGCAACGTCAGGGCCGACTGTATTTTCAGAGACGGTGAACGCGACGGGATTCTGGTTGTAGACGGAAACAAAATAACTGAAATCGAGGAAAAGGATACTTATCCTTGCAGGGGCAAAAACTTCAATTTCAGCGTCAATAAAGGCTCGGCTACCGTTATTGCGGCAAGTACATCCGACTGGGGTGATGTATATATAGTAAAGGCTGACAACGGGCTTACTGAAATTAACATTACGAACGGAAATATTGCTTATGAAATAAGCACACTCGGTTTCACCTTTACGTTCGTTGCAATGGAAATATTCCTGCCGCTTGTGGTAACACTGCTTTTAGTTTTTGTGGGTGGTTTGATTTATATGAGTTACATCAGAAAAAACGGAAAAAATCATTTAAAGAGAAATTACCCTTATCTGGGTACGGTGCTTGCATCCCTTGCATTTGTTGCAATTATAGGAATTGTTATAATTTTCCTTTCGGCATCAATGACAGAAGATCAGCTTATAGAGGAACACCGTGCAGTCGGAGAGGCTGAGCATCAGACAGCTATCAAGGCTCTTGACGGTATTGAGCTTTCGCTCATCAATCTCAAGACTTTTGACACAAGCGAAGAATGCAGAACAATAACGGCGGCTTTTGAGCAGAGCGGCGAGATCCAGTCAAAATACGAAACCATCAACCAGCTCTTCTTTTATGACGACGGTACCTTTTACAATCTGATCAGTGAAACCGGCGTTGTCGGAAAGAAGACGTCCGCAACCGCAGACGAGGAGATGATGGAGGTTCTGGAGGAGACCGTAGAGGCCGGCAGCACAATTTATACGTCGGCAGAATACTCCGGAATCGAATATCTGCTGATTTCATCACCGATAATAGGCAGATTCGGAAAGGCCGACGGCGTTATCTTCACGCTGGTAAGTCTTGGCGATATGCAGGTTGAAATCAGGAGCATGACTATAAGGACGTTGCTGATATTCCTCGCAGGCTTTGCACTTCTGGCTGTATTTCTGCTTATTGTCACAGGCAGGTCATTCAGGCCGGTCAAAAAACTTCCCGGCGTTATTCTCAGCGTTATGGAGGGAAGGGCAACCGAAAACGACCTTTCGATGTATGACGGAGTTTATCTTGATATAGGAAAATCACTGAAGGAAGCCGGAAGAGTCTGGCTTGACCGCATTCATGCACAGAATTTGACGGTAGTTTCATCCTCAAGATTCATACCGAAGAAGTTGAACCGGCTTTTGAACAGAGAATCGGTAAAAGAAATCGTAAGCGGTGATTCAGCGATTCTAAACGGCTATATTGCAGCAATTTCACTTTATGAGAAAACACCTATTACGGACGATCTGGCGGGCTTTGTGGGCAAGGTCAACAGAACTCTTCGGATTTTCGCAAGATGTATAGATAAGTTCGGCGGCGTTCCGATTACAAGAAATTCCGCAATGCAGGAAAATATTTCGGTATACGGAAACGCTGAAGATGCGGTGGGATTTACGGATTTCGTATTTGATTCCCTCAAAACCGAGTACAGCGAGGCGGAAGAAAGCTCGCTGCCGGGGATTCTGGTTGTAGTACACAAAACGGATTTCCTGTACGGCGTTGCCGGTGCCGACACCCAGCTTGTTCCGCTAATGGTTTCACCTGAAATCGATTCACTTCTTTATGACAGTGCGCGCTTCAAATCGGCAGGCGTCAGAACCATTGTTACGGAGGAAGTATATAACGAGGTCAGGGATTTCCACAAACTCAGGTATATAGGTTTTCTGAAAAGTCACAAAGACGACAAACCTTTCAAAATTTATGAAGTACTGGATTCCTTTAAGGGAAATCCTTATTACGACGTTATGGTAAGGAATGCAGGCAAGCTTGAAGAGGCAATCGGTTATTTCTACAAGGATGATTTCTATATTGCAAGAAATCTTTTCTCAAGCATTATTGCCGAGTGTCCGAAGGACGGTATCGCAAGATGGTATCTGTTTGCATGCGACAAGTACTTCAACAATCCGACCGTCAGGGAATACGAATATGCGCTTTTCTCTGAGATCGGAAATACGGCAGCGGCTAAGAATCCGGATACTACGGAAATCTAGTGCAAAGCGCCGAAGCATTTAACGAAAAGACTTTTGATATTTGAGGCCTGGCCTTAGAAAAGAAAAGAGGCAGAAATTTGGGTAGTTTATTTAAAACTTTAATATCAATAATCCGCATAAAAGTTGCGAAGTTATTATTGGTAGTTACAAAGTTTCTCAATCCTCAAAACTTAAGATTATTTATCCAGCAGTATGTCGGAACGTTCTTCCGTCAGATTCTGGATGTTAAGCCGAAGCACAAGAAGGATTACTATACGATGTTTGGCTGGATGGTCAGCAAACGTCTGGCATATGCCGTAGTAATCATAGTCGGTGTGGCATGTACTTACTACATCTTCATGATGTCGCCCGTCAAGTTTACATTCGGCCTTGATGTCGGGAACGGTTTTCCGACCTACGACTATGATTCGTGGGGCCTGAAAAACTTTACCGGAAAGGCCAACATAAAGGCGGAGTCAAGATATATCGCATATACCGGAGATCTCAAAGAAGGAACTGTTGAGGGCGCGGGAGTTTTATACGATAAGGACGGCAAAATCATTTATGAGGGCGCATTTGCCGGCAACATGTTCAACGGTCAGGGCAAACTGAAATATTCGAACGGTAAGGTTCATTATGAAGGTGAATTTGTAAATAACAAGTTTCAGGGTCAGGGAACCTTTTACAGAAAGAACGGCACGCTTGAATATTCGGGACTTTTTACAGACGGTCTTTATAACGGACAGGGGACTCTCTACGATGAGGCTTCGACCGAAATTTTCAAAGGTGTCTTTGATTCGGGAGCGATAAGTTATCCGGAGCTTTTGAACAAAACAACCGCGGAAATAAGCGAAATGTATACGGGGCGCAGCAAAATTTACACTTATGCCGAAAGTTATGCTGTCGCAATGGAACAGATAGATGCGGTATCTGTAGTCGATCTTTCGGAGGACAGCATAGCGGAAACAACGCCGGTTGAGAAAATTATTGTTCTGAAACCGGTGCTTGAAGCCAACGGAAATATTTTTAAAACACCGACGGAGCTTTCGGGTTATTTTGATAAGAAGATTTATGAAGGTTCCACAAACATTCTTTTCGGAGAAGTCGCTGCTTTCCTTTGCATGGATGACAAGGAAACAGGTGCTTACATTGACAAGAGTACCATAGCAGTTTCATCTGAAATGAAAGACCTTATAGATATAGAAGATTACGATACTTCGACAGAACTGTATATCAGGACATATATAGGAAACGGTCTTGCCTATACATTCTATTATGCAGACAAGGATTCACCTTTTGTAATGTACACAATAGAACAGGCCGAGACGGAGGAATAGTAAAAGCAAGCCCAAGGAGCGGTGCAAATGAAATATAAAAGACTGGTCAGTTTAATAACATGCCTGGCATTCGCATTAACCGCAAGCATGAATGTTTACCTGCAGCCGGAGGAGGCAAGTGCGGCGAGTCCGGTGTCTGTCACGCTTCAGCAGTGTGAGGCCCTTGCGCTTGCTCACAGCAGTCAGTATCAGACAAAGCTGTTTGCCTACAACAGACTCTGCAAGAGTTACCAGAATGCGTTGAAAACAGTGAAGGCAAAGTGGAAGGATTATGGGACCATCAGATGGAGTCTTCTGTTCAGCATTTCCTTCCCGTCGACGCCGTACATGGATGAGGCTCTTGACCTTTATACAAAGGGTCCGGGAATCATGGTTGACATCAACAGCGCAATCCGTGAGATGTATGATATTGAAAAGCAGGTAAAGAACAAGGTTGATACGCTCTTTATCCAGGCATATCAGTGCCAGGAACAGGCAAAATTCACCGAAAAGCTTTTGGAAAGTACACAAAGGACACTTAAGCAGAACAAGGCAAGACTTGCAAGAGGAAAGGCCAAGCAGTCGGATATCGAAAAAACAGAAAAGAAGATTGCGGATCTTGAGAAAAAACTGGTGAAATATCTCAAGGGTTTTACTTCAAAGATGAAGAACCTCAAGAAGCAGACAAATGTTGACATGATTTCGGGCTACAAGCTTATAAATCCGTGCAAAACCGCAAAACTCAGTGCGGCCACACATTTGTCGGACCTTCAGAATTACGCTCTTTACTGGGACCTTGAGGTCTACAATTCGGATCTCGATGTCCAAATGGACAAGCTTACGGTAAATCTTGAAATGCAGCTGCTGCAGAGGTACGGATGGAAGTCTGCGGTTTACGTTTCACCGTACGTAAACAGAATTCTTGCGGGAGAATCGGTAAATCCGAATGTTTTCTCGGCTTCCTACGATGAATTCCTTAAGCAGATAGATGAGCCGTGGGACGGAAAATACAAAATTCTCTTTATCAAAATTCCGAAAGAGTGGTTCAAACGTAAGCTTTCAGGTTCAAGATATATAGAAAACGCGCAGTATGCGCCGATGGATGATGCTTTGACGCTGCAGGGAGACATTAAGACAAATGCAGACCTCAGAGCAGCGCTTCTTGACAAAGTTGAACAGGCTTTCGAGGCGGCGGTTGACGGAAGAACGGCATATCTGAATGCTACTGATTCGACAGCAAGCGCAAAGAAAAATCTTTCAAAGGTAAATGCCCTGAACAAAATAGGAGGGGCAAGTTACGAAGAAACGCAGGATGCAGATACGGCATACCAGGACGCACAGATGTCCGAACTTGAAGCACTGTGTACATACACAGATCTTCTGTATGCTCTTGACAGACTTTGCTACGGCGGAGTAAGGCTTCTTCTCAACGGTGAAAGCATTGCGCTTGATTCGGGTGGAGCAGGTCTCAGCTTTGCCGATGCCGTTGATGAAAACAAGGCTTATTACTATATACAGCCAATGGTGCAGCATCAGGCATTCCTTTTCGGAGTTACGATACCTTCGGGCTTTGATCCGCAGATTACTCATTATGAACTCTGGTATGGTGATTATCAGCTCGGAAAGCGCACACCGATAGATAAGCAGATTGTGCATATGACATTTACATATGCCGATTCAAATACTCTGACGCTGCGCCTTTACAACAGCGGCAAGTATGTCGGAGAAGTCAAGGTTGACGCAAACGAACCGATGGGTGAGATTAATCTTGAAAAAACTCCGCAGAAAGAGGAGATAGTTGAAAAGGTTGTAGGTACCTTCAAGGTTTCTGACAGCGGAAATATTGACATCGCTGCGGCAAGCATTTCTTTCGATATGAAGAAAAGTGAGAATGCCGTCAAGTATTACACCATTGTAACAGATAAGGGAAAACCTCTTATCAAGGACAAGAAACTGCCGATTTCGAAGAAATTCAATTATCTTTCGCTGATGTCGGGAGAACTCGGCATGCTGAGGGTGCGGTTCTTTGACGAGAATCAGGAGCTGCTTTATACGGCGGAAATGAACGAAGATACAATGAGTCTGGTAGTTAAACTAAAGGTTTCGGATAATGACTAAACAAAACCGGGAGGCATGAAGATGAATATCGTTAAAAAGAGGCAGAAAACAAAATTTCACAGAAAGCCTATTCTGGTGGCGGTAATTATAATGACGGCGGTTATTGTCGGGGTAACGGTATCTGTATTCTCGCTTTTCAATACAAGTACTGCCACAAATATCAATCCCGATACAGTACCTGACGCTACGCTTATTGTGGGAACACATCTGATATATATAGAGTCGCTCAACGATGAACTTTATGAAATTGCAAAAGCTTCGGGGCAGGACTCGAATCAGACGGATGTTTATTACAAATCGGAGCTCGCTGACGGCAACTGGTACGTAATAAGCGCGGCAGGAAGTATTAAGGATATTACAACCAAAGGAACTATGGTTTCAAAGGATGTAATTTCAAAACTGTATGTCAGATATCACACAAAAGAGGACGGAATTACATATGACCTGCTTAACGGAAAACCGGTAAACATCTTCAATATCAAGAATCCGTACGATATCGGCGCACTTCCTGAACTCGATCCGGCGAAGTTGCAGTATGATTTTTACAGAGAAGCAGAGGCGGAAGATGAAACAATCGACTTTTTCTCGACTCTTTTCGACAGAAATCTTCGCGACAGCAATACAAATACACTTGACGAATACATAGGAACACTGCAGGCATATTACGAAAGGCTCTGCAGCCGGGATGCGACACCGTCCGAAAAGAATGCGGTTCTTGGCGTTGAAGGGGCAGTCGATGCCGCAAGAAGACTTATCATTTACAATAAGCTTTCTCCGATGCTTGAGGCAAGCGTAAAGGCCATTAACGGAAAAACAAATGTTACGGCTTTTGCCCAGAGTGACGCAAGCAGTCCGTTCAATTTTGCAACAGGCTCTCTCGGAACTTTTTCAACAAGAATAAGCGGCGATGAGGACGACGATCCGGATGATATCGAATATTCGGAGATTGCGGGAAGCGTTGCGGTAGGCTCCGCATACGAAGAAAGCTACAACAATGTTCAGGACAGCCTGGCCGAATGCTCTGCAAAGGCGCTCGGTGAGGGGACTACTGTTGCAAGCAAGGTTAAATACAAATATCAGAATTCGCTTATAGAACACTGCAGGGCAAATGATGATGCAAATTCGGCGCTGGATGTAAAAAACATCGTTGCGCTTGACAATATCTCAAGTGCGCAGGTTGTGGACAGAGAAAGAGAACTCAGGCTTCTGAACGAAGAACTGATTCCGGAGGCGGAAAGAATTTTCGAAAGAGACAAGTCATCCGGTGAAAACGGGGAATACAAGACGGAAGTTTCAAAACAGGCTTCGACTGTTGTTCTGAACAGACTTCAGGATGATTTTTACGACATGCTTTCCATGCAGGTAACGGAGCTTGAGGTTTATCTTAACGCAAAGTGCATAAGAATTCCAAATTCCGAAGCACAGAAGCTTATAGAATCAAAACTTGAAAAGGCATATACATATGTCGGAAATATTCCGACCGACGATTTTGCGGTTAAAGCCCAGAATGCGGTTCAGGATTATATCACATGGCTTGAGCAGACACTCAGTGAACTGAAGGCAGCTGCAGGCGGCGGTGAAAAGGATTTGCTTCAGGCAAAGAAGGACCAGCTCGAGGCACAATATGAGGACGCACTTGCAGACAACAATCTGGCACTTGCAAAGAGCATTATGTCGGAAATCAACGACATAACGGCACAGATTCAGGAGCTTGGTGAATCCGGCAGCCCGAATTCCGACATGGTGGCTGACCTCAAGAACACCGCACTCAATCTAATAAGCAGTATTGCTTCGGAAGGACCTGCATACGGTGCGGATTCTTCAGCAGGCGCGGGAGCCTCCGGTAGCGGAAGCGGAGCAGGCTCGGGAACCTCCGGCAGCGGAAGCGGAGCAGGTTCGGGAACCTCCGGCAGCGGAAGCGGAGCAGGAGGTGCAGGTTCGGGAAGTACAAATGCAAATCTTTCGCAGCTTGAGAATATTCTCGGAAGTCTGAATGCACTTATGGAAACGGATTACAAGACGGCATTCCCGGCAGTACAGCAGCTTCTTGAAGCTATGAGAGATCAGAAATACAGCACTTCAAACGCAGGAAAGAGCGGCGGTGCAGGCGGTTCGACACAGAATGTTCCGGCTGCCGCAACAAACAATGCTTTTGACGGTGCAATTGACCTTGCAAAAGGAATAATAGCCGAAAATATCGATCTTTATGAAGCCGGAATGGTAGGAATCAAGGATCCGGCCGAAGTTGAAGGAATTCTTGATGATGCCCTTGACGAAGCCGACGACCTTACGGGAGCCGAAAAAGACGCATGCAAGCTTTCCGCAATGAATAATGCGATAGCAGCAGCTTCCGGCAGTCCGCAGGGTGACGCACTGAAAAACAAGATGAATGCGCTGGCTCAAAAGATGAAACAGTCGGGAAATCCTTATGTTTTCGAAAAAATACGTGTTGCAAACGGACTTTATGCTCCGGTAAATGCGGTGGCACAAAAGCTCGGATGGAGATATGTATGGTATGTAAGCAGGAATAACGCTGTCCTTGCAAAGGGCTCTCAGCGTTATGAGTTCAGCAGCTTTTCAAAGGTTGTCACAAAGAACGGCACAAATTCGGAAATGTCGATTCCGGCAATGACGCAAAAGCTTTTGTACATTCCAAGCTCATATATAAGTTCGGAATGGGGATTTATTACGATTTACCTGTCCGGTTCGGATTACGGAGTTCTGCTTGATGCAGATGCACAGGATGCCGCTGATGAACTTACGGGAATGATTATCGAATAAGGAGGAAAGGCATGGCAGATTATACGATTATTTCGGATGTTACAAACTTTCTTGTAAGCAGACTGAGAAAGAAAATGTGTCCGGAACCTATTCCGACAGAGCATTCGATAGAGTCCTCATCACCTTCGGCACAGGATGTTGACTATATTCTCGGTGTATATTTGTTTGATATCAAGCAGGAAGGCGAAATTTCAACGCCGCCTATGATAAAGAGCGGAAAGACAAGACTCAAAAAACCACCAAAGCCGTACACTCTTTATTACATGATATTTATAAACGGTTCTTCACAGATGGGTCTTAAGGCGCCTGACATCCAGAAGATACTTGGCAAGGTTGCACAGGTAGTTGCGGATACGGAAACGGTTTCACCGCGTGAAATTCAGCCGTGGCTTGATTTCGCTGAGCCGCCGATTATATTTTCCGCACCGAAGCTTACGCTTGAGGAAAAGGCAAGAATCTGGCAGACAATCAACAAACCGTATCAGGTAAGCCTGTTTTATAAGGCTGCGCCCGTTCTTATAAGCAGCGAAATTGTTGCTGAAGCTTCGCCTGTTGTTGAAGCCGAATTCAACATTCGCATGGAGGGTGAGAAAGATGCTTAATATCAGATACAGGGTTTTACTGGCTGTCAGCCTGTTTGATACCGTTTCGGGAGTGAATATATTCGAAAAAGCGAAATTTACCGCAGACGGAAATGTGCCGATCAATGCAATCGGAAAAGGCGCCGGCGTATATGTTTTTACGGATCTGCTGCCGGGACATCTGAAGCTGACGGTTAAAGCCTACGGCTTTGAACCTCTTACCTTTGAGGTGGACGTGGAACCGGACGGAAAGATGATTGACAGGCTGCTGTATCTTATGCCTGACGAATATTATACGGGGGACAGGCCGTTCAGGCGCTTTGAGGGGTGCAAAAGGGGCCTCACATCGATTGAAGCAGTCCGTTTGAACAGAGAAACATGCAGATATCGTGAAACGGACGAACGCAAAAGAATTATTACAGTTTACGATCAGAGGGGAAAAGATTTTCTCGAGACGCCTTATGCGATTATAAGTGACAGAGATATGACTTATGAGCGTCTTGATATCATAAAAAATATCGGAGGAGGAAAAATCAAGGTACAGACAGTTCCCGAAAAGGAATATTCAGTCGGAGACAGAATTAACAGAATCTGCTTCGGGCGAGTTGACGAAGAGGGAAATTACAGTCTTGTCCTTGCGGATGAGGGAAATGAGAAATACATTGTTAAAACCTGTGATGAGGAAGGGGAGCATTTCGCGTTCCTTGACTTCCGACTTGCAGATGATTTTAAACTTTAGTCAGAAAGGAGGAGTAAAGTTATGGCTATGGCGGTAGTGACCGGCGCAAACCTGATGTGCACGTTTGGGACAGTCCCCTCGCAACTTATGGTGACATCTCAGACGAAGACAATGGCAGACGGAAAGCCGGAAGCGACAATAAAGGATTTTAATGCTTTAGCAAATATTATGCCTTTTGGCATGTGCACTTGTCCGGCAAATCCGGCGGTTCAAGCCGCTACGGCAGCAGCCTTGGGTGTTTTCACACCGGCACCATGTATCCCGAATACTGTTGCACCCTGGGCTCCGGCAACCAAAAGGCTGGTGGGCGGAATGCCTGCAATCGACCAGACCGCAAAATGCACATGCGTTTGGGGTGGTTCGATATCAATAGTATTTCCGGGACAGACTAAAGTCGTTATCTGAAAAAGATATCCAATTGACCGAAAAGTCGTGGTTATACAAGTTATTTTTTAAACCTGATGTTATAGCAGGGATATAAAGAATAGGTGAAAGGAGGAGTTTTAAGCGGAGGCTTAAAACGAAGAGAATTATGGCAGAATATTTATCTCCAGGTGTTTATGTCGAGGAATTTGATTCGGCGCCAAGAGCGATAGAGGGCGTGGGAACAAGTACTGCAGGTTTTGTGGGATTTGCGGAAAAGGGACCTACTTCCGGGGCACCGGTTCTTATCACAAGCTATGCTGAATATATCAGAGTATTCGGCGGCTATCTCGGTGAGCATGTATACGGCGGAAACCGTTTCCTTCCATATGCTGTAGAACAGTTCTTTATTAACGGAGGAACAAGATGTTACGTTTCAAGAGTTGCTCCTGAAGGAGCAGCGGCAGCAACTGTTACAACAGGCGCTATCAGAGTAACGGCAGCTAACGAAGGTAAATGGGGCAACAAAGTTACAATCAATTTCAAAGACGTAAGCAGCTTTAAGGCACAGATGCTTGAACAGGTAAGCGACACAGAATATGTTGCAAAGTCTCTGTCCGGTTTTGAAGAAGGAAATCTTGTTGTATTTAACGGAGAGTACAACAAAATCCTTTCGGTTAACGGAGATCATGTAGTATTTGAAAGAGCATTTGCAGAGAATCCTGTTGATACAGATCTGATTCCGAAGAAGTTTGTATATTCCGCAGAGGTTGACGTAACTGTTTCCTGCGGAGGAGAAGGCGAAGTTTATACAGGCGTATGCCTCAATCCTGAGTCAAGCGACTTCATCGTAAGAAAGATGGCAAAGAGCGCACTTGTAAGATTTGAGTGCCAGGAAATCTTCGGCATCGGTTCACCTACAGAACTGCTTACAGGAGAAGAAGGCAAGGGTGTTGTTACAATCACTCTTTCCGGAGGAACTGAAGGCGAAGTTAAGAATGTTACTCCTGATGTTTTCATCGGAAAAGACCTCGGCCCGGGCAAGAGAACAGGTATCATGTCATTCCTTGAAAATGATGTAGTAAGCATTATGGCAGTTCCGGGAATCACTCTTCCTGAAGTAGTTGTATCACTTGTTACATTCTGCGAAAGAAAGAAGTCCTGTTTTGCAGTACTTGACATTCCTATGGATCTTGTCAAGACTAACGAAATTCTTGAATACAGAGAACTCATTGACAGTACATACGCTGCAATGTATCATCCGTGGATTCAGATATTTGACCAGCAGGCAAAGAAGCCGGCATTTATTCCGCCTTCGGGTTCTGTTGCAGGCGTATATTCGAGAACAGATATCGTTCGCGGAGTGCACAAGGCACCGGCAAATGAGACAATCATGACTTCCGGACTCAGCACAAACTTCAATACAGGCGAACAGGATATTCTCAATCCTAAGGGAGTAAACCTCATCAGAGCGCTTCCGGGACAGGGTATCAAAATCTGGGGAGCAAGAACAGCTTCTTCAAATTCAAACTTCAAATATGTCAATGTAAGAAGACTCTTCATATTTGTGGAAGAAAGCATTCGCGCAAACACAAACTGGGTTGTATTCGAACCAAACGATGCAGGTTTGTGGGACAGAGTAAGAATGACCATCGAGGGCTTCCTCGGAGGACTGTGGAGAGCAGGAATGCTGGTTGGAGCTACAGAAGCAGAAGCATTCTATGTTGATATCGGCCCTAACACAATGACAAGAGACGATATTGAAAACGGCAGACTCATCTGCCAGATCGGTATCGCACCGTCAAAGCCTGCAGAATTTGTAATCTTCAGAATTACTCAGCATACAGCTCAGTAATGACCTGTCTGAAATTCTCAAAGCAGGGCTTTTCCCGGTTCATCCGGGCAGTGTATTAAGAACATCATATAGCGTAACAAAGAATAATTGAGGAGGTACTTTTTATGGCAGACGAATACACATATCCAATGACCAAAATGAATTTTGTGGTATCCGCAACAGATTTAGGTGACTCAGATATAAGTTCTGTAGGCGCATTCACCGAAGTTTCCGGTATGGATGCGACTGCAGAAGTAATTGAATTCCGTCAGGGAAACGCAAAACTGTGGACTTCCGTTAAGATGCCGGGACTTGTTAAGCACGGAAATGTAACTTTCAAAATGGGTTACATCACAAGCAGCCAGTTCCTTGCATGGGCACATACCTGCGTAGCTGACAACAGACCTGAACCTTCAAGAAAGGATATCAAGATTGAGCTTCTTACTTCGCTTAACGACGGCACAAACGCCGGAGCAGTGGCATGGACTCTGAAGAATGCTTTTATTACAAAGTATTCAATTCCTGATATGAACAGTACTGCAAACGAAGTGGCAGTTGCTTCCATGGAAGTTGCATACGAAGAACTCACTGTTCCATCGGGCACTTCAGCAACCTAAAAACAGCTTAACACAAACAAATTAAATCAACTGCCGGTGGCTGTATCTTCGGATACAGCCATCGGTGAATAAAATCGGAGGGCTATATGTTTACAACAGTATATGACTTTGAACTCCCAAGAGGCTATGTGGACGGCGCGGGAAATGTTCACAAAAAAGGGAAAATGAGACTTGCTACCGCAGGAGATGAAATTTCCGCGACAAGGGATCCGCGCGTAATGATGAATCCGTCCTATCTTACGATAGTGATTCTCTCCCGTGTAATTACCGAGCTTGAGGGGGTTGAAATACTTCCTACGGTGATAGAGCATATGTTTACGGCAGATCTTGCTTTTTTGCAGGATATGTATCAGAGAATCAACAGTATTGAGCCGCCGACAATGGAAGTTGTCTGCCCTGAATGCGGAAAGGTGCACAGTGTACCGATAAATTTTACCAGGGAGGGATAGCCTTGTATCCGGAGGAGGAGCTGTACCGGGAAATGTCGTTCATTTCATATTACTTCCACTGGAGCAGGGAAGATGTTATGAAACTGGATCACAAAAGCAGACGCAAATGGTGCAGTGAAATATCGGAAATAAACAAGAGTCTGAATCCCTCAGACAAAGAGTCGGAAAATATTTTCGACATCAATAAATACAGAAAATAACAGAAAAAACTTTTGCAATAAGAAGCAAAAGCAGATGTAATAATAAAAGTGACAGCAGACAAAGAATCAGAAGTATGGAGGAAGAATCGTGGCTGTAGTATCTGAAGCAGGACGCGGCGTCCTGATGAATACAAATTTTATGCTTCGTGTTGAAGGACTTTATGACGTTCCATGCAAAAAAGTCCATGCTTTTACGCGGGAAAATGAATTTGAATATATACAGGAAGGCGGTCTCAATGACTATGTTCATTTGAGAAGAAAGCCTATTTCAAAGCCGTTTACCCTTACAGTAGAAAGATATACGGGCTTTGAATATATCGATCCTCTTCCGCTCGGTTCAGAACCGGTACTTCCGATTCTTCTGATGGTGAGCAAAAATGCGGGAGATTTTGGCGGAGCGGCAAGAACTTACACTTTTACCGGTTGTACTGTTATAAGTAAAACCTGGGGAGAACTTGATGCCGAACACAGCGGTCTTCTGACAGAAACAATTACTATTGCTTACAAGGAATTTCTTGTTGTAAATCTTCCGTGGACGAATTCGCACGGTGCGGCAGAAGCAGACCACAGCGCTCTCGGCGGAACGGGAACAGTTGTGGGCTACGATACGGACAAGGCCGAGAAAGATGCAGAGAAAGCAAAGAGCTCCGCAGATAAGGAAAAGGGCGAAGCAGACGAAGCTGCCAAGGATCTCGTAGCAGCTCAGAAGAAGGTTGAAGACGCACAGAAGAAACTTGATGATGCTCAAACGGATTCCGAAAAGGCTGATGCACAGAAAGAACTTGACCAGGCCAAGAAGGAAGAAGAAAAAGCAAAAGAAAAATTCGATAAGGAATACGAAGAATCAGAAAAGGCAAATGCTCTCTTAAACGCACAGAAATCGCAGGCAGAGGGTGAACTTGCCAAGGCTCAACTTGCAAATACCGCTGCCAATGCAGAACTTGAACAGGCAAAAGCCGATCTTGAGACCGAAAAGGCGGATGTTGCCGCTGCCAAGGCCGAACTTGCGGCCGCAACAACGGATGCTGAAAAGGCTGCTGCTCAGGACAAACTTAATAAGGAGCTTTACGAACTCAACAAGGCCGAGGAAAAGGTCGAAGAAAAACAGGAACAGTTCAACAAAACAAAAGAGAAAATCGATGATATCAAGAAAGTGCTTGCTAAGGCAGATCCGACCACACCTTCAAGCACAGACGGCAATAACAACAATAATAACAACAACAACTCCTGATAATATGAGCGGTTCAGGCTGTCGGGCGAAGATTGCAAGCTGAGGCATTTCAACAAAATCAGGAAAGACGGGTAATTACAGGGGCAAAATATGCTGACGATTCAAAAACCACTGATGCTTCAAAGCGGAAAGGACATAAGAGCTCTTCCGCAGAAGCTCAACAACACAATTGAAAAGAACTATACGATCATCAGGGAAGATTTTACCGCGCAGGATTTACTTTTCCTTCTTGTGAACCCTCAGGACGTTGTTGCTGCAGAGACAAATCTCAACAACACAAACGTTTTCAACAGTTCGGTGTCAAATCACAAGCTTTCCGTAGAAGTGCTTAATAACTTTGTCAACAGAATTACGAATTACGGCACGGCGGATTTTACTTATCAGGACAGCGTTTATGTGACAAATATCCTTTCAAAACTCGGAATTACGAATGTTTCCGAATTTATGAAGGCAGTCAGAAATATCAGCGAAAACGCCGAAAACATTTCGCGGCTTATCAATGCATATTCCGAAAACATTGAAATGCTGAAACTGCAGAATACGCAGTATGTGTCGCAAAACACTTCCGTTACAAAGGCAGAGGAAGGCGACCATGTACATAAGAGCAGATATTATCTGCAAAACGAAATTTTTAACAGATTACAGACAGAAAACATCTATGAGACGGTATATAATTTTTCGAAGCCGTCGAACCGGTATGTTTCAAATATATCAAATGACACAATGCTGATTTCGGAGCAGACAAACGTTTTCAGACAGCTGAAACTGATGCAGCTGAAACAGGAAGCCGGTGTTCTGGATGAAAGCGTATATAATTCACTTACCAACATATATGAAAAACACGAAAACAGCAGGGGCGAAATTACAAGGGAAAGCATCCTTTCAGGCGGTGCAGCGGCAGCACTTGTAAACCTGGTCGGAAATATCACAGTAAACAAATTACAGGAAAACATAAGTGCAAACACATGGGTGAATGCCGAAAAATCATTCTACGGAGCAGCTGAAAACTCGATTAAACGTTTTGAACTGCTTACGGAAGAAAACAGCCTGAACCTCCTGAAAAACGATATTGATATTGAAGAAGTCAACAATAATTACAGGCAGGAAACAGAGGCAATATTGAACAACATACAAAATCTTCAAAATATATATAACGCAGCCGCAAAAGTATATCCTGAGGGAGATACGCTTTATAATTCGAGACAGAATCTGTTGTACCGCAATGATACGACTGTGAGCGAGCAGACATTAAATGTGACTCCGGAGCAGGTTACCGAAAATTACAGCGAGCTGCAAAATGAAATCACAAATGTGAATACAGTGCAGGATTTCAGAAGTCAGGACTTTATGACGCAGCTGCGCAATCTGAACGAGCGAAACGTAAGGATTCAGAACGAAGTCAACAAAATTATCAACGAACAGCAGGTTGCACAAAAGCCTGTAGTGAAGATTGACAGAAAAAGTCTCATGAATGCGGCACTGAAGGCAATGGAGGAGCCGGAAAAGGCAATAAGCGAATTCTTCAGCGAAGTTAAGATTGAAAAACCGGAGAATAATATTTTAAATCTTTATCCGCAGCTTGAATCTCTTGACCCGGACACAAGAAAAATTTACGAAACAATTCTTTTTATCCATAATGACCCGCAAAAGGCAATCGATGACGGAATTGTTGCATCGGGAAACATGGGTATGCTTATGTCGGATCTTGCCGAGGCGAACAGGGCTTCGGAGGAAAATCCTCCGGAAGATTATGTTCCCGCACCGATGGAGATGCTCCGGACAGAAAGCATATATGACAGAGAGAGCATTGAGACAATTACAAAGGAAACAGAAGCAAAGAGGGCTGAGGAGAACAGACGGCTTGACAGTGAAATAGAAAAGAAAGCGGTTCAGGCGGTTGAGAATCATATAACGGTAACTGCCGGGCATGAGCAAAAGAAAGACGTGCCTTTTGAACCGGCCGTTATGCTTGAGCGTATTGAAGAAAGCAATGATTTTTCGGAAATAAGAAATATCAACCGAAATATAATTGAGCAAAAGAGGCAGAAGGAAACCGTTCTTGAGAAAGAAATGGAAAAGGCCCTGCAGCAGATAATTACAAAAGAGCGCGACGATTACAAAAAAGCGGCTTCGGCGGGGAAAAGAGAGCCTTTTGAGCCTGCAAGCATAGTCAATGTGAATAACGAAAAAACAGATGTCACGATAGAAAATGTGCATATGCAAGGTGAGGCGGGAGCAGTTTCTGCGCCTGCAAAAGCCGGAAAACGGGGGGCGTCAAAGAAGCAGGCGGATATGGTTCACAAAGATACTGACACGACCGCTCCGCTTATAAGTGAGACAGAGATACTGAGACAGGCGGGTATCGTCAGGGACAATGTGATATCAGAGGCTGTCAGCACAGTTCATGAAACTATCACTCCGATCGAAAGACGTACCGTGAAAACAGAACGTGAGGTGCAGCAGTTCCACAAAGAGGCACCGATAGTTCACAAAAGAGTAAACGACATAAGCGATGAAATACTTGAGGAAATCAATCGCGTAAAGACAACGAAAAGCGAGCAGACCGTTCAGCAGACGATTGAAAAAAATATCGAGCTTGACAAGGTGCAGATCAACAATATTTCAGAGCAGGTTATTGAAAAAACAGGCAGAAAAATCGAAAAAACCATTGAAAAAAGTGTATCAGACCAACTTGATGAGCTGACTGACAAAGTATATGACCAGATTGAGCGAAGGCTCAGAGACGAACGAAGCAGACGCGGCTATTAAACCGAATGTACGGCTGATGCACAGAAATACGGAAGAACCGACTTGCACTCATGCCTCTTTTATGAAGGATGACTGCATGCACGGAGAAAGGAGACTGAAGTGGCACTCGGAAATATACTTGGCGGAAACGAGCAGGCGATGCTTATAGTGGATATCAACAAAAAAGATGTTCCGATAGCAGACCCGGCACCTCCGACAAAATTATCGCAAATGAAGAAAAAAGCCGACGAAGCAAAGGCCATGGCCGAGAGACTGCAAAATCTGGGAGGCGACGGTATGCAAACTCCGCAGGGATGTCTGCGATATTTCTTCTACACGCAGTACAATCCGCAGAATCTGCTTATTAACGGTGAAAAAGACATTGATTATTATATCGACCTTGAACAGAAAGCAGGAGACAGTCAGGTTACGATTCCAAAAGGGATAGGTATAAATGAACTTCAGTTTACGCTTATTTTTGACCAGGCAACGCTCGCGGATGCGTTTACACTTGAAATTGCAAATGCGGCCGCATCGCTGAATCCTACATTTATCGCAAAAACCGCCCTTGGAATGGCACTGCCTGTCATGACAGGCAGTCCGCGTGTGAAGGATTATATAGAAGCCATCTATTCATGTATCGGAAACCAGAAGGTGGAAAGAGTTTTCTTCCTTTGGGGAACGTATATTTTTTCGGGACTGTTTTTCCGTGCAAATACAAGGTACACAATGTTTGATAAGTACGGAAATCCGGTAAGAGCAGAGCTTGACCTGACATTAAGACAGAATGACAAGATTGAATGTTGGTCAAAGGATCTTAACAAGGTTTTCAATTCATCGGCAACTTACAAGATGCTTGCAAATATGGGTGCGCTCGGACTTGGTTTATAGTAATCGGAGGTGACGTTATATGCCGGGAGTTATGGAGGCAGCAGGAAAAGGCCTCGTGGGTATGGTAGAAAAAGGCATTCTTTATATCTGCGCCGAGGACGGCAGTGAACTGTATTTTCAAGTTCAGTTCAATCCGTCTACAATCGGTTATTTTGCATCGAGTGAACCGGTTGCAGTTAACAGTTACAGACAGCAGAGACTAAAGGATATGCATTTCTATGTCAAGGCAAGACCTATTCAGGGTATGCTTCAGCTCAAGATTATGTTTGACGACACAATGCGTTTTGACTGCTTTTCACAGGAAAAAATCAATCTTGCAAGTATGACGCCAAACCCTACAGAAGTCGCAAAGGCTGCGGCAACTGCCTTCAGAAAAATGTCGGGCGGAGGTTCCGTAAAGGAACAGCTTTGCGCACTTTCCTCCCTTCTGATTTCGCCTGAGGTGGAATATGTCGGTTTTATATGGAACGAATTAAAAATTGTGGGATCGGTATCTGAAGCACAGACTTCTTTTGATATGTTCAGTCCTTCGGGAGAGCCTGTAAGAGGTTCAATATTACTGAGAATCAGAGAGAGCGTCAACCATCGTGAGGTAGTTACGAAAATGGCACTTTCGTTTTCCAAGGTTTTCAAGGAAAACAAGGCAGATGCAAGATCTGCGACAAGCAAGGTGGAAAATATTCTAAATCTGAATTTATAATTAAGCAGAGGAAACAATAATGCCGGAGAATTCATTCCAAAATTTAAAAGAAAAATATGCAGACTTTTCATCTCCGATAATGCAGGTCTTTATTAACGAAAGACAGCTTGACGCAAAGCACAAAAGCATCAAGCCGGTTTCATCCATAAAGGTGCAGCTTACAGCCGGATATGAAGCGGGAATGGCGCTTTTCAGCATATATAACGTGTATGATTATGAGAAAGGCTGCTTTAAGTTCTCGGAATTTCAAGAGGTTCAAATCGGTGCGCCGATTGCGGCGTTCCTCGGTTACGGTGACAAGCTTGAGCCCGTATTCAGAGGCTATATAGCATCGCTGCGTTTCAAGGTTGAAAAAGAAGGCGGCCAGGTTCTTGAAGTAGCGGCAATGGATGTAAAAGGCCTGATGATGTCAAATAACAACTCTTTCCAGATGAAAGGCAAAAAGTATTCCGAATGCATCAAGTCGCTTTTTACATCAGACTCATACAAGGATATTCTGAAGGAAGCATATTACATCGACGATACTCCCGAAGAGGCACTCAAGGCTGACGGCAAGGATATGAAAACCATAGATCTTGTTGAGGAAAGTGATTATGAATTTATAGTAAAGGCGGCTAAGAAATTCGCATATGATTTTTACAGCGACGGCAGCATGCTTTATTTCAGAAAACCGAAGTCAAACAACGATGTTTTCATGGAAATCGGAATAGGTACCGGAGCAGTTTACATGGAATTGGAATTTTCAATGAACGGTCTTGTAAATGAGGTCGAGGTCAGGTCTTCAAATCCTGCGGACGGCAAACTCTTTGTAAAGAAAGCGACTATAACGGGTAATTACAACACTACGGGAAGTCCGGCATCAAAGCTTCTGTCAAAGTCGAGAAAGACATATATCGACCCTACAATCGACAGCACAAACATGGCCGATTTGAGAGCGCAGGCGGTTGTTGAACAGATTCAGTACAGATTCGGTAATTTTTCGATGCAGTGCATAGGCATTCCGGAGTTGAGGCCGGGCAGATTTATTGATGTTGAGGGCCTGATGGAAGGAAAGAAGGTTGCATGCTATATAGATTCGGTTACACATGTATTTGACTCGAAAAGAGGATATGTGACTGAACTCAAAGGCAGGATGAAAGAATTCCCAAGATAGAAAAGCAGTGCGAAGGCTGAAGCAGTAAGATGACGAAGCAAGCCGGGGCAGACATATGGCACAGGAGGCCAAAACAGGCAGAAGTTAAAAGGTGACGGGCGGCAGGAGTCTTTGCGGACTCTGTGGCCGGATGAGGTAAAGACTATGAGCATGTTGGATGTTTTCGAAGATATTTCGGCAAAAAATGTTGTAAAAAGCGAGACGGGAGACCCGCGTATTTTCGGTGTAATGCTGGGCGTTGTCACAAAGAATTATATTGAAGGCATCAAGGGCAAGGTTTGCGTTCAGGTACCTACAAGAGACGAGGAAAAGAACGAAATAATGTGGGCAAGAGTGGCAATGCCAAGCAGCGGCGAGACCTGGGGCCATTATTTTCTTCCCGAAATCGGCGATGAGGTGCTCCTTGCTTTTGAGGGCGGAAATATTGAAAGACCTTATGTAATCGGATGCATACCGAAGGAAGGGAATAAATTCCTTTCCGAAAATGCAAAAGAAGACAACAATCTGAAGGTGATTCAGACGAATTCGGGAAGCTTTATACGCTTTGATGACGGAGCGGGAAAAGAATCTTCCAAAAAAGCAAGCTGCCTGACAATACAGGCAACAGGCGAAAATCAGACACATATTATAGAACTCAACAACGAGGCGGGTTATCTCAAAATTTCCGACAAAGACGGGAAAAACAAAGTACTGATAACAACAGGCAAAACTGCCGGATCAAATAAAGGAAAAATCGAAGTCGAGGCTGAAACAGACGTTTTGCTGAAGACAGGAGATGCAAAGATTGAACTCAACGGTCAGTCAAATTCAGTTACGATAAAAGCAAATACCTTTACCTTTGAAGCGAACAGCAGCGTAAAGATCAAAGGCGCAACAGTAGATATCGAAGGAAACAATCTCAAAATTGACGGTCAGAATGTCAAGACTTCAGGTTCGTTTGTTTCGGTTGAAGGTCAGGTAGTAAAGGTTGGAGGCTGAAGAAGAAAGGGAAGGCTGAAATATTATGTCAGATTTAGATTTTTTGGGAAAAGGAATGAAATTTCCGCCGCAGGTTGACAAGAGCACCGGACGGTTCAAGGTGTCTTCCGGATATGACAACATCAAAGAGTCTGTATATATAATTCTGATGACTCAGGTTACGGAACGTTTCATGCGTCCGGAGTTCGGCAGCAATGTTTTGTCATATACCTTTGTTGACCTGGGTCCGACTATGACAAGTCTTATGAAAAGGGATATTATTGAGGCAATTATTACAAATGAGCCACGAATCACGGACGTGGACGTATCTGTTGAGGATACGGACGAGGACGGAAAAATCATCGTTACGGTAACATACACCGTAACAGGTGAACACAGACCTGACAGCCTTGTATTCCCGTTCTTCAAGATGGGAACGGAAATAGTAGGCTAAGGAAAACGAAAGAGGTTTCAGATGGATAACAAGTTTAAAATAGACAGCAGAACATCGGAAGATATATATAAAGAGATTGACAGGCTTGCCAAATCATATACCCCGGAGTGGAAATTTGACACTGAAAATCCCGATATAGGTTCCACTATAGGAATGATCTTCGCTGAACAGCTGAGTGACAATATCAGAAAAACCAATCAGGTTATGGAGCGATACAGAGTTGAATTTGTAAATCTTCTCGACCTTTCAATACTTCCGGCAATTCCTGCAGAGGGTACCGTGGTAATGAAAACAATAAGCCCGACTGTCGAAGGGACATATGTGCCTGCGGGAACAAAGCTCATGGGTACTTCGGAAAACGGCAACAGCATCGTTTTCGAAACAGACCAGACAATGTATGTCGCAAGTGTTTCAATCGATTATGTAATGGGTCTGAGCAAGGAGCAGGGAAAGATTATTCCGTATCTGGGGCAGGCCGACAGAATAAATCCTCTGCGTGAAAGCGATTATGCCACGGAAGAACCGGCAGAAAGCGGTGAGGAAACCGTTTCGGGTCAGGATGAATATACAAGACCTCTTTATCTGTTTGATTACAGAAATGAAGGCGTTTCACAAAATACACTCGTCATCTACCACGATTCTATTTTTGATGTGGGAGAAAACGGGAGGATTACACTCAGATTTCTGAATCTTGCCAATGAAGAATACCCGAATCTTGCAGATCCGCAGCAGTATTCCTGGAAATATTACAGAAACGGCAGACTTGAAAATTTCGAAAACGTTTCATATGCTGACGGCTGTTTTATTCTCGAAACCGATAACGAAATCGAGAGGCTTTCAATCAGGGGAAAAGAATATCAGTGTATAGCCATTGAGGCGGAAAAGCCTTTCGAAAGCGTTGTTTCCGTGGACAAGATAGAGATGGCCTCCGAGGCAGAGGATGTAATTCCGGAGTTTATCTGCTATGACAACACGCAGCTTGATACGCAGAAATTCTATCCTTTCGGAGAAACGGCGGCATTGTATTCCGAATGCTATATTGCCGAGAACAGAATACTGGGACAGAGAGGCTCTGTAATTTCGCTCGATTTTGACCTTGAATATACGGAGAAGCTCGTTACGATGACGCCTGAAGCCGAAGAAGCCGAGCTTAAAATTATCAAGAGAAAGCGTAAGACGGTTTTCGGTGAAACCTACAGGACAAAAGTCGAAAAAGTAGTCTTCGAATATTTCAACAACAAAGGCTGGGTCAAGCTTGACTGCAGTGAAAATTATGAGGAACTTTTCAAAGGCGACAACGAAGGACATGTTCATCTGGAATTTGAGTGTCCGGACGATATGGCACCGTTCCAGGCCGGCGGTTATGAAGGCAGACTGTTCAGAATCAGAATTGTTCAGGCGGATAACTGTTACCTGATGCCGTGCTACCATACGATGCCTTTAATTTCAAATATGCGGCTTGCATATAAATATTCGAGAAACTGGCAGATTCCTGTTTTTGCGGATACGGTAACCGGTCGTTACAAGAAGGATATAACACTTGATATGGCAAAGGATGAGTCCGCAAAGATATTTGAACCTGTCAATGTGGGCGAGGAGGCTCTTGCAATAGGCCTTACAAAGAGGCCTCAGGGCGAACCGTTCAGTCTGTATTTTCTTTTGAACGACAATACAAATTACAGAAGTAAAAAACTGAAATTCCTGTATTCCTCGCTTTCGGGTTTCAAGCAGATGAAGGTAATAGACCTTACAGACGGTCTCAGAAAGAGCGGTCTTATCATGATGATAGCTCCTTCGGATTTTGCGGCTGTCGAAATAGAAGGAGTCAGGAGATTCTGGATAAAAATAGTCGATGAGGAGGAAACACTCCACAGATTTGACAATACAAATCCGTATATCAGACATATTTATATAAACGGAATAAATATAGTAAACAGGGAAAAAATGCAGGAGATCGATTTGTTCCTTGACAATACGGAGGCCAATGCAGAGTTCAGTCTGCCATATGAAAATATTCTCAACGCAGATGTTTTTGTAAACGAAAGAAATTCTCTTTCGCTTGCCGAGATGCAGGAGCTTCAGCAAAAGTTTCCGAATGATGTCAGAACCGAATATGATTATCTTGGCAATATGCGTAATTTCTTCGTCAGATGGTCGGAAGTACAGAATTTTGACTGTTCAAAACCTGAAGACAGACATTATGTCCTTGACAGGATGAGCAATACGCTTAAATTCGGAAACGGTGTCAATGTGCGGATTCCGCAGGCAAACAGGATGGAACCGACACTGAAGGTAAGTGTTTCCTGCTGCAACGGCGAAGAGGCAAATCTTCCGAGCGACGCAGTTACAAATCCTGTCGGAAGGATACCTTTTATAGGGACCATTACAAATCCTGCCGAGATTACGGGAGGAAGCAATATCGAGCGTTATGAGGCTGCCCTAAAAAGAGGCTCCGGAATATTCAGCTCGAAAAACCGTATGGTAAGCTATCTTGATTTTGAAAGAGAAGCTATCTCAAATTTCAGCCAGATACATTCGGCAAAGTGTGTATCGGGCATGGACTTTGAGGGAACTGCCGCAGATAATGAAATTACAATGGTAGTCCTGACCAAGGAATACAAAAAAGGAACCAGGGCTTTCGAAGGAATTGCGGAGAAGCTTCGTGAAAAACTGCTTACAAACAATGAATATGTGCTCAACAAGGTAAATATAGTCGAACCTGTATTTGTAAAGCTCGAAGCGGATATATGGATAAATACAGATGATTACGAGCATATTTTCGATATTCAGAACAATTTTCTGAGGGAACTGAACGAATTTATTGACCCGATCACCGGATGCTACGGAAACGGCTGGGAAATCGGAAGACTTCCCGCACCGCATCAGCTTCGCCTGATTATGAAACGCGCGGAAAACAATGTGGTTGTGCGTTATTACACAATTACGGCAAGCTATCAGGACAGAGACGGCTGGCATGAAGTTGATTATAACGAGATGAAGCCTACGCCTTTTATGATAGCCGTTAACGGGCAGCACAAGGTGCAGATACTTGGAAAGTAAGGTAATTACAAAGAATTTTTCAGCTGTAGCAGACGTTGTAATTACAAAGAACGTTACGACTGCAGCATACACGGTAATTACCGGGAAATGCCGTAAAGGCAGAGGACGATGGCATGATAGAAAATTTCAGTTTAATTGACAAAACGTATAACGATCTGATGGAAGACGCATTGTACCGGATTCCGCTGCTTTGCAGTGAATGGACAAATTTTAATCCTTCAGACCCGGGTCTGACTGTTATTGAGTCTTTGTCAGCGATGAATCTTATTCAGGAAACTGCCATTGATGAACTGACGGAGTTTCTGAAGATGAAAATGCTGGGGCTTCTGGGTTTTGAAAGGATTAAAAGGACGCCTGCGGAGGTTTTCGTGAGATTTGAATCACACAGCAGCGAACCGATGGAAATTCCTGCAGGAACGCCGTTTACATGCGATGAGAGCGTCTTTGAGGTTGAGAATACCGTTAAGCTTTACAACAATCCGCTAAAAAGGGTTTTCGGAGTTTCGGGATTGAGGCGCAGGGATATTTCAAGGGTACTTGATGTAAATAATGACAGTCTCATTGATGTTTTCCCGGAGGATCAGGAAGAAGGAAGCGAACTGTATTTTATCTTTGATGCTTTCGGAGGTGAAGAGGTAGTTCTTTATTTTGATGTTGACGATAACGAAAATGAGAGAAACAACCTGGGAGAGCGTCCGGAAATTGTTTTCTCAAAAATGAAATGGCAGCTTTATACCGAAAACGGCTGGGAGGATATGGATGTTGAGGACAACACGAGGCTTTTTATGTATGACGGATGCATTGTCTTCAAAAAAGGGGAAAAAACTCCGGCAGTCTTTGATGACCTCGGATTTGCCGTAAGATGCCTGCTGCTTGAAAACAATTATGATATTACTCCGCAGGTAAGGAATGTTTTTTCAAATGTATTCAGAATGAAGCAGAAGAAGACACTTGCCGGTACGTTTGATTTTGCGGGAGGAGACAGGCACTTCACAGTTTGTACAAATCTGCTGAAAAACGGCTCTTTTGCGGTTTACAGGCGTGACGGGGAGTATTACAGATTCTGCAGCAGCTGTGAAAGAGAACAGCTTGAATCCAAAAACAGCCCGTTTGTTTACAGCGTGATCGCAAGAGAAAATTACAGGCTTGAACTTGAATTTGCGAATGAAATTCCCGCTGAAAGCGACTGTGAAATAAAGGTGGTTATATACGGACCTGCATATGCGGGAAGGGAGAATATCGGCGAGGTTTATGCCTATGACGGTCAGACGGTCGAGCTTGATACAGAAGATGTAATAACCTCTGATTTTGAACTTATTTTGCAGCAGAACGATGAAAACGGCGAGGCTTATTACAGCTTTGTCAGGCCGGATACGGAAAGCGCGGACGGATTTTTATATACGATAGCGGATGACAATGTTAAAATTCTAAAACCGGGTATTGCGTCGGAGGGATGGCTGATTTCCTCGAGGCTTTCACAGATAAAAGGCGGAATGGAAGAGCTCATAAAGAATGCAGGATTTATGCCGGGCGAATATGAACCGGAGGAGGGATTGTTCGTCGTTGTGGACAATCCGCAGGTGCGCGAGGCCGAATTCATAAGCGTGGCTTCAAGTGTTAAAGGAAAAGAAGAAGAATCGGCCGAGGACATGAGAAGCCGCTTTATTAAAGATTTCAGCCATACGGCAACGGCAGTAACAAGGGAGGACTACGAGACAATAGTTATGGAGACGCCGGGGCTTGCCATAAAAAAGGTGAAAGCCGGTGTTGATTACAAAAAGAATCTGGTGAAGCTTGTTGTGCTTCCGATATCGAGGAAGCCTTTCCCGATTCTTAGCGAGCAGTACAAAAAGGTAATCATGTCAAATGTGAACAGATACCGTCTTTTAACGACTAATGTTGTACTTGAAGAACCGAAATACGTGCCTCTTGTTGTGAGCGGTTCTGTTTATGTAAAAGCGCATTACAGCAATGCCGAAGGGATGATATCAGAGCTTTTGGACAAAGAACTTAACTTTATTGAAGGCGAGCACGGTTTCGGAGAAAAGCTGCCGTTTTCGGATATTTACAGCAAGCTTGAAAAGCTTCCGTGCGTGGAATATATCTACAATCTGTCGATTTCGGTGCAGGGTGATTCTTCGAGAAAAACTACAGGTGAAGATCTTCAGTTTGAATATAACGAGCTATGCTTCCTGAAGGAACTGAGTATACAGCTTATAGACAGAATTTAGGAAAGCAGCCGGCAATCCGGGCAATCCGGAACAAATTGCCTGACAGTCTGTTCGGCGGGAAATTAAAATAGGAGAAAAGTTATGGCTACGGATGCAAAAATCTTCAGAATTAATATCAACAGATTCAGAAAAGCCGCGAAGAAAGGTTTTACGCTTCTTGAAAACGGCCATCTTGCGGTAGACGGAAGCGAAAGCGCGGCTGCTTTGTTTTTTTCAAAGATTGACAGCGGCGAAAAAGACACAGTCTGGGGAAGATTCAGTATGGATATGGATATTGAGTCTGAAACGGTCTTTAATGTTTATGCGTTTGCCTCGGATAACGATTATTTTCTGAGAAACGGTCTTGAGACCAAATTTGATGACTTTTTTATGAATCCGGATGAGCCTTTTGTAACAAAATTCAAGGCTGTAATAATGAGCGGCGGAAAGAAATTTTCAAATGTCGACGATCTTCTTCTCAGCAGTCTGCAGGGAAGATATCTGTGGATCGGAATTGAAATCATCGGCAGCATGATGTGTGAAATTAAATCCATAACTGTTTTTAATCCCGGTGATGTATTTTTAAAGACGTTCCCTGAAATATACAAGAATCAGGGAGATTTCTTCGGAAGATATCTTTCAATCTTTTCGTCTCTTTATATGGATTTTGACCGCAGGATTGAGGCACTTCCGAATCTTGTGGATCCTGAAAAAGCCCCGCTTGAAGTTTTGCCTATACTTGCGGATTGGATGGGAATAAAAATAGACGGCGGCTTTCTTGAGGAGGAAAAGATGCGTGAGCTTTTGAAAAACGGTTATCGTCTGAGCCGCATAAAGGGTACCAGAAGAGCCGTAAGCATGATTTGCAGGCTTATACTTGGTGAGGAGCCGATTATTATCGAAAAATCACGTGTGGGAAGCGTTTCGGCGCAGGATAAGGATACATACGACAAGCTGTACAGTTCAGACCCGTATTCCTTTACTATTATTATACGGCAGCATAAGGATGAAAAACTATACGCGCAGTTGAAATTCCTGATTGAACAGTTTAAACCGGCCAGGAGCAAGGCAAAGATAATATTCCTCGACAAGGCAGGAAATCTTAACAGTTACTGCTATCTCGACATGAATGCATTCCTTTCGGAATATCAGTCATGTGAACTGGATCGTGACTTTATACTTGGCGAAAATATCAGACTGGAATAGCGATAAAAACGGCCCGAACAGCAGGGCCGCTTTTGATGAAAAGCACATATGCACGGATATGTCAATATGCTTTAACGAATTTTTAGATTCGGGATTTGATTTTTTTGTGGATTTATTGTATTATTAATTAAGAATGATTAGGTGGAGGGCAAAATGCAGGTTACAAAAGATTATAACGAAAACGAAGTGGTTTTGTCCGTTGAAGGTAGAATTGATTCGGGTTCTGTAGGACTTTTGCAGTCAGAGATTCTGAATGCTTTCAGTGATTCAAACATGCTGGTTCTGGATTTTGGGGATGTGGAATATATCAGCAGTGCAGGTCTCAGGGCTCTTTTGATAGGACAGAAGACTGCGATGAGCAAAAAAGGATACATGAAGGTTCTTCATGTAAATGAAGAAGTCAGAAATGTTTTCACAATCACGGGCTTCATGGATGTGCTTCAGATTGTTGATTAGCCGATGCCTCTGAGAGGGGCAGACTGATTCGGACAGAAGAAGGTTTGGGGAGGTGATTATATGGAAATTTCCCAGGTAGGTGTTCAGCAGATAACGTCTGCGCAGACATATGCGGCAGACAGAACACAAAGTGCGCAGGTGGCAGGATCGGTGGATCCGAATGCTACAAATGCGGAACAGATTGAGTACAGAAGAAAATTTGACACTCTTGAGTTAAGCAATGAAGGACGTTGGGCATTAAACAATGCCCAAAAAGAAAATGCCGATACAAAATCGCTTGCAATGACGGGAGTTGCTGCCACAATCAGGCGCGGACCCGTGAATGCTCCTCAGGCAACCGCACCGGTGCAGCAGGCACAGCCTACCGCATCAGTTGAGGCTTCCGAAAAGGATTACGCTGCAGAGGTCAAAGAAAATCTCTCAAATTACACGACAACGGAGCTTAAGCAGCTGATGGTTTCAGGAACCATTACAAGGAGCGAATATGTGCAGGAGATGGAGGCGCGTGAAGCTGTAACGGATGATGATGCTTCTGCAGACGAAGTGAGAGAAGAAGAAAGAGAATTACAGGAAGAAGAGCCTGAAAAAAAATCTGACGCAAGACAGACAAAAAGCATGAATGCCGTTATGTTTGCTATAGAAGAATTTAAACGGGTTATGTAGTTCGATTTGACACAGCATTTCAGATGCTGTCAGACACAGTTTTTTTGCATAGGAGTTTGATTTAATGCCCCTGCCGGCAGAGATACCGGCAGGGCTTTTGTTTTTTGATGCGAGAGAGCCTTTTTGCCTGAATTCTTAGTTTTATTGTTGATTTTCAGCCATATTAAGTAAAAAAATCCTAATCTTTAATAAACCTTTAACGCTTATCGGCACGATACATCATATAATAATATTAATAGATTAGGGCCGCATAACTAAAAACTGGGAGGTAAGATTATGTGCAAATTAGGGGAAAACTTTGCGAAAGAAATAAAACTTATTTCAGACGCAGCAAGAAGCCTGAGAATTCTTGCCATCAATGCAAGAATTGAAACTGCAAAGGCCGAGAGCTATTTTTCTAACTGTGCAAAGGTAATAAGCGACAGTATGGCTATTCAGGCGAAGCTGGTTGCACTGCTGGTTGAGAGATATGAAGGAAATTCGGCTATATTAAATGAGGTTTTGACAAGAAGCGGATTCAAAGATATTTTTGTTACTGACGAAAAGGGAATTGTAATCTGCTCCGTGCCGGCAAGCCTTTGCGGAAAGAATATGTATGATTTGAGCATACTTTCAAAGGTTGAGGCAGAGCCTCACATTTTGGAACTTCCTGAAAAGGATCTGAACGACGGCGAGATGGAAAAGACCGTCATAACCCTCAGAAAGGACTGTAAGGGTATTGTCCAGATAAAATCAAGATACAGACCGTCCGAGGGAATCTGCACTGTCAGAAGCTTCAGTGTTGTGGCCGAAGAAATAGGCAAGCTTGCAAGAACAATGGAGGACAATATCGCAATTGTCGAAGCAACGCTTATTGAAGTCAGAGGCGTTCAGGAAAAGATAGATGTCCTTGAAAAGGAAACTGAAGAACATGAGGGTATGGCTGAGGGGTCTGCAGATAAGGCGGAAGAAATTTTTGATGCAGATGATTCACAGGCAGACGAATCAGAAGAAACGGCAATTCCGGAAGAGACTGTGGAAAACATAGACGAAGCCTATGCTTCTTCGGAAATTTCCGAAGTTGTTGCACCGGAAGTAAAAGCTGATTCCGCAGAAGAACCGGCAGCCGATCGGGAAACTGCGGATACTGATGAGGACGCAGATGCAGAACTGTCTGAGGAAGAACTTGAACTCAAAAAATTCAAAGAAGAATTCATGAAGATGAGTGAGCTCGAACAGCGCAGAAAAATGATAGATCTCAAGACAGAGTATACCGACAAATATAAAACACTCAAAAATGTCGTTGACGATCTGAACCAGAATGCCCGCCTTGCAAATCTTCTTGCAATACGTGCAAAGATAGAATCGGCACAGGCATCAAATGATAACGGTACACTTGACCGTCTGTTGGGCGTGCATATGGAAATTCAGATAAAAGTACTCAAACAGTATGTTGCAGAGCAGATCATGACGTTTGAAGAAGTAGCAGATATGTGTAATTTCACGGGAATTGACGAAGTCTGGAATACGGACAATACCGGAACTGTTGTATTTTGTAATGCACCGGGCGGAATCGGCTTCCAGTTCAAGAACGAAGGCCAGACAGCTCCTTATATGGCTATTTTAAACAATCAGGATCTGGTTGTTACCGCGCCGCAGCAGAAGAGAGCTCTTGACGGAAAGGTAATGAAATATCTCGGAACGGGAAATTTCTCGGGCGGAATACTTCAGATAGGTCTGCATGCTGATTTCACCGGCGATAAAGCTTCAATGGGCTTCTCAAATGTTGCGATTGACGCAAGAAAGATTGCAGAAAATGTACTTGCGGCATCCAAGTATATAAGCCAGGAGCTTACAAAATCCTGATGAATGCTTCGGAGAAACGAAATATACTGCCAAAAGCAAATGTCAATCGAATAAGTTGACAAAAATGCGGCAAAAATACCAAAACAAATATCAAAGAATCAGGCGGGTGCCGTAAAAAAGCATCCGCTTATTATTTTGGAAAAAATGTATATTTGATGTTTAAGCAAAGTCGATTGTATGGTAGAATAGCAAAATGAGCAGAGTATATATTTCTAAAAAAGCAAATGAAATAATCAAAGCATATTTACTGCAGAGAGGGCATGAAATCATTGAAATCGGTGCAACAGGGGCGGTATATCCTGCGGTTGAGACTCATCCGGATATCTATATGTGCAAGCTTGGAGCCGAACCTGATGACAAAGTTTTTAAAGGTGACATTGAAGAACTTGGCTTTGAGTACCCGTATGATGTCAAATTTAACGCAGCCTGCATAGGTGATTTTTTCATTCACAATCTGAAATTCACTTCGGAAAAATTACTTAAAGCCGCAGATTGTTTCCAAGGGGTTAACATTAAACAAGGGTACACAAAATGTAACCTTGTAGTGGTTGACAACAATAGTGCGATTACTTCGGATGCCGGAATTTTCAAAGCTTTAAGGCAGATTGACGAAATCGACATATTGAAGGTCAGGACCGGATACGTAAAACTCGAGGGATTTGAGTACGGATTTCTCGGCGGGGCTTCGGGAAGAGTCGGCAGTGAAATCCTTTTTAACGGCAATCTGGAAAAACATCCTGATTTTGCGCAGATACGTGATTTTATCGAAGCGCGTGGTCTGAGTCTTAAGTATTTTAAAGAGTATGAGCTTGAGGATATCGGCTCGATCATTGAAGAGCCGGCTGCGGGCTGTGATAAAAATGCGTCAAAAGCAAAGGCATAGCCTGATGCAGAGACTGATGCAGAGACTGATGCCGGTGAGCATATGGGAGACGGATTTATGAAGAAGCATGCAATTATTCCTATTTTCATACCGCATAAGGGTTGTCCGAACGATTGCGTTTTCTGCAATCAGAAGGCAATCACGGCAAGAATAAAGGATGCCTCGGCAGAGGATGTATCGGGGATAATAGAGAAACACCTTACTACACTCAGGGGCAGAAACCTTGAAACGACTGAGGTTGCTTTTTTCGGGGGAAGTTTTACGGGCATTCCGATTGAGCAGCAGTCAGAATATCTTGAGGTCGCACAAAAGTACAAAAGGCAGGGAAGCATAGACAAAATACATCTTTCAACCCGGCCGGATTATATAGATGATGAAATTCTTTCAAATCTGAAAAAATATGATGTGGATATTATAGAACTCGGCGTACAGTCGTTTGATGAGGAAGTTCTCAGACTTTCAAACAGGGGACATGACGCCGCCGTTGTTGAAAAAAGCTGCGAACTGATACACAGGTATGGTTTTTCCCTCGGAATACAGCTTATGATAGGCCTTCCGGGAGACACTGCCGAAAAATGCATATATTCTGCCGGGAAGGCAGTGTCGATGAAACCTGATATAGCGCGTCTTTATCCTACCATCGTTATAAATGATACGGAGCTGATGCGTATGTTCAGGCGCGGAGAGTATGAACCTCTTACTACAGAAGCCGCGGTTGAAATCACAAAGCAGATGTACAGGATTTTATACGAAGCCGGTATTAATATTATAAGAGTCGGACTGAAAAGTACGGAGCTTATTAACGAGGACGGAGTCATCAGCGGAGGCACTTATCATCCCGCATTCCGTCAACTTGTCGAGGCGACAATAGCTCGTGAGGATATGCTTGAGCTTATGCAAAAGGCAAAAATAGAAAAAGAAACCAAAGGAAAAGTGATCTTTTCATCATGCAGCAGATGTGTTTCAAATATGGCCGGAAATAACGGAGAAAATAAAAAATGGTTCAGGGAAAATTATCCGGGAATCAGATTTTCCTTTTTTGCGGATGAAAAAATACCTGACGGAAAATATGTTCTGAAATCTTTTTCGGAAAACTAACGGCAAAAAACAAAGCTGCGGAAAAGAAAAAAAATAAATGTAGCGCTTATTCACAAAAAAATAACGGAAAGTAACAAAGATTGTCTTATTAAATGCATAAAGTGTTAACTTATGTGCAATCGGGACTCATGCTTCCGGGGAAAAATTTATTTTCAAAGGAACGTAAACTATAAAAAACGCAAAAAATCGACTCAGAAGCGGGAGCAAATCAGAATATGATCCGAAAAGCAGCAAATGTTAACATAAAAATTAACCTGTACATAAATGATTAGTTAACAAAACCGAAGACGTTGAAATTCTCAGCTTCAATTGCAAATATGTAAATACGGACCAAAACAGGAACAACATCATCCGAATTATAAAAATATACTTGCATGGCAAAAATTACATGATTTTATAAGCATTGATAACCTAAAATCGGGTGACAAATTCGTGACAGCGGTTCATAAGACGGTGAAGAAACAAAAGAATCAAAATTCGTACATTAAAGATTTCAAGTTGCCGCCCGGTTAAAAGAATTAATATGTAATAATAAAAAAATAATACGCAATAATAACTGTCTTGAAGTGCAGCGCTTCAGGTGTTAATATAATTCAACAACAGTTTTAGGAGGAAAAAGAATGAATGCAGTAATTAGTGTTATAGGAAAAGACAAGCCGGGAATTCTTAGCAGGGTTACAAACGCAGTTGCAGATGTTAATGCAAATGTTCTGGAAATATCCCAGTCGGTAGTGTTCGGATATTTTACCATGATTATGATAGTGGAAATCGACAATATGCATTGTGAACTTGAAGGTTTACGCGAATTGCTGGGCAAAACATGTCCTGATATGGAAACCTTTGTTATGCATGAAGATATTTTCAATTCCATGCACAGAATTTAACGTAAAAATAACAAAAAATCATATCCGGGGAGGAAATTATGCTATATACAAAAGATTTCATGGAAACGATTACCATGATCAGGGATGAAAATCTCGATATAAGGACAATAACTATGGGCATATCGCTTCTTGACTGTGCAGACAGTGATATTGATGTTTCATGCAAAAAGATTCATGACAAGATTCTCAGATGTGCAAAAGACCTCGTTAAGACAGGAGAAGAGATTGAAAAGAAATACGCTGTTCCTATTGTTAACAAACGAATTTCGGTAACTCCGATTGCAATGCTTCTGGGAGCATCGGGAGGAGATCCCATAAAATACGCCAAAACTCTCGACAAAGCGGCGGAGGAAGTCGGCGTCAATTTTATCGGAGGATTTTCCGCTCTTGTACACAAAGGCTTTTCGCCGGGAGACCGTGAGCTGATCGCTTCAATACCGGAGGCACTTGCGTGCACTTCACGCGTTTGTTCTTCCGTAAATATAGGAAGTACAAAATCGGGAATTAACATGGATGCCGTAAAGCTGATGGGTTCAATAGTCAGAAAATCGGCTGAACTTACAAAGGACCGTCAGTGCATGGGCGCATCAAAGCTTGTTGTTTTCTGTAATGCACCGGAGGACAATCCTTTTATGGCCGGAGCTTTTCACGGTGCGGGAGAACCTGACTGTGTAATTAATGTCGGTGTTTCGGGTCCGGGCGTTGTAAGGGCAGCTCTTTCAAAGCTTCCAAAGGATGCTGACCTTTTGCAGGTTGCAGAGCTTATTAAAAGAACGGCCTTCAAAATTACGCGTGTGGGCCAGCTTGTGGGAAACGAAGCTTCCAAAAAGCTCGGCGTTCCGTTTGGTATTATAGATCTTTCACTTGCACCGACTCCTGCTGTGGGCGACTCTGTTGCGCATATTCTGGAAGAAATCGGACTGGAGCAGTGCGGTGCATGCGGTACTACCGCAGCGCTTGCAATGCTCAATGACGCCGTTAAAAAGGGCGGAGTTATGGCATCATCAAGTGTAGGCGGACTTTCCGGAGCATTTATTCCTGTTTCCGAGGATGCGGGGATGATTGATGCCGCAAGGGCAGGTACGCTGTGCATTGAAAAGCTTGAGGCCATGACGGCAGTATGCTCTGTAGGTCTTGACATGATAGTGGTTCCCGGAGATACTCCGCAGGAAGTTATCTCGGCTATCATAGCCGATGAAGCCGCAATTGGCATGGTAAATTCAAAAACAACGGCAGTCAGAATAATACCGGCAATAGGTCATTCCGAAGGAGAAGAGCTTGACTTCGGAGGACTTTTCGGAAGCGGTCCGATTATGAAGGTAAACGAAAAATCACCGCTTGTCATGATCAACAGGGGCGGCAGGATCCCGGCTCCTATTCAGAGTCTGAAAAACTAAGAAATAAGGCCGTATTCAGGTTAGGCAAAACGGGATTTTATCCCGGAGACAAGTCAACGGGAATTACCGCCGAAACCGTTCAAAGAGAGAAAAGAAAAAAAGGGCGTGTGAAAAATGAAGTTTCATTTTTCACACGCCCTTTTCTCACAATATGTCCGAAATATGTTCGAAATATGTCCGAACCGGCCAAACGGAGAAATATCAGTCTTCAATCTGCCAGTCAATCGGATCGAGCCCGCCCGCAGTCAGAAATTCGTTTGTTTTGCTGAAATGCCTGCAGCCGAAGAAGCCTCTGTATGCCGAAAGCGGACTCGGGTGCGGAGCGCACAGTACGAGGTGCTTTGGATTTGTAAGCATCGGCCTTTTGCTTTGCGCGGGCTTTCCCCATAGAAGATATACAACAGGTCTGTCAATTTCGTTTACGGCCCGTATCACGGCATCCGTAAATGTCTCCCAGCCCATTCCCCGGTGCGAAAACGCCTGATGCGCCCTTACTGTCAGAACAGTATTAAGAAGGAGTACACCCTGATCGGCCCATTTTTTCAGATTGCCGCTCTTTGGAATTGCGCAGCCCAAATCATCCGAAAGTTCCTTATAAATATTTTGCAGCGAGGGCGGCAGCTGAGTCTGACTCTCCGGAACGGCGAACGAAAGACCGCAGGCCTGATTTTCGTTGTGGTACGGATCCTGCCCGAGAAGGAGAACCCTGACTTTCGAAAGCGGAGTGTAGTGGAAAGCGTTGAAAATATCATCCGCTTTAGGATAGATGCGTTTTGTGTTGTATTCGGTTATAAGAAACTGCCTCAGTTTGAGATAATAATCCTTTTCGAATTCTTCTCCCACTGCTGTGAGCCAGTCGTTTGTAATCTTTGGCATTTTACTGCTCCTTTTCGGGTGTTTCGTTCATTTTCAGGAGTTCATGGCCGTCTATAAGTCTGATACCGTATTTGTGGGCATCGTAATCCTGCTCCCGTGTATAAGTTCCGTTTGTTACAATAATCCCGCCCTCGACGTCACATTCAATCAAATCTATATGAAGCCCGAGCATTACACTGCGCGCGATTTCCTGCCCCTCTTCAAGAAACTCTGTAATTACAAGAGCTTCGTGGCCATCCTTCCATACGCGCATAGCGACGTCTGTTTCAATATCATCAGGCGGCAGCTGCACTATGTAATCATTTTTCGCAAAGCTTTTTTCGACATAATCGGCAAAGGCATCGTGGTCGCCGCGAAAGGCTTCTGTCAATTCCTCAACAGAAGCGTAGACTTTTACAAACTCTTTTCTTTTGTATTTGACAAGGGCAAACAGGCCAAGGACTGCGACAACGGTAATGCCGCCGGTGATGGCGTTGGACCTTGAAATTGTCATAATCATGCCGACAAGAATGAATGCAAGTAAAAGCCTCCGCATGGTCAGACCCTTGATACGCCTTCTTTTGAAAAACATATTTTACAGCCCGAAATGACTGCTGCGCGAATGAGGCGGCAGCCGTAAACGGATTTTCCTTTCATAATATTAACAGCTTAATTGTAACATAAAATGCACCGGTATGGTCAAAAAGCGGAGCTGAATACAATAAGCCCCCCAAGGCGGCGGCTCCTGCGATTTTACAACCAAAAGTAAACATGATGTATATTGACGAAAAATTTGGTATAATGTCGCAGTGAGGCAAAATTATGACCGGCATATTGTGAAATATGTCCGATAACTGCCTTTCCAAACGAAAAACAGGAGAAAAAATATGGAATTCGACGAAAACACTACCGTTGAAAAAGCTTTGCAATATAAGTGTCCGCGCTGCGGCGCACCGCTTGAATACGATCCGTCTGCGGAAAAAATTCACTGCGGGGCATGTGATACGGATTTTGATATTGAGGCGCTGAAGGCCGTTGCGGGTGAAGGAGAAGAATCCGACGGCTTTGACTGGGGAGATTTAAAGAAAGATCTCAATTTTGAAGAGAAACTTGAGGATGTCAGGGTTTATCAGTGTCAAAGCTGCGGCGCCCTGATAGAGGCCGATGAAAACACTGTTGCGACAAAATGTCCTTACTGTGAAAACAATGTTGTAATTACGGACAGAGTCAGCGGAGGACTCAGGCCAAATGCCGTTATACCTTTCAAAATTACAAAGAAAGATATTCCGGAAAGGTTAAAAGCGTTTTACAAGAACAAACCGCTTCTTCCAAAGAACTTTTTCTCGGAAAATGTTACGGAAAAAGCGCAGGGGATGTATGTTCCGTTCTGGCTTTTTAATGCTGAAATCGACGGTCATGTAAGTTTCCGCGGAGAACGCGTGCATGTCTACAAAAGCGGTGATTACAGGGTGACGGAAACCGATCATTTTGCAATGGAAAGAGACGGAGAGATGGCTTTCCGCAATGTCCCTGTTGACGCTTCGGTGAAGATGGACAACGATCTTATGGATTCCATAGAACCTTTTGATTTCAGTGAAATGAAGGACTTTGACCCGGCATACCTGACAGGGTTTGTTGCCGAACGCTTTGACAGTACTCCCGACGATGAACTCGAAAGGGCTTCGGGTCGTATGGAAAACAGTGCGGAAAACGTCTTCAAGAGTACAATTTCCGGTTACAGTGCAGTCAGGGTAGTAACAAAAAACTTAAAAATGAGAAATTCATCTGTTAAGTATGTCTTCCTGCCGGTATATATTTTGAACTGCCACTACGGCGACAAAAAATACAGATATGCCATCAACGGCCAGACCGGAAAGGTAGTCGGTGAACTTCCTATAGGAAAAGCTGAAAGTATAAAGGCATTTCTGATTCCTTTTTTAATAGCGTTTGCAGCAATGACAGGGCTGGTTTTGATTTTTGTTTAGGAGGTGTGAAAGAAAAATGAGAAGATTTTTTGCGGTAATTTTTGCATCGGCTCTTGTTCTTTCATGTTTCTGCATATCATTCGCAGAGCCGCTTATCAATCCGGAGCTCTACAGGGTAAACGACTTTGCCGATATTTATACGGAGGAGCAGGAAGCTGACCTTGAGGCAAGAATAACGGATATTTATACCAAGTATGATATGGACCTGACTGTTTATACTTCCAAAGAGACGGCTTATACCGATCTTACAGGTCCCGAATCATGGATGAACGAAGCAGATGATTTTTATGATTACAACAATTTCGGAGTAGGTGAAGACGGCAGGGGAACATGCCTGTTTATATGTATGGACCCCGACAACCGCGGCTGGTGGACTTCGGCAAAAGGCGCTGCAATGCCTTATTACACGGAGGAAGCCATTAATTATATCGACGACAGAGTGTATCCTTATATGAGGGATGGCGATTATTACGGCGGTGCCGTGGAATATCTGACGCTTGTGGATACACTGTATGCTGACGGAGAATTTCCGTATTACACTGAGTACTCACAGGAGTCGGAACATGAAGCTGCTTTAATGCAGACTCTTCCGATGGCAATTACGGCGGGCCTTATAGTGGGACTGGTTGTCGGTCTTGCTGTTTTATTCTCAAAGAAAAGACTGATGAAAACAGTTGCCACAGCTGCAGAGGCAAGTGAATACCTTGACGGAAAAAGTTTCAATCTGAGAGGCAGCAGGGATCACTTCCTTTTCAGATCTGTAACAAGAACGAAAATCGAGAGTCGCAAGAGCGGCGGTTCTTCGTATTCCGGAGGACACAGAAGCTCCTCGGGAAGCTTTCACAGCGGCGGCGGAAGAGGCTTTTGATAATTGCCGGTTACTGTGATAATTGCAAGGATTATGTTATATTAAGGTTATTTTTCAGATGCATGTCAAGGCTTACGGCTTTGTAATCATGCAGGGAGGGAGAAATTATGGGACTTATTAAAGCGGCTCTGGGAGCAGGCGGCGGCGTTCTCGCCGATCAGTGGAAAGAATACTTTTATTGTGAGGCAATGCCGGCAAATATTCTTGCCACAAAGGGAAAGAAAAAGGCAACAAAGCGGTCAAGCAATACAAAGGGCGATGAAAATATTATTACAAACGGCTCTGTAATTGCGGTGGCAGACGGACAGTGCATGGTTATCGTGGAACAGGGCAAGGTAGTGGACTTTTGTGCGGAACCGGGCGAATTCACTTATGATGCTTCAACAGAGCCTTCGCTGTTTGCGGGCGGCTTGCTTGCAGATAATATCAAGGCTGTTTTCGGCAACATGGGAAAGCGTTTTACGTTCGGAGGAGAGGCACCAAAGGATCAGAGAGTATACTACTTTAATACAAAGGAGCTTGTCGGAAACAAGTACGGGACGCCGAGCCCGATTCCTTTCAGAGTCGTTGATGCCGGAGCCGGAATTGATATCGATGTTTCGATAAGATGCTTTGGCGAATACAGCTACAGACTTACAAATCCTGTTTTGTTTTATACAAATGTATGCGGAAATGTATCTGAGGATTATGACAGGGAAAATCTGGACAGTCAGATGAAGACAGAGCTTCTCACTGCGCTTCAGCCTGCGTTCGCAAAGATTTCTGAAAACGGAGTCAGATACAGTCAGCTTCCTGCGCACGCAGACGATCTTGCCGATGCGCTTAACGAAGTGCTTTCCGAAAAATGGAAGAATTTAAGAGGTATTGAGATCGTATCCTGCGGTGTTTCTTCGGTTACCGCAAGCGAAGAAGACGAAAAGATGATCAAGGAGATGCAGAGAAATGCCGCATTTACGGATCCTACACGCGCCGCATCGTATATGGTCGGAAGCGCCGGTGCCGCAATGCAGGCAGCAGCGGAAAATCCGAACGGAGCAATGGCAGGCTTTATGGGCATGGGAATGGCTCAGGGACTTGGCGGAGTCAATACTCAGAATCTGTATGCGATGGGGCAGGCACAGCAGATGCAGCAGCCTCAGGCTCAGGCTCAGCAGCCACAGCAGCCGCAGATGCAGCAGCCTCAGGCTCAGCAGGGCGGATGGACCTGCAGCTGCGGTACGGTAAATACCGGAAACTTCTGTTCAAACTGCGGAAGCAAGAATCCGAACGCGCCATGGACCTGCACCTGCGGAACGCAGAATACAGGTAATTTCTGCTCAAACTGCGGAAACAAAAGACCGTAGGGACTGAAGGAAAGCCGCAGCAGAGGCTGCCTGCCGGACGAAAAATGAAAGCCGCAGCAGAGGCTGCCTGCCGGACGGAAAAAAGAACTGAAAAACCGCTGCACATGTTGAAAAACCAAATGTGCAGCGGTTTCGTATTTTTTGTTGCGGCACCGGCGCCCAAGGCCCAAAGCCCGGCTGATCCATATGCGGGAGCATCCCCGAAGAGATGGAGCGCATTCAAAGACGCAATGTGCGGCCTTTGGCCTATTTTCCCTGTTCAAGAAGCCTGTCGGTTGTCGAATAAACATTGTAAAATTCCGCAAGCGCCCTGTATTCGGACTCGGCTTTCTTTGCTTTTTTTGATACGGGAGCGCATGCGCAGTCCTTATCGGAAGTAAGCACCGCCCTTATCATAATATTTCGCGCGGTATGCTCAAGACTTGTGAATTCAATCATATCAACATCATAGCCGTTGCGTTCAAGAGCAAGCCCACGAAGTCCGTCTGTCAGAATTTCGGTGAAGCGGTCCTTCAGAATTCCGTGTTTGTACATCGGAGCATGAATATCGTTTTTGATCCTGTCAAAAAGCTCATGCTGGCAGCACGGAACGGAAAGAATCACCTTTGTATGCCGGGAGACGGCATTTATAAGCGCAAAATCCGTGGCCGTGTCGCAGGCGTGAAGTGTTACAACCATATCGGCTCTGTCTTCGGTATAATCCGCAATATCGCCCTTGAGGAAGGACAGCCCGTCGTAGCCGAGCTCCTTCGCCACATTGTTGCAGAAGTCAATTACATCCTCCTTGAGGTCGAGCCCGACGATATCAACGCTCATCTTTTTGCATATTACAAGGTAATAATAAAGCGCAAAAGTCAGATATGCTTTTCCGCAGCCGAAATCGATAATTTTCAGGGTTTTGTCCTTTGGCAGAAAGCTTTCGGCATCCGAGACGATTTCGAGGAATCTGTTGATTTGCCTGAACTTGGCGTAATGCTTTTTCACGACGCGGTTCTTCTCGTCCATAACTCCCAGATATCTGAGAAAATCACACGGCTCGCCATCCGGAATCGCATATTTTTTTGTGACATTGTGTTCGGCGGAGTTCTTTTCTCGGCATGCGTTTTTCTTTGTAATTCTCGGCTTCTGAGGGTCGTTTGCAAGCACCTGGATATCCGCGGAGGTTGTGAGCAGATTGAGCTGTTTAAAGTCCTGTGTCATAAAATCTTCTATTATTGACGGAAGCACGTCTTTCGAAACATTTTCCTGCGTTACTTTCTTTTCAAAGTGGTACTCAATCTGAAAGAGCGTCTCGTTTTTTATAATAACGGGGCGCACGGTGACTTTTTTGTAGGGCACCGATTTTTTTCGGAGATTGCCCAAAATTATCTTTACAAGAGTGTCATTTTCGATGCTTTCCGCAATAAGTTCAAGTATTTTTTCCATAAATATCTCCCGGGCCGGCGATTTTCGGCGTTTTTATATCTTATTGTAATTATTAATTATTTTTTGATTGTTTCGTGTATAATAAAGTATATGTTATATGTTAATAAAGATGCGGCGTGAAAGCCGCAAAAGAATTTTACCATAGAATTTTACCACGAAATACACGGCTTTGCCAGCAAAGCGCAAAAATTATAACACAGAGGGAAAATATGGCATTTACACATCTTCATGTACATACCGAATACAGCCTGCTTGACGGCGCGGGGCGAATTAAAGACCTTGTTTCAAGGGCAAAGGAACTTGGCATGGACAGCCTTGCAATCACAGACCACGGCGCAATGTTTGGCGCGGTTGACTTTTTCAAGGAGGCAAAGGCACAGGGAATCAGGCCGGTTATAGGCTGCGAAGTCTATACTGCGGCAAGAACAAGACATGACAAGGATGCGGAAAAGGACAAGCGGCTTGGGCATCTTGTTCTGCTGGCAAAAAATAATGACGGATATAGAAATCTTATCAAAATAGTATCGAGGGCTTATACGGAGGGCTTTTATTACAAACCGCGTACTGACAAAGAACTCCTGAGACAGCACAGCGACGGCATTATCGCACTTTCGGGCTGCCTTGCCGGTGAAGTCCAGCACAGACTTCTTTTCGGTGATTATGAAGGCGCCAAAAAAGAAGCTCTCGAACTTCTTGATATTTTCGGGGAGGGAAATTTCTATCTTGAGCTTCAGGACCAGGGACTTCCCGAGGAACAGCAGATACTTCCGCTTATGAAAAAGCTTCATGAGGAAACCGGGATTCCTTTTGTTGCCACAAATGACGTCCATTATGTGAAGCAGGAGGATGCGGAGGCGCATGATGTACTTTTGTGCATACAGACTGTTGCAAAGGTAGATGACGAAAACAGGATGCGTTTTGCAAACGATCAGTTTTATCTCAAATCGGAAAGCGAGATGAAAATGCTGTTTGCCGATATTCCGGAAGCCATAGAAAACACGCAGAAAATTGCGGAACAGTGCAATATGGAGTTCGAATTCGGAAAGCTTCATCTGCCGGAGTTCCATGCGCCCGAAGGGATGACGAACGAAGAATACCTTCGAAAGCTTTGCAGAAGCGGCCTTGAGAAGAGGTACGGCACAATTACAAAGGAAATAGAGGAAAGAGCCGGATACGAGCTTTCAACCATAGAAAAGATGGGCTATGTTGAGTATTTTCTTATCGTATGGGATTTTATAAATTACGCGAAGGAAAACAGCATTATGGTCGGCCCGGGAAGAGGCTCGGCAGCCGGAAGTATTGTTGCCTATGCCTTGAGAATTACCGATATAGATCCTATCCGAAACGGCTTGATTTTTGAGAGATTTCTCAATCCCGAGAGAGTCAGCATGCCGGATATTGATGTCGATTTCTGCTATGAAAGACGTCAGGAGGTCATTGAGTACGTTAACCGCAAATACGGACAGGGCAAGGTGGCGCAGATTATTACCTTCGGAACCATGAAGGCAAAGGCGGTAATTCGTGATGTCGGCAGGGCTCTTGACATGAGCTACAGCGAAGTGGATGCGATTGCAAAGGCAATACCGTTTGATTTAAAAATGACGATTGACAAAGCTCTTTCGATGAATCCCGAACTGATGTCAATGTACAAGGCCGATGCGCGCGTTGCGAAGCTTATCGATACCGCAAGAAAGCTTGAAGGTCTTGCAAGACATGCCTCAACGCATGCTGCGGGTGTCGTTATTTCCAGGAAGAATCTTGATGAATATGTTCCTCTTTATATGTCGGACAAAGGCATTTCAACGCAGTTTACGATGACCACAATCGAACAGCTCGGACTGCTCAAAATGGACTTCCTCGGTCTGCGCACGCTGACTGTTATACGCGACGCCCTTGAAATGATCAAAAAAAATCATGGGGCGGAGATTGATTTTTCATCGATGACCTATGACGATCCGAAGGTCTATGAAATGATTTCAAACGGAAATACAATGGGAGTTTTTCAGCTTGAAAGCGCCGGCATGACTCAGTTTATGAAAAATCTGAGACCGAGCTGCTTTGAAGATGTTGTCGCAGGTATTTCCCTTTACAGACCGGGCCCGATGGATTCAATCCCAACATATATTAAGAACAAGAAAAATCCGGGAGGAATCAAATATATCGACCCGCATCTTGAGCACATTCTTTCCGTTACATACGGGTGCCTTGTTTATCAGGAGCAGGTAATGCAGATAGTGCGTGACCTCGCAGGCTATACATACGGAAGGAGCGACCTCGTAAGACGCGCAATGAGCAAGAAAAAGATGGCGGAAATGATGCGCGAAAAAGAGTTCTTTATACACGGCAAGGATGACGAAAACGGAAATGTCGAGATAACAGGATGTGTCAGAAACGGTATTCCGGAGGCTGCCGCGGAGGAAATTTTCAACAGTATGGTAAGCTTTGCCGAATATGCCTTCAATAAGTCGCATGCTGCGGCGTATGCTGTTGTTGCATATGAAACGGCCTTCCTCAAATGTTATTATCCGTCCGAATTTATGGCGGCACTCATGACAAGTGTGATGAGTGATTCCTCACAGATTGCAAAGTATATCAGAAACTGTACGGAAAACGGTATTGAAGTTCTTCCGCCGAGCATATTGAAAAGCGGTGAAAAGTTTACGGCATCAGGCGGAAAAATCAGATACGGCCTGCTCGGCGTTAAGCATGTAGGCGCCGGTGTTGTGCATGCAATTGAGAAAATGAGGGAAGAAAAAGGTCTTCCGAAGGATATTTTTCAGTTTTTCAACAATATAGACATACATGAAATAAACAAGAAGGCAGCCGAAAGTCTGATTAAGGCCGGCGCTTTTGAGGAACTGCCCGGAAACAGGGCGCAGCATATGGCAGTATATGAAAGCCTGATGGATTCTGCGGCTTCTTCCCTGAAAAACACAATTGCGGGGCAGATGTCGCTGTTTGACGCGGGTTCTGCTGCAGGCGAAGCGCTCAGTGCGGCGCAGTCCGAACTTCCGAAGGTGGCCGAATATGATTCGCGTATACTGACGGCATTTGAAAAGGAAATGCTTGGCGTATATATTACGAATCATCCGCTTAGGGAATATGAAGATACTATACGGCAAATCGTAAGCGTGACATCCGAGGAGCTTTCGCATCTTTCGGGAGAAAAAGGCGAAGGCGACGAGTCTGAAGGCTATGCGGATGTTGCAGCCGCTGCTGTTGCGGGAAACGGCGGCAAGACTATTTTCGACGGTATGCAGGCTGTAATGGCGGGGATAGTCACGCATGTCAAGACGCTTGTGACAAAGAGCAACAAAATGATGGCCTTTGTCAATCTTGAAGATCTCTACGGAATTACCGAGGTAATTGTATTCCCGAACGTTTACGAAAAGTTTCTTTCGTCTGTGAAGGAGGACGCGATTATTGTCGTGAAAGGCAGGCTGAGCTTCAAAGAGGATGAAGCGGTAAAGCTCCTGGCGGATACAATTACCGACATACGGCAGACGGAGACTGTACAAAATCTGATGCCACGCAAATTCCTGAAACTCAGGATTGAGGGCGGAGCTGCCGAAGGAAGGGAAGGCTCCGGGAGCGCAGAAAACTGTGAAGGCGCAGAAAGCTCCAAGAGCGCAGAAAACTCCAAGAACGCAGAAAACTCCAAGAGCGCAGAAAACGCCAAAACCGCCGACAGCTCCAAAAGCATGGAAATTGTAGAAAAGATTGGCCAAATCCTTGCCGGATATAAAGGCGATACACAGGTCATGATTTTCCTGCCGGACGGGAAGAAGCTGAAGGTTTCCGAGAAACTCGGAGTGAATCCGAGCGGGGAACTGCTTACACGGCTGAAAGAACTTCTCGGAGAGGAGAACGTCAAAATATGATGCCGAAGCCATTTCCAAAAGCGTATAGAAGCCATTCTCAAAAACGTATATATATACATAATTATCATATATAATGCATCAATTATTACATTAATAAGGTTGTTTTATCCGAACGGGGGTGTAATATCATGAAGAAAATTGCCATACTTACAAGCGGCGGGGATGCTCCGGGCATGAATGCGGCTTTGCGTGCAGCAGTAAGGAGCGCCATTTATTACGGGATGGAGGTTTACGGAATAGAAAGAGGCTATGAAGGGCTGATAGACGGAGATATCAGGCAGATGGACGTATCCTCGGTCGGAGATATTATGCACAGAGGCGGCACGATTCTGGGAACGGCAAGAAGCGAGCGCTTTATGACGCAGGAAGGGCAAAAGCGTGCTGTAGGAATGCTTGAAAACTTTGAAATCGAGGGCCTTGTGGTGATAGGAGGCGACGGCTCTCTGCGCGGAGGACTTGAACTTTCAAAAAAAGGAGTCAGAGTCATGGGAATACCGGGGACTATCGATAATGACCTTGCCTATACCGATTTTACGATAGGCTTCGATACGGCGGTAAATACCGTGCTTGGCGCAATAAGCAACATTAGGGATACTTCTTCCGCACATGAAAGAAGTACGGTTATAGAGGTAATGGGACGGCGGTGTGGAGATATTGCTCTTTATGCGGGGCTTACAGGCGGCGCCGAAACGATACTGATTCCTGAAATCCCGGTGGATATAAATGCGCTGTGCAGAAAGGTTATACAGGGAAGAAACAGAGGAAAGAAGCACAATCTGATCATAAAGGCGGAGGGCGTCAATATTTCTTCTCAGGAGCTTGCTGCGGTTATCGGAGAGAGAACCGGCGTAGATACAAAGATAGTGGTTTTGGGATATATTCAAAGGGGAGGTTCTCCGACGGCAAGAGACAGAATGCTGGCAAGCCGCATGGCATCAAAGGCTGTCGAACTTCTGAAGGATGACAGCTTAAGCAAGGCAATCGGAATAAGCGGTGACTGCATTGTTGAATATGACCTTGAAGAAGCACTGCACATGGGAAGAGAATTCGAAACGGATATAATGAAGCTTGCGGATATTCTTTCAATATGATAAAATGCCGCGAAAAGCATTACGGAGGCTTTGGACCAAGATCCAAAGCCTCCGGTTTTCTTTTAGAAGAAAGAGAGATTTATGTGTAAATAATCAGCGCCGCAAATTGCGTATTCGGATAAGCTGCCGCTGCTGCCGCTGCCGGCCCGAAAGCGGGCCTTTGGGTGAAGCTTTGCCCGATAGATAATTATTATTCGCAAAAATTTATTTTTATTCGTAAAATGTGTTGACAATATAAATAATGGTGCTATAATGAATCTTGTCAATATGAAAAATTATTCAGACGGATGCATAAATATACAAAAACAATGCATATGAAACTTGAGTAGATAATATGAAAGTTTATGCCGGATGAATACTGAAAATGATTACAAAGAAGATAATATTTATTAAAGAAGGAGAAAAAATTATGAAGACTACAAAGAAACTTATGACACTTATTATGGTTATCGCCATGCTCGCTATGATTTTCAGCGGATGCGGAAGCAGCAGCGAACCTGCTGCAGAAGAGCCTGCTGCAGATGTTCCTACATACCACTGCATTACAGAGGCATCTTTCCCACCGTTTGACACAACTGACGAAGACGGAAACATCGTTGGATTCGATATGGACCTTATGAACGCAATTGCTGAGGACCAGGGATTCAAGGTTGATTACACAGATATGGTATTTGATTCACTTATTCCTTCCGTTGAATCACATCAGTATGACATCATTACTGCAGGAATGAATGCGGAAGATCCTGAACGTCAGAAGCACGTTTCATTCTCAGATACTTATTATGATTCAGCTCTTATGGTAGTAGTAAAGGAAGATTCCACTGTTACTTCGGTTGATGACCTTACTACTGATATGATCGTTGCTTCCCAGGTTGGAACTACAGGCGCAGACATGTGTAACTCACTGGCAGACGAAAAGAAAATCAAGTCAGCTACAATTATAGATGCATTTTCCGACTGCATGCTTCAGCTGAAGAACGGAGACGTTCAGGCTGTTATCATCGACAAGCCGGTTGCTCAGGCTTATATCAACAAGATTGAAGGATTCAAGATGGTAGGCGAACCTATGAATGCAGAAGCTTACGGATTTGCAGTTGCAAAGGACAACACCGAACTTCTTGAAAAGATCAATGCAGGTCTCAAGAACATGATGGAAAACGGAACTTACGACAAGCTTCTTGAAAAGTGGTTCAACTAATCCGGTTTCAGGCTCAAGCGGAAAATAAGAACATTTACGGCCGTCCCCTGCGGTGGACGGCCTTGTTTTGCATAATGGAATAAATTACAAATTACAGGAAACAGGAGAAAAAAATGGGAGTTTATTTAAAAGGTGTGGAGGTCGCGTTAAGAGGTCTTCCGACAACCTTATATGTCTCGCTTTTCGCAGTTGCGGGGGGTGTTGTGATAGGTCTGCTTCTGGCAGTTATGAAGCTTGGAAAATCAAAGCCGGCGAAAATAGTATCGGATGTATATATTGAAGTAATGCGTGCAACGCCTATGCTTGCCCAGGCACTTATCATGGCTTACGGTCTTCCTATGATTCTGCAGTCAAACGGTGTGGATTTTAAGTGGCCGAGCCTTGTAATTCCGGCAATTATTGTATGCGCATTTAACTCGGCGGCATATGTTGCGGAAATCCTCAGAAGCGGTATTCAGGCCGTGGATCCGGGACAGATTGAGGCTGCATATTCTCTCGGAATGTCAAAGGGAATGGTAAATAAGCTTGTCGTATGGCCGCAGGCACTCAGAATCTGCATACCGGCGCTTGGAAATGAACTTGTTACAATGATTAAGGAGACATCGGTGCTTGGTTTTGTAGGCGTTGTTGAAGTAATACGTTCTGCACAGCTTTGGAATGCTCAGTCCTTTGAAACCTTTCCTGCTTATGTCGGCGCGGCAATTGTATATCTGATTGTATGCTTCCCGCTTTCAAAACTTGTGGGACTTCTCGAAAAGAAGATGGACGAAGACGGAACAAACGATGTGAAAAATGACAGAAAACTGTTCGCAAAAGCGGAAAAGAGCGACAAATAGGAGGTACAGGTATGCTTGAAGCAAAAAAAATAGTAAAAAACTTCGGCGCACTTCGTGCCGTAAATGAAGTATCTGCAACTGTAAGCGACGGTGAGGTGCTTTGTATTATCGGACCTTCCGGTTCGGGCAAATCAACATTTCTCAGATGTATGAATCATCTTGAAGTTCCCGACGGCGGAACAATTGTTATAGACGGTGAAGAGGTAAGCGAGAAGAATCTTACAGGCGTCAGAGAAAAGATGGCGATGGTGTTCCAGAGCTTTAATCTCTTCTCGAACATGACTGTTCTGGGAAATATCACTGCAAGTCCGATTCATGTAAAAAAGATGCCAAAGGCCGAGGCGGAAAAGAAGGGAATGGAGCTTCTGAAGCTTGTAGGTCTTGAAGAGAAGGCGCATGTAAAGCCGAGAAGCCTTTCGGGAGGACAGAAGCAGAGAGTCGCAATTGCGCGTGCGCTTGCGATGGATCCTGAAATCATTTTGTTTGACGAGCCTACTTCGGCACTTGACCCGGAGATGGTCGGCGAGGTTCTCGATGTAATGAAAAAGCTTGCGGAAAGCGGAATGACCATGGTTGTGGTAACGCACGAGATGGGCTTTGCAAAGGAAGTTGCCGACGACATAATTTTTATGGATGCCGGAACGATAGTGGAAGAGGGAAGCGCGGAAGAAATCTTCGGAAATCCGAAGACTGAAAGACTGAAGCAGTTCCTGGACAAGGTGCTTGTATAAGCCTTCCGAATCGAATAATCACATGGATGCTATCCTGTATTGCACAGGTGGCATCTGTTTTTTTGGCCTGAATTCGCTTGTTGCCGTAGTTGCCGGCTTGCTGTAGCGGCCGGATTGCTGCAGCGGGTGAAGACAGAATATCTGTTTTTAAGTAAAAATCTATGACTTATAAGATATATTTACCTTGTATAAGTCATAGATTTTCAAGATTTTGTATTTGCTATAAATGCTCCGATATCCACGGGGATTTCGTCGTTTTCATCGCGCGGCGAAAGGAGCGTTTCGTCGAAATCAACGGCGTCCTTTTGAAGCAGAAGGATAATCGTGGAGCCTCCGAATTCAAAGAAGCCTTTTTCATCGCCGGCTTTGACATAAGGGAATCCTGCCGCAGACTCTGACGCAGCCTCTGACGCAGCCTCTGATGCAGGCCCTGACGCAGCCACTGACGCAGACTCTGATGCAGCCTCCGATGCGGTTGCAGACCCGGACTGCACAAGCGGGTGATTCTGTATTTTTCCTACAAAGAGGGCACCGACCTCCATCTGAACAACTTTACCGAAATCTTCCGTTTCCACAACGACATATTCACGCGAATTTCGAGCATGAACCGGAATATTGCGGAGCGCCACGGGCCTGACACAGTGGAGTTCTCCGTCGATTCGGCGGCTCTTTTGTACAAAACCCGATACTGCAAATGAATAGCGGTGATAATTTGCCGGCGTAAGCCTGAAAATGAGCGCCAGACCGTTTTCAAATTCTTTTGCGAGTTCTTTGTCCTGCAGGAGGTCTTCGACCGTGTAACGCGAATTCTTGATGTCAAGGACAGTACCGTCCCGTATCACGGCCGGGGTCAGAAAAGCTTCGCACGGACTGATGAGCCTTCCGGGCGAAAGGTCATATTCGATGCTTTTTCTTTTTCTTTTGAAAAAAGCATTGAAGGAGGGAAAACCCTCCTTCGGAATATCGGTAGCGCTCATATCTATATTGTGTTTTTTGATAAACCCGTCAATGAAGAGCTTTGAGAATCCCGAAGAAAGCAGAACTCCTCCGGCTTTCGAAACGGCCGGTGTAACAAGCACTTTGAGAATCGCTCTTCCGGGAATCGTGTTGTACAGAAAACGTAACGTAAGTGTATCACTCATACTGCATCCCAACCCATAACGAAAAACATACCGACAGCTTCAACAGCACCGATGATTACGACAATAATCTTGCCGACAACACCCGGTTTTTTGATGTGGAAGGTTGAAATATAGCCGCTTCCGAGAAGAACAAGCATAATCGGGAAGATTGCCGTGTTTTTAATCATTCTGTAATCAAACATAAGATATACAAGGGGAAGTATCAGTGCAGCACTTGTAACGGGAAGGCCGAGATAACTCTTTCTTTTGCCCGTAGTCTGTCTTTGTCTTTCTTCTTCGAGAACGTTGAAGTAGGAGAGACGGATAAGCGCGCAAAGTACGAAGAGTACGGCAACGATTGAAATAACCACACTTTCGTCGCAAATCATATATACGAATATGGCCGGCAGAACTCCGAAATTGACAAGGTCTGCAAGCGAATCAATCTGTATTCCGAAACGCTTTTCCGCATCGGTTCTGTCAACCTTTGTACGGGCAACAGCACCGTCGAACATGTCACAGATACCTGCAAGCATGAGACAGATAACAGAATTCCAGAAGTCGAGATTTATGGCACTTAAAATACCGAAAACTCCGAAAACCAATGCAGCATAAGTCAGAATGACGGTGTAATCATAAACACCAAGTAATTTATTTTTCATTTTGTACTCCTTTTATTATTTTGTAATGAGTCCATAAGTCCTCTATATGAGGACTCCGAAAATAATGCTGTAAGCCATTATGCACCATGGCTTGCAAAGAATAATAATCCATGTAAATTTTCTGCTGTCCATTTTGATAAGTCCTGAAAAGTAACAGAAAAAATCATCCGGAAAAAGAGGAAGCAGTATGGCAAGGAATAAAAACCAGGTATAAGATTTGCTTTTTTCTATTCTGCTTTGCCATTTATAAAATTGCTTTTCGCTGAAAAATGTAAGCACAATATCAATTCCGTATTTTTTGCCAAGATAATAGGCAATTATGGAACCGACACTGATGCCGACATAATTGCAAAGGAAGCCGACCCACGGTCCGAATGCAATGGCACCGACTATACATCCCAGATATCCCGGAAGAACCGGCACGACAACCTGAAAGGCCTGAATAACTGTCAGAACCAGGGGAGCTGCCAGTCCGAAGGATTCCATCAGAAGCCGGAAATCTTCAACCGATGAAACCTGTTTGCTGAATATCTGTTTTAATAGAAGAGCTATTGCTATGATAAAGAAGAGGATGGTCCAGGACTTTATCTTTTTGCCCATGCTCACGCTCATATAATTAACCACCCCTTTCCGCAACCGGAAGCCCGGTTTCAGGTAAAAACCCGAAGGTGTATCCGCTCCGTGGCAACACTTTGCGATTATAATAATTATAACAAAAAGCAGTGGTTTTCACAAGGAAAATATACCTTGAAACCATTGCTTTTATCAGTTTTTAAGCAAATGTAACATAAGAGTAACATTTGTGTAATTTCGTGTAAATATTTGTTCGGAAAAGCCACTAAAAAGCGCTGCCGCGTGACAAAACCGTGACAGCTTTCCGAAGTCTTGGCGCGGGATATTCCGGAAGTTTTTTCGGAGCTTCCGGCGTGGCATTCCGCATGAATTTTTCGGAATTTCCGACGGGGTATCCGGTCTATTTTTTCAGACTTCTTCCTGTCATTTCCGGAGGTATGTCAATTCCCATTAAATCAAGCATTGTCGGAATCAGATCGGCAAGAATTCCGCCGTCCTTCAGCTCGCAGGGGTTCTCCGCAATGTGAACAAGGGGAACAGGGTTGAGGGAGTGCGCCGTTACGGTGTTTCCGTTTTCGTCAATCATACAGTCGGCATTTCCGTGGTCTGCAGTCAGAAGAATCCGGCCGCCTTTTTCAAGGACCGCATTTTTGATTTCCTCAACGCATGAGTCAAGTGCTTCCACGGCGCTTACGGCGGCAGACATTATTCCTGTGTGACCGACCATGTCGGCATTTGCGAAATTCAAAATTATGACATCGTATTTGTCGGAAGCAATTTGTTCAAGAACAGCATCTTTGACAAGGTAAGCGCTCATTTCGGGCTGCAGGTCGTATGTTGCTACCTTTGGTGAAGGGATGAGTATTCTGTCTTCGTTTTTGTTGGGCTCCTCCACGCCTCCGTTAAAGAAGAAGGTGACGTGCGCGTATTTTTCGGTTTCGGCTATTCTCAGCTGTCTGAGCCCGAGCTTTGAAATATATTCACCGAAGGTGTTTTGCATTTTTTCGGGCGGATAAGCAATTTCAACTGCCGGCATTTCGGCATCGTACTGCGTCATGCAGACGTATTTGAGGTCGCGGATGACTTTTTCGCGTTTAAAACCGTTGAAATCCGCATCGACAAAGGCGCGCGTTATTTCTCTTGCCCTGTCGGGACGGAAGTTATACATGATAATTGCGTCACCGTTATTTACAACGCATGCATCTTTGGCAACGGCTTCATCCGAACCGTTTGAAAGCACCTCGCTGTCGCTGCTTATGACTGTAGGAATTACAAATTCGTCGTTTTCATCGGCGTTGTAAGCCATATCAATCGCAGCCGCCGCATCGGGAGCAATGCGCCCTTTGCCGAGAGTCAGGGCATCATATGCCTTTTGAATTCTGTCCCAGCGTTTATCTCTGTCCATTGCATAGTAACGGCCCGAAACAGTTGCGATTTTGCCGGTTCCGAGCTTCTTCATGAAATCTTCAAGTTGCGAAATGTATTTCATCGCGCAGCGCGGCGGAACATCACGGCCGTCAAGAAAGCAGTGAACATAAACTTTGCTGATTTCATTTTCGGATGCAAATCCGAGCAGAGCCTCAAGGTGTGAAATATGGCTGTGTACGCCGCCGTCCGAAAGAAGTCCGAAAAGATGAAGGCAGCCGCCGGTTTTCTTTAAGTGAGCGGCAGCATCGCAGAATGCTCTGTTTGAAAAGAAGGATTTATCCTCGATTTTCTTTGTTATTTTTGTCAGCTCCTGATAGACGATGCGTCCTGCGCCTATATTGAGGTGGCCGACTTCGGAATTACCCATCTGCCCTTCGGGCAGGCCGACACTGAGGCCGCAGCATCCGAGCTGTGTATGCGGGTATTTTGCAAAAATGCTGTCAAGATTCGGAGTCTTTGCCGCTGCAATGGCGTTTCCTTCCGTTTTTTTGCTGCAGCCGAAGCCGTCGAGTATCATCAGCATTGTTGGTCTTTTGAAATTTTTCATTTTTGTTCTCCGTATTCATATTTTCGACAAAGCTTACCGGGTGTTCTTCGCACACGGATTTTTGCCGAAGTGTTTTGTATTTTATAAATCTTTTGTATGCTGTCAAACTTTTTGTATTTTATCAAAAAAGCAGACAGCCTTCAATGAAAAAAAGCGAGATATCTTCAATCAAATTATATACCGCATTTCCTTTTTTTGATATAATATATTCCGTAAATTCAGCTTGCCGGATTTGCCATGCGTGGCAGGTTGATGTTTTAAGCGGCCGCGCTGCGGCGAAATCCGACGTTTTTAGGGAAGAAGGCACAAAAGACAATGGAGAAAAAAACATTTTTGAAGGGTGCTGCGATACTTGGCATTGCAGGACTTCTTGTACAGATAATGGGGGCGGTTTTCAGAATTCCCCTTGGCAATATTATAGGCGATGACGGTATGGGATATTACCAGACGGCATATCCTATTTACGTATTTCTGTTGGTATTTTCGACAAACGGGGCACCTGCCGCCATTTCGAAGATGACTTCGGAGAGAATAGCACTTGGCAGATACAGTGAGGCATACAGGGTTTTCAGATGTTCGTTTATACTTATGTTTGCACTCGGCATAGTTGCTTTTGCGGCGGTATTTTTCGGCGCGGGCATGATTGTTGAGGCGGTTTCGAATCCCGGAGCATATTATGCCATGAGAGCAATAGCCCCGGCACTTCTGATCGTTCCTCTTATGGCTGTGTACAGAGGTTATTTCCAAGGCATGCAGGATATGGGGCCGACTGCGGTTTCACAGCTTGCTGAGCAGGCTGTAAGAGTGGCCGTCGGTCTTACTCTTTCGGTGGTGCTTCTGAAGAACGGGCTTGAGGCCGCGGCTGCGGGCGCAACGGCGGGAACAAGCATCGGACCTGTTGTCGGACTTATTGTCCTATTTATTATCTATGCACGCAGGAAGAAGCAGCTGTTTGCGCAGATGGAAGAAGAAAATTCCCGGGCAGGCGCAGCTGAAAATACCGTGGAAAACGCTATTCCTTTTGAGAAGGAAAAGGCTTCGGATATTATCAAAACACTGGCATATATAGGCATTCCGATTACAATAGGCGTTTCAATCATGCCGATTATGAACCTCGCGGATCTGCTCTTTGTAATGAGGAGACTGCGTGATATAGGCTTCAGCGAGCAGCAGGCAAATGCGCTTTACGGGCAGCTTACGGGAATGGCTCTTCCTGTAGTCAATATACCGATGGCGCTTGCGCTTTCGATGGCACTTGCAATGGTTCCTGCAATTGCGGCGGCAAAATCAACAGGCGACAATGCTTTTCTCGGTACGAATATCAGGCTCGGCATGAGAACCTCGATGATTATCGGCGTTCCGTGTTCGTTTGGGCTTATGTCGCTTGCAGAACCTGTAATGCGGCTTCTTTATCCTCTTGAGGAAGAAAGTGCGGTAAGCAGCGCACAGTGCCTTTTCATAGTTTCGGCAGGTATTATTTTCCTTTGCATAGCGCAGACAATGGCAGGCGTTCTGCAGGGTGTCGGAAGACCGGGAACCGCCGTTTACGGCCTTATTGCGGGATTCGCCGTGAAATGCGCCGGAAATTACATACTGACGGCTATACCGGCACTGAATATCAACGGCGCGGCATGGGCAAGCGTTCTTGGGTTTGTTACGATAGGTCTTTTCAATATGATCGCGGTAAAGAAAATTACCGGCGTCAGATACGATATTAAGCTTTCTGTTGTAAAGCCGGTTGCCTGCGGCGCACTTATGTATGCGGTGGTTGTAATTGTCTACAGGCTTCTTTCGGCGGTTTGCGGCAACAGTATTTCGACTGTTTTGTCAATCGGTACAGGTGCATGCATATACGGGATTACACTTCTGAAGCTGCATGCTATAGAGCCTCATGAGATTGAAGCACTTCCAAAGGGGAAAAAGCTGGCGGTACTTTTGAAGAAACTGAAGCTTATATAAGGGGTTTGATTTATGAAATGGACTGAAAAACAAAGTGAAGCAATTACAAAACGAAACAAAAATCTGCTTGTTTCTGCGGCAGCAGGCTCGGGAAAGACGGCAGTGCTTGTAGAGAGAATCAAAAGGCTGATCCTTCAGGAAAATGCATCGGTGGACAGGTTCCTGATTGTTACCTTTACAAATGCGGCTTCAAAAGATATGAAGCGTAAGCTTCTTAACGCAATTAACAGGCACATTCTGGAAAATCCGTCGGATGCGGCACTGATGAAGAAACAGCTTTCACTTCTCAATCACGCAAATATAAGCACCTTCCATGCATTTTGTCTGGAAGTTATACGAAGATATTTTTATATTATTGACGCCGATCCGAATTTCAGAATCTGTGATGAGGCTGAGGCGGTGCTTCTCAAGGCGTCGGCAATGGATACGCTTTTTGAAGAGTATTTCGATGAATCTTCTCCGGAATTTATTGAGTTTCTGAAATCTTACGCATCTTCAAAGAACGAAAACAAAATCAGGGAGATGATACTTCAGGTTTTTGAAACTCTGAGCAGTGTTCCCGACGGCGAAAAATGGCTTGAGAAATTCGGAGACGAAAGGGCTGCCGCTGTCGATGCGGCTGTTGCGTCCGGCAATTTGGGACCTGTAGAGGATATTATTAAAAACGGTCCGGTGCTATCTTTTATACGCAATGAAGCGGAGATTGTACTCGAAAATTTTATAAGCTGTGCAGACAAGGTCAGCGAAATGATCGAACAGGTCGGGGCAGAAAGTCTGCTGCCAAAATGCGCGCAGGAAAGAGACTGGGCACAGAGTGTACTCGAAGAACTGCCTGATATGCAGTTTGACAGGATGTCGGCTGTGCTTGCGGAAATCCCGAATGTCAAATATTTGCTTAAAAAAACCGAAAAAGAAGATTATGAGCCGGTGAAGGAACTGATATCAAAGCTCAGAAGAACGGCGAAAGGAGAAATCAAAAGCCTTCACGCTGAGTTTTTCTCCGAAACAATTTCCGGGCATGCGGATGATATCGTGAAAACAATGCCTTTCAGAAATATTCTTGTAGAGATGGTCAGAAGGTTTACCGAGCTTTACGGGCAGGAAAAGACCGCAGGCAATCTCATAGATTTTTCGGATATCGAGCATATGGCGCTGAAGATTCTTTCACATAGTGAGGCTGCAGACGAATACAGAGAAAAATTCGAATATATCTTTGTCGATGAATATCAGGACAGCAACAGGGTGCAGGAAGCGCTTCTTGACTGCATTAAAAGAGAAAACAATCTCTTTATGGTCGGTGATGTCAAGCAGAGTATCTACAAGTTCCGTCTTGCGGAGCCTGAGCTTTTCATGCAGCGTTACAGTGATTACAAAGGAAGCAACGACGCTCTGAGCGAAAACATCGACATGAACACGAATTTCAGAAGTACAAAGACTGTCGTCGATACGATCAATACGGTTTTCAGGAATCTGATGGGCAGCGCATATGATGAAAATGCGGAGCTTCATCTTGGGGCTGTTTATCCGGAAGAGCTTCTCAACAAATCGGAATTTTATCTTGTTGAGACAGGCAAAAAGAAGAAAGAAGCGGAAGGCGACGCCTCGGATGATTCGAGTCAGGGCGTAGAGGCGGCTGAAGCAGACGAATCTTCTTCGGCACATTCCTCCGAAGAGGCAGAGCTTATCGAAGAGCTTGAAAAAGCGGAAAGGGAGGCTCTTGCGGCCGCCGATATTATACAGAAGGCAGTTGAAAAGAAGCAGTATGTCAGATATGAGGAAACCGAAGGCAGCGACGGAGAAAAGCATCTTTATCCGGCCTGCAGAAGCTTTTCATACGGTGACATTGCGATACTTATGCGAAGCACAAAGGCTTCGGCATCGAAGTTCCAGAAGATACTTATGGACAGAGGCATACCGGTTCATATTGATGACAGTGACGGATATTACGATACACTTGAGATAGAAATATTTATCAATCTTCTGCGTGTTATTGACAACCGCAGACAGGATATTCCTCTTATAGGAACGCTTTATTCCGTAATTTTCGGCTTTGACGCCTCGCAGCTTGCAGAGGTGCGCATACACTGCAGGAAGGGATCGTATTTTGATGCCCTTTGTGATTATGCGGCCGATGAGAATGCGGATCCGGCGCTCAGAAAGAAAATAAGCGACGCTCTTGAATCACTGGAATTATGGCGCAGGCGTTCGCTTGATATGCCGCTTGACGAATTTATATGGCAGCTGATGTGGGATACCGGTTATTATAATTACGTCGGAACGCTTCCGGCAGGTGTTCACAGGCAGGCAAATCTCAGAGTTCTCACGGATCATGCGGTCGCATTTTTGTCGAACCATATGAACGGTATTTACAGCTTTGTGCAGTATATCGATCAGGTCCGCAGGCATGGCGCGATTGCCCGCCAGGTCAGCCTTTCACAGCAGGAGAGTGACTGCGTGAGAATTATGACCATCCACAAGAGCAAGGGTCTGGAGTTTCCGATGACAATCGTTGCCGGACTCGGCAGGCAGTTTGCGGGCTCGAAAAACAAGAAGGGCCTTTGCATAGACAAGGATTTCGGTCTTGCTTTGTACAGGAGCGACCGCGAAAAATGCAGGAAAAAAACTACTCTTCTTCAGAATGTCATCAACAGGCATCAGAAAAGGGGAGAACGCGAAGAGGAAATCAGAGTTCTTTATGTGGCAATGACGCGTGCCATGGATTACCTTGTGCTGCTTGGCGGCATTGACGATTTGTCAAAGCTTGAACAGCGCAGAAATGAACTTGAGGCAAACCCTCTTTCCGCCAAAAGCTTTTGCGACATGCTGATTCCGATTCTTCGGGAAGACGGCGTTTATTCTTTTGAAAACGGAGGGGAACCGGCTCTCAAAACACCGGAAGATTCAGAATCCGAACAGGAAAAGAATACTGTTAAGCCGACGGCTCTTCAGACGGTGCTTGAGGGTAAATTTGAGCTTCCTTCCGACGAGATTATACAGGAGACAGACAGAAAACTTGATTATCGTTATGTCAGCGGGGAAGCAAAAATCCTCAAATCAAAGTATACCGTTACGGAGCTGAATGAAGCCGGAAAGGCTGTGCTTCGAAGAAGCGGCGCCGACTCTGACGAGGATGGTCCTCTGAGGAGAAAAGACGAAGATGAACTTGATATATCAGGACAACACGAAAACCGCAGCGTTAAACTGAAGATTCCGGGGTTTGCGCTTGAGAAGAAGGGGCTTGCGGCAAATGAGCGCGGTACTGTGGTTCATGCGGTTGCCGAGAAACTGGATTTTGCCGGACTTTCAAAAGCGGCGGAAAAGGGAGACGGAGTCCTTTGCGCGGAGATAGAAAAATACATAGAAAGGCTTGTCGTGGATGAAATACTTCTTCCGGCAGAAGCTGAGGCGGTTTCTGTTCGGGGACTTGCGCGTCTTGTGAAATCCGGTATCGGAAAAAGAATGGCAGCTTCACCGAATTTGCGGCGTGAGCTTCCTTTCACGATGATAAGCGATGTGCAGGGCCACGAAGCCCTTGTGCAGGGTGTTATCGACGCATGTTTTACAGAGAACGATAATTATGTTATTGTTGATTACAAGACAAATTACATGAAAGATGATTCTCAGGAAGAAATCGACAGACTTTCCGATACTTACAGAGGTCAGCTTACCCTCTACAAAGAAGCACTTGAGGGGATATACGGGAAAAAAGTAAAAGAAGCATATCTTTATCTTTTTGCCATAGATAAAGAAATAAGGGTATTGTAGACAGTTAAGATTAATTATCGTAATTATAGGGGTATTTGAAATGCTATATGTTCCTTTAAAACGTTTGAAAGCCGGGATGACTCTTGCAAGACCGATCAGATTTGCAACCTCCAAGGAACCGCTTGTGAACACCGGTCAGGTTCTTACCGAAAAAATGCTCCGGAGACTTCGGGAATTCCGTATAATCGGCGCTTATATAGAGGCTGATATTGCGGAGGGTGTTGAAGTTAAGGAAATTATTTCGACAGAAGAAAAAGAAGAGATTGCAGAGGATCTTAAGGGCGTTTACAACGGTTTTCTGGAAGAAAGAAACATGTCCTCAAGGCTTGTGAACGATATCTTTGAAGTTTCGGACAAGCTTATGAATATTGTTCTCTCAAAGGATGAGTTTCTTCTTAATGTTATCGACATAAAGGATTATGACAATTACACGTATTCACACAGTATGTATGTGGGCATTTTAAGCATGCTTACGGGAATTAAGCTCGGCCTCACAAGAGGCGATGTTTCGATTCTCACGACTGCGGGACTTTTGCATGATATAGGCAAGGTTGATGTTCCGCTGGACATTATACAGAAGAACGGTCCGCTTTCGGACAGCGAGCGCGATATTATGAAAAAGCATCCCGAATTCGGAGTGAAAAGACTTCTTCGCCTGAGCGGTATTACAAGTGAAATCGTCGGCGCGGTTTATTCACACCATGAAAAGGTGGACGGTACAGGTTATCCGCAGGGAATCAAAGGCGACAAGATTCCTTATTTCGGCAAAATTATCGCACTTGCGGATGTGTTTGATGCGCTGACATCTGTCCGTTCTTACAGAAATGCATGGCATGCAAATGAGGTTATAGAATATATGATGGGCTGTGCCAATACGCATTTTGATATGCAGCTTCTGAAAACTTTTCTGAAGGTTGTTGCGGCTTATCCTGTAGGAATGATGGTGCGGCTCAGCGACAATACAACGGCGCTTGTCATAAAAAACTCCGAAAGCAATGTGCTGAGGCCTACGGTGCGTATTTTGAAGCCGGGAGAAGAAGTTGCCGCTCTTGGCGCAAAGAGGGGAACGGAGGTAGATTTGTTCCACGAAAAAGAATATTACAATATCACTGTCAAAGAATCGCTAAATGAGGCCGAGGAGGGCGAGTTCTTCGATCAGGGAGATTATTTCATCAATAGCGGAGAAGAAAAAGAAGAAATAAAAACCGAGTCGCAGCAGGAGTAAATCTGCCTGCGGAGTTCACGGAATCAGACTTCCCGGGAGTTTAAAAAATTCCTCGGGGAGTTTTTGTTTTCTGCAGACCGCGATTCTAAAGATTGGCTAAAAACAGCCGATAATAAGCTAAATAAGATTGCAAGTCTTGGAAAAATATTGCATACTTGTTTTAAGCAGACTTTTGGTGGAATGGGGGTGTGTTTCATGAGATATCTTGCAGAGCTTGCAGAAAAAAATTTTGTCTATGAACCGGACGAAAAAAAATACAAAAAAGTACCTCATGACAGGGAAAGACGCAGAGTAAACATCATAAATCTGGGGCAGCTTGGGGGCGCAGTATTGTTTTCACTTAAACTTCTTGGGGGAGAGGTTATTGAAAGTATTGGTATTTTTGATAATGATTCAAGGCGCGCAAGGCGGTATGAGCTTGAAATGAATCAGTCCGCTTTTGAGGAAAATACCGGGGAAGTGCAGCAGACGGAAGCTGTTGACGAAAACAGGATTTTTGACTGTGACATGATTTTGTTCTGTGCAAAACTTGCTGAGGATATGGACGATATCAGGAAATATGAAGACAGGCAGACCATGTTTGAATATAACAGGGAAGAGATTGTCAGATTTGCGGGCGCGGCAAATGACTGGGGCTTTGAAGGAACCTTCGGAATAGTTGCCGAAAGCAGCGATATGCTTTGTGCGGCCTGCATGGGAGCGGGAATCAGTCCCGAAAGAATACGCGGATTCGACCTCGGAGTTATGGCCTCAAGGGCAGAATATATTATTAAAACCGAGGAAGGATTATTCGAAAAAATCGACCCTGCAAAGATGAGGGTATTCGGTTATCTCGGCAAGGACTTTATATTTGCAAACAGTCTCGGAGAATTCGACGAGGAGCTTTCAAAAGAGATGACAAGGATGCTGCAGAAGTCCGCGATGAAAATAAAGATGACAGGTGCGGCACCTTATATATGCACGGCGGTTGCGTCGGGGACGCATTCTGTTATTGCATTCCTGAAAGAGGAATGGCATTACAGTACGGTTTATCTCGGCAAGCCGGGAGAAAAAGGAGGCTTTTTCGGTATTTTCAACAGACCGTACGAGTCAGAAAATCTGATAGAAAAAGAAGCGGTTCCCGATGTTCTTTTCCATATGCTTTCGGCAGCCTTCGAACGGCACAGAGCTTTGCAGGAGGGAAGAGATCCCGATGCGGAAGAAGCAGCAAGAGCAGCCGAAGCTGCAGAAAAGGAAAGAATTGCGAGGGAAAAGGCGGAAAAAGAGGCCGAAGAAAAATCCGAACACGCTCATTCCCAAAAGGAAAGAGCCGGCGATACTGCGAGCGATTATGCCGACCGCCTGAAAAAACAGGATTCGCTCAAAAAGAAATCGCCGTTTGCGCTCAGAAAGGAATCGCTTGAAAACAGCAGCGAGTTCGGATACAATCTCGCAACCAGAATGAAGATGGCGGAGGAGGAGCAGGAGCAGCTCAATGCTGCGCCTTCCGAAAAAGAGCAGGAAACTTCCTCAGCGGCAGCTGCGCCGGAAACGGGCAGTCAGGCAGAAGCGGAAAACTTGCAGGGAAAAGAAATCCAAAACGAAGCTCCGGAAGAACAAAAGCCGCTTGATCCGATTGCGCTTGCAAAAGCACGTGCCGCAGAACGGCGCAAAGCTGCGCAGGAAAAGGCGGATTCGCTTGCATCATCGCGTTTCAGGGATGAAGATGATGTTCAGGAGCACAAGCCTATAAAAGTTTTCATGGTTACAGACGACCCTGATTTTGCAAAGGATGACAAGATTATGTTTGACCAGGAGGCTTTTGTCGAGGCGAGCATAGAAGAAGCTGCCAAGAAATCGGCGGAAAGAACAGTTTCCGGAACGCCTATAGTCGGAACCGGTTCGGGCGACGCGGCAGCAAAGAGGCTGATGCAGGCCAGAGCGGCAAGACTTGCACGCGAAGAAGAAGAACTGCGGGAGAAGCAAAAGGAAAAGTAAAAAAGAAGAACAAAGAAGAACAAAGAAGAACGACAAATCAGTAAAGAAAAATAACTGCTACTGAAGCGTGACAAAGGTGTATGAGGGATTCGGCTGAGTCCCTCTTTTTTTGAACAAAAGAAACCGGATATATTCGCGATTATACGTGCTTTTGCGGTTTTTGACGATATAAAGTTGCCGTGAGACAGGGGGCAACAATTCAGAAAATTACAACTTCAACAGTGAAAATACGGATTTTTTACCTTATCGTTGACTTCAAATTATCAAAGTGCTACACTTGAGTTAAGTTTTGTACTAAATATTTTATTGCAAAAAATATATAGAAAGAAAAAGGAGAATAAGTTATGTCAAACTATGTTCAGAATGTTATCGAACTGTGCAAGAAGAACAATCCTGGCGAAGTAGAATTCCACCAGACTGTTGAAGAAGTACTGACTTCACTGATTCCTGTTGTAGAACAGCATCCGGAATATGAAAAGTGCGCTCTTCTCGAAAGATTAGTAGAACCTGAAAGAGGAGTTACTTTCAGAGTTGTTTGGGTTGATGACAACGGTAAAGTACAGGTTAACAAGGGTTACAGATATCAGTTCAACAGCGCAATCGGACCTTACAAAGGCGGTCTGAGATTCGCTCCGAACGTATACCCTGGAATCATCAAGTTCCTCGGATTCGAACAGATCTTCAAGAACAGCCTTACAGGTCTTCCTATCGGCGGAGGCAAGGGTGGTTCAGACTTCGATCCAAACGGAAAATCAGATGCAGAAGTAATGAGATTCTGCCAGGCTTTCATGACAGAACTTTTCAGACATATCGGACCTTACACTGACGTTCCTGCAGGTGACCTCGGTGTTGGCGGAAGAGAAATCGGTTACCTCTTCGGACAGTACAAGAGAATCGTTGACAGATTCGACGGTGGTGTTCTTACAGGAAAAGGACTTCAGTACGGCGGATGCCTCGGAAGAACAGAAGCTACAGGCTTCGGTATCGTATGGTATGCAGAAGAAATGCTGAAGGCTAACGGCGAAGATATCAAGGGTAAGACTGTTGCTATCTCCGGTTTCGGTAACGTTGCTTGGGGAACAGCTTGGAAGCTCCAGCAGTTAGGCGCTAAGCTGGTTACTATCTCCGGTCCGGACGGATACATCTACGATCCTGACGGAATCAACACTGACGAAAAGGTTGCATTCATGCTCGACCTCAGATCATCCGGAAAGAACATCTGCGCACCTTACGCAGAAAAGTTCCCTAACGCTAAGTTCTTTGCAGGAAAGAAGCCTTGGGGCGTATTCCAGGATACAGGCTGCAAGATCGACCTCTTCATCCCATGCGCAATGCAGAACGACGTTAACATGGATTCCGCTAAGCTCATCGTTGAAGGTGGATGCAAGTTCTACTGCGAAGGCGCTAACATGCCTACAACAAACGATGCACTCGTATTCCTTATGGACAAGCTTACTGCTGTTGGCCCTGCAAAGGCTGCTAACGCAGGTGGTGTTGCTACATCCTGTATCGAAATGGGTCAGAACTCTGGTCACACTGTATATCAGCACCAGGATGTTTATGATCAGTTACATCAGATCATGGTTAACATCTACAAGGCTTGCGCTAATGCAGGTGAAAAGTACTACAACGACAAGAATGCTCTTGTTCAGGGTGCTAACATCGCAGGATTTGAAAAGGTTGCAGGCGCTATGATGGCTCAGGGCTTAGTATAAACCCAAACCTCAAATCAAATAAACGCATGAAATTTCATGCTCAAAAAAGGCTGTCTTTTGACAGCCTTTTTTATTGTCTGAAAGTGCCGCGACCGCGTTAAATCAGCGTTTGGCGGAGGCACTTTCTTTAGCTGCGCCTTTGCCGTCAATTTTTGTTGTACTTTTGCTGCTTTTTCTTGCCAATATGCCTGAAAAGGGAGTATAATTTAATATGTGTGGGGTTTTGCACACCAAAGAAAATGCGGAAAACGAAAGGAAGTGAGAGCCGTGGACGCTAACCCGGGCCCTAAACGACGGGTAAATAATTACAAAACAGAAAATTCACGGTTTTTGCAGCCTTACGGTCATTAAAATAACCTTAGCTCATCAGCCTTATTTGCACATGGGAAGGTGCGGCGCCGAATTTGAATCGGGCATACGGCAAGAGGGAGGAACGGAAGGAAAGATCCGATCAAAGGCCCCGAACATCGTGGATTTTCGGAAAGAGGGGTGAACCCAATGGAAAACGAAAAGACGATGGAAAAGACTTTTGATGAAGTCTTTCTGGAAATTGTCGAGGAGATTTTGGAGCTTCTTGAGGAAAAAAAGTATGTGGCCGCAAGAGCGAAACTCCTTGAAAACAACGAGGTTGATATTGCCGAAATCCTTGAGGAGGTTCTTGAAAAACTCGGTGTTGAAAAAACTATCATTATCTTCAGGATGCTGCCGAAGGATGTCTCGGTTGAGGTGTTTTCATACCTGCCTTCAGACGATCAGCTTGCAATTATCAACGGTATTACAGATAAGGAAGTTGCGTTTATCATTGATGAACTCGACTTCGACGATATGATTGACGTGCTGGAGGAGCTTCCGGCAAATCTTGTTGACAAGATTCTTGAAAAAACTCCGAAGGATGAGCGAAAGCTCATAAATACCTTCCTCAATTATCCCGACAACTGCGCGGGAAGCCTGATGACACCTGAATATATCAGTCTTCAAAAGGACATGACCGTTGCACAGGCCCTTGCTTATATCAAAAGGGAGGGCATGGACAGTGAGACTGTATATACATGCTATGTCAAGGACAAGGGGCGCAGACTTATAGGTATAGTTTCGCTTAGAACGCTTGTGATTAAGGACGACGATACACCGATTTCGGAGCTTATGCATGAGGACTATGTCAGTGTGAATGTATACGATGACCGTGAAGATGTATCCGAAATGTTTAAGAGATACGGTTATCTGGCCATTCCTGTAGTTGACAGGGAAGACAGGCTTGTAGGAATAATTACCGTGGATGATATCCTCGACGTCATCGAAGAGGAGGCCACAGAAGATATCGAGCGTATGGCCGGCGTTATCGACAAATCCGACAAGGAATATCTTGATATGAGCGTTATGCATCATGTCAAAAACAGACTGCCATGGCTGGTATTTCTGATGATATCCCTTATGATTACGGGAATGATCATCACGCAATTTGAAGATATGCTTTCGAAGGTTATTGCACTTGTTTCTTATCTGCCTCTTTTGATGGGAACAGGAGGAAATACGGGATCGCAGGCTGCAACGCTTATTATACGAGGTATGGCGGTAGGTGAAATAGACCTTCGGGATGCCATAGGAGTATTCTGGAAGGAACTGAGGATAAGCTTTATAGTCGGCTGCGTTTTGAGCGCGCTGAATTTTGCGAAAATCATGATTATCGACCGGCAGAGCGCCGTTATTGCATGTACGGTATGCGTTTCGATGCTGGTAATTATCATGTTTGCAAAGCTTGTCGGTGGTATGCTTCCGATGCTTGCAAAGCGTGTCGGAATCGACCCGGCGCTTATGGCAACGCCTATGATTTCCTCAATTACTGATATGGTTTCGGTAGTTACATATTTTCTGCTTGCGACGGCGATACTGAACCTTTAGCGGCTGAAACGGAGTATCGGATGCCCGGCTTTGGGAATACGGATATGATGCAGCCGCAGCAGATACGGAAATTCAATATGCAAAGACACAAAAGCTGCCGGCATTTCGGCCCAGAAAGGGCTTTGCGGCAGCTTGAAATTTGAAAAGACAAAACAAAACGAAAATAAACAAAAATCCGAACTGAATCTTCAATTCGGACAGTAAAGACGGAAAGGAGACCGCAAATGAGCGACAGACTGAACGAGAACGTCACTGATTCGGAAATGAAGCCGGTATTTATTACGGCTGATTATGTAAGGCGTATACTCAAACCCAGAAATACAGAGGCACACAAGGGAGATTTCGGCAAAATTCTTATTATTGCGGGAACAAAAGGAATGGCCGGCGCTGCCGTGATGTGTGCAAGAGCGGCGCTGAGGTCCGGCGCGGGGCTTGTAAAGGTTTCGATTCCGGAAGAGCTTTTCCCTATTGTGCAGATTTCCGTTCCCGAAGCAATCTGTGTCGGAAGAAATCTGACAAAGGAAGATTTTGAAGAGTACGATGCGATTGCAATAGGACCGGGACTCGGAACGGATGAAGAAAGCGCAAGGCTTCTTGAAAAAGTTCTCGATGATTACGAAAAGACGCTTGTGCTTGATGCCGATGCGCTCAATATTGTAGCAAAAAAAGGAAATCACGAGCTTCTGAAAAGGTCACGCGCAAAAACAATAATAACGCCTCATCTTGGCGAAGCAAAGAGGCTGATGGGCATGGTTAAATACCAGCCTGTCAACAGCCGTGAACGTCTTGCAGAAGAACTGGTGAATCTTACGGAATCGGTTTCGGTGCTTAAGGGCGCGGGAACTGTGGTCGCTGCAAAGGATCATCCTTCATATATCAATACCACGGGCAATCCCGGCATGGCAACGGGCGGTTCGGGAGATGTGCTGACCGGTATGATTACTGCATTTGCAGGGCAGGGAATTGAGCCGTTTGATGCAGCAAAAACAGCTGTCTTTCTGCACGGCATGGCAGGTGACATGAGCTGTGAGGCATTCGGAGAATACGGAATGACGGCTCTTGATATTGCGGATATGTGTGCGCTTGCAATCAAACGGGTTCTGCAAAATCAGACCGCAGAAAAATAAAGGAGCGGGAAAGGAAAACGCATGAAAAACACGAAGAAAAATAAGATTTTGCTGCCACTGCTGGCAGGCCTTGTAATTATGCTGTCGGCATGTGTGGGGGTTTTCGGCGATTCGATTCTGCCGGGATCTTCGGACGATCCTGTGGTCAGCAAGAGCTATGTTGACAGTATGTCAAGGTTTACACCGATAGAAGTCAAAGCCGGAAAAAGCGTCATAGGCGGTGAAGGCAGTGAAATGATACTCAGAAGCGGCGAGGCATCGGCAATAGGAAACGGCGAAAACGGCGTTTCGGATGTGACGGAGGGAAAGGACCTTCTTGACGGTTACTGGGTATTTCAAAACCATCTGCTTCTTGTGCCGAGAGCCGACGGCAGGGGCATAAAGGCAACAACAGATATCTGGGTTATGGTGAAGGGTGTTTATACCGTTCAGTAAAATACCGGCTACAAATTTAAGCTTGGAGGAAATTGCACAATGAAGGAATTTATCAGAGAAAACAAAATACTTCTGATAGCCATGGTACTTGTCTTTGCGGTATGTGTAACAGTTATTGCAACGAGAGCGGCCATTGAAAAAGACAACAAAAGTTATGATGTTGTACTTGATTACAACGAAATATACAATCTGGCGGAGCAGTCGGATCATGATATAAGCTGGTGGCTCGCTCAGTTTAAGGACATGGGCATTACAAAGGTCGGACTTACGGAAGAAAGCATTATAACGCTTATGGAGGACTCGCAGCTTCCCGTTACGGGGACAATGATGGACGAGGTCCTTCGCGAAGCAAACTGGAAGGACGACTATCCCGCAGAGTTTGTCGATACTCTTGAGAAACACGGCTATGACCGTTTTGACATAATTGTCGAGATTGACGGGGGCGGAGCTGTTTCCTTTGTTACCGACGGAATCAGAAAGAGATTTCATGAGGACAAGTACATTATCTTTGAAGACGGTGCAAACGCATACATCTGGATTGACGGTACCGCGGACAAGGCACTTTATTCACAGGATTACAAATATATGAATTCAAAGAAGGGCGGCTTTGCCGAAAGAAGAGACATAGTCAGCTCGAAAATCATGTATATCAGCCTCGGTATGCTGCCTGAAAAGGTAAAGACGATTCAGGATCTCGGAATGGACATAATTCCGAGAACGCTCAGCTATTCGGGCTTCAACGATACAAAATACGCGGAGGCTGTTGTTGACGGTTATGCAAATTACGGAATTGTGCCCGAATATATCATCGTGGGCGGTGAGGCCATTATGGGCTATGATGACGGCAGCGAATTTGCAAAGAATTACATCAAGGACAACGGCATCACCATCGGCCTTATCGAGAATACGACACAGCTTCAGAATATTCTTCAGTACGGAGTTGAGGATGTCGCAATTTCGACGGATTATGATACTGTCCGTGTATTCAGCGTATGGAATTATATTCAGTACAGGTACCGGTATTACGGGTATAAAGGCGCCGAAGAAATTGAAAATACTCTTTTCCGCGCCGTTACGGAAAGAAATATCAGGGTTATTTATTTCAAACCGTTTATGGAAAATCAGGACCTGCATACATATATTACGAATGTGGATGATTACAGAGAAATGTTTGCAAATCTGCAGACACGTCTTGGTGAACACGGCTTTGAATTCGGTTCTGCAACTCTTATCAGATCGCATCAGGTCAGCACAATCTTCAAGATTCTGCTTGGCATAGGTTCTGCACTCGGTGCGGTTCTGCTTCTCAGGTGCTTCCTTCCGATTAGGAAAAAGGCTGCGTTTATTCTTGCCGGACTTGGAATTCTTGCGGTAATCGGCGCGTTCTTTGTAATGCCGAAAACATCGGAGCTTATCGCAAGCTTTGCGGCGGCGGTCGTATTTGCATGCCTTGCGGTGACATTCTTTACGTACAGAAGCAGGATACTTGCGGACAGTCTCGGAAACGATGCGGGTATAGGACGCATTATCGGAGGGGCAGCCGTTACACTTGTGATTTCGGTGCTTATAGCGCTTGCGGGCGGTATGATGACTGCGGCGCCTCTTTGCTCGACAAGCTATATGCTTGAAATCGATATTTTCAGGGGCGTCAAGCTCGCACAGCTTCTGCCTCTTGCATACTTTATAATTGCCTTCCTTTCGTATTACGGTTACGGCGCAAGGAAGAAGAAGACGGGGACGCTTGAGCTTCATGATATTTTCGATCTTCTGAATCTGTCCATAAAAATATGGATGGTAATTCTCATCGGAATTGCAGGCATTGTGGGAATCTATTATATAATGAGGACCGGCCACGATTCATCGGTTGAGGTTTCAAGCGCGGAAATGCTTTTCAGAAACAAGCTTGAGGACGTTTTGCTCGCAAGGCCGCGTTCAAAGGAATTCCTGTTTGCGTTCCCTGCAATAATGATGATGGTATATACTTCCGTCAGAAAACTGAAGCTGTGGAGCCTTGTTTTCGGCGCTGCGGGTGTTATAGGAATGACCTCGGTTGTAAATACCTTTATGCACATCAGGACGCCGCTTTATCTGGGCTTTGTCAGAACGGGATATTCACTTCTGTTCGGACTTGTTCTCGGCGCTGTTGCCATTGTTATTTTTGACCTTCTTTACAGACTCTACAAAAAGAGTGCGGCCAAATACGTGGAAGCTGCACTTAAAGAATAGCGGGATTATTACAAAATGTACAAAATACTGATTTCGGGCTATTATGGGTTCAACAACATCGGAGACGAGTCCATACTCAGCGCGGTTGTTGACAATTTAAAAGAAAAACTGGATGATATTCAGATTACGGTTCTTTCGCAGAATCCGGAATCAACGGCAGAAAAGTATGACGTCAGATCGGTAAACAGAAAGTCGGTGCGTTCGATTTTTTCGGCAGTAAGGCAGTGCGACCTTTTGATAAGCGGAGGAGGAAGCCTTTTGCAGGACGCTACAAGCAGCAGAAGCATATACTATTATCTCTTCATCATGTGGCTTGCAAATCTGCTCGGGAAAAAATTCCTGATATATTCTCAGGGAATCGGACCGATTAAGTCGAAATTCAACAGAAAGATGACGGCGCGAATGCTCGGGAAGGCAAGCGGAATCGTTGTCAGGGATGAGACCTCGGCGGAATTTCTTCAGGAGATAGGAATTCCGGGCGAGCGCATTGTTGTGACGGCAGACCCGGTGCTTCGGATTAAACCGGCTGAACTTGAGACGGGCCGTAATATTCTTCGTGAGGAAGGCTTTGTTCATGAGGAAGGCAAAAGGGTCATCGGTTTTGCAATGAAGGAGAAGAAGATTTCGAGCCAGTTTGTCGATGAAAC
>JAILLO010000090.1 GCA_024693105.1 Clostridia bacterium | reverse complement strand
GTAAAATGAGAGAGGGGTGACAATATGGATAACAAAGCAATGTACAAACTGTCATATGGGCTTTTTGTTCTTACGGCAAAAGACGAGATTAAATCAAACGGGTGTATAACGAATACTGCAATTCAAGTAGCGTCTGACCCTAACCAGATTTCATTTGCAGTAAATAAGGCAAACTATACGCATGATATGATTATGAAAACCATGAAGGCGAATATCAGCGTAATTAGTGAGGATGTCTCTTTCGACTTGTTTAAACACTTCGGCTTCCAGTCCGGCAGAGATGTTGACAAATTTGCAGGATATACTGATTGCAAGGTCGCTGAGAACGGCATACCATATATAACTGTTGGCACTAATTCATATTTCTCAATTGATGTACAGAAAACGGTTGACCTTGGTTCGCATACGTTGTTTATAGGTATACCTACAGCGATGGAAGTATTATCGGATATTCCTTCTGCGACATATGCGTATTATCAGGATAATATCAAGCAAAAGCCCGGGTCAGCCGGCAAAACCCCGGAGGGTAAAACGGTTTGGCGTTGCAGGATCTGCGGATATGAGTATGTAGGAGAGGAGCTTCCTGCAGAATTTATCTGTCCGGTTTGTAAGCATCCGGCAAGTGACTTTGAAAAGGTGGAGAAGTAGGGCTGTTTGTCCGGTGATAGATTTTTAAATCCATGGCCGAATTTTACACGAAATGACATGAAAATACGTTTAATAGAATACCTACCGCGGGAGTGCAGCGGTTATCCGGATGCCAAGAGTTTGCTGCCTTGTGGTGGCGATGTTACTTGCTCGGGTTGTGTATTTGGTCCTTTTGGAGTCTTGTCGTGTGAAAGAGTTGTGGATGTTGAGGTTGCCGGGAAGAAGCGAGCATATCAAACGAATAGTAAGTTTGGCAGCATTGCTACATGCGTAACATGACGGGACTTTTGTTTTTATGGGGGATTTTGTGACGCAAGCAGTTAAGCCTTTTAAGACAATTAAAGAACGACAACGCCCCGGAAGAGTTTAAAAAGCGGTTGAATGCTGTTGCTGAAAAGAATTTTATAGGAATGGATTGCGTTTTTGTCTTGCTATAGAGGAAGTGGAATTGTGGTTGTTGGGAGATGAGATGGCAATACAAATAGCCTATCCGGGATATAAGAAAGCCACATTGCATGATTATGCTCAAAGACAGTATATGTGGAACATGGGAAACATTGGAATGTGCAAATTGTGCACAACAATGATGAAGTGTGGTAAAATATAATGAATTGGGTTTTTAGGAAATTTGCATTTATGAGCGTTTGATGAGTGTAGGGAGAATTGACCGTCATTAGAGAAAGCTGCTGTAAAAACAGGAGCAGGAAATTTAGGAAGAAGACATATACAGTCTTTGAGAAGACTGTTAAAGCAAATAAGCGTTTATGTTGTAGATTGGTTGATATCGCAAATCAAATTAATTTTAAAAGTGGGGTTGCTATGCGACAAGAAAAAATATTAATCATGGCAGGAGGCAAAGGAACGCGCATATCTTCTGTTGCTTCTGATATCCCAAAACCGATGATAAAAATCGGGGATAAGCCGGTGCTTCAACACCAAATAGAACTGTTTCGGGAATATGGTTTTAACAAAATATATATTTCCATATCACATCTTGGGAATGTTATAAAGGATTATTTTGGGGACGGTTCGAAATTTGGTATAGAAATCGAGTATTTAGAAGAAAAAATCCCGATGGGGACAGCAGGCTGTTTGAGATTACTTAAAGATAAATCTGCCACGTACATTCTTGTAAATGGTGATATAATGATTAATTTTGATGTGGACAGAATGTTGAAATGCCATCATGCTAATGGAGCAGATATAACACTTTTTACACATCCAAATTCCCATCCGTTTGACAGTGCTTTGATTGAAACAGCAGATAACGGAAGGGTAACAGCGTGGCATAATAAAGAAGATTATAGAAGCGACTATAAAAACAGAGTGAATGCAGGTATTCATATTATAGATATGGATACAATTGATTTTTCGCAGGATATATGGGAAAAAGATAAAGTCGACCTTGACAGAGAAATAATAAAGCCTAACCTGAATTCGTTGAAAGTGTTTGCATATGATTCTCCCGAATATGTTAAGGATATGGGGACGCCCGAACGATACATGAGAGTGTGTGAAGATTATGAAAAAGGAAGGGTTTCCGGCCGCAATTTAAACAAAAGACAGCGGGCAATTTTTCTTGACAGGGATGGTACTATAAACCGCCATGTTGGATTTTTGAACAAATCGGAGCAGATGGAACTGCTTGATGGAGCCGCAGTAGCTATTAAAAAAATTAATGACAGCAATTATCTGGCGCTTGTAGTTACAAACCAACCGGTAATTGCAAGGGGGGAGTGTTCTGTTGAAGAATTGCAAAAGATTCATAACAAAATGGAAAAACTTCTGGGAGACTGCGGGGCATATGTAGATGATATAGTTTATTGCCCGCATCATCCGGACAAGGGTTTTGAAGGCGAAATTACAGAACTGAAGATTGATTGCGACTGCAGAAAACCCAAACCCGGAATGTTGCTTTCATTGGCAGAAAAGTACAATGTTGATCTGAGCCATTCGTATATGATTGGTGATGGCCAAAGCGATGTTATGGCCGGAAAAAATGCCGGTTGCAAGACTGTATACATAGGTGAACGCCTTTGGGATTTAGACGAAAAACCGGACTATATTACAGGTAATTTACAGGATGCTGTGAATTTGATTTTGGATCGGGAATTATGAAGAAACGAACAGAAACAATTTTAGAGGAGTTAACTGCGAGATATCCGAATCTCAGGGAAACGAAAAATGATATTATAAGTGCATTTGAGGTTTTGAGAGACACTTATAGCCGGGGAGGAATCATTTTGGCTTGTGGTAATGGCGGAAGTTCTGCGGATGCAGACCATATCACAGGAGAATTACTGAAAGCTTTCAAACTGAAGAGACCTCTTGACAGTCGGATTAAAAGTTCTTTGGAACTTATGGGAATGTCGGCATCGGATTCAGAAAAATTGCAAGGCTCCGTTCCGGCAATTTCTTTTGGAAGTAATGCCGCTGCACTTACAGCAGCAGGAAACGATTTGTCCTATGACCTTGCTTTTGCCCAACAGATGTTAGGATTTGCATCAGACAAAAATTGTCTGATTGGAATAAGCACATCCGGGAATTCGAAAAATGTTCTGAATGCCGGAATTGTGGCGAAATCGTTCGGTGTTAAAACTGTTGCGCTGACGGGCAAAGCCGGTGGGAAAATGAAGGATTTTTTCGATGTGTGCATTTGCGTGCCGGAGAGCGATACAGCTGCCATACAGGAATTGCACCTTCCGGTTTACCATGCACTATGTGCGATGCTGGAGTCAGAGGTATTTGATATATAGTGAAAGGATTATAATATAATGATTATTACAAGAACTCCGTTCAGAATTTCTTTTTTTGGAGGAGGCACAGATTTACCGGCTTATTTTGAAGAACACGGCGGGGCTGTTATTTCAACGACTATAGACAAATATTTATATATTACCTGCCGCACATTGGCACCATACTGGCCGCATAAACATCAGCTCAAATATGGGAGTGCCAATGAGGAAGTAAGGGAAATTGATGAAATTAAGCACCCTTCGATAAGGGAGACAATGAGATTTTTTGATGTTCAATATGGCCTTGATTTGCACTACAATACTGATATACCGGCAAGGTCAGGAATGGGTTCCAGTTCATCCTTTACGGTGGGACTGGTAAATGCTCTTTACGGAATGGGCGGACACATGCCGTCAAAAAAGAAACTGGCGGTTGACGCAATTCATATTGAACAGGACCTTATAGGAGAAGCCGTGGGCTGTCAGGATCAGATAGCGGCAGCTTTTGGCGGACTTAACTATATCACATTTAAAAAAGGCGGAGGATTTTTTGTAAGTCCGATTGTCCTGAAGAGGGAACGCTATGAGGAACTTGAAAAGCATCTGCTCTTGGTTTTCACAGGATTCCAGAGGTTTGCTTCTGATATAGAAAAAGAAAAAATATCGAATATCCGAAAGAAAGAAGACGTTCTTGACAGAATGTCGAAAATAACAAGCGAAGCTCTTGATATTCTTACAAGCGAAAGAGATATTTGCGATTTTGGGAAATTAATGAACGAAACATGGATGCTGAAGAAGTCTTTATCCGAAAAGGTCTCAAATTCAGCGATTGACAAAATATATGACAAAGGACTTGAAGCGGGTGCAATCGGAGGAAAACTGCTGGGCGCCGGAGGCGGAGGTTTTATGTTGTTCTTCTGTGCACCGGAAAAACAGGGGGCATTGCTTGAATCGTTGAAAGATTATCTGCATATTCCTTTTAAATTCGAAAGGAATGGCAGTCAGGTGATTTATTACAGAGAAGAGGATTAATTGTGGAGAAAGCGGATAGAATTTATATTGCGGGTCATACGGGCTTGTTTGGAAATGCGACATATAATTATTTAAATGATTTAGGATATAAAAATATAGTAACCCGAACACATAAAGATCTGGATTTGACGATTCAGCAGGACGTAAGAACTTTTTTTCAAGAAGAACGCCCGGAATATGTCTTTGTTATGTGTGGCCTCGTCGGAGGAATTGAGGCAAACCGTACAAATATGGCGGAATTTACAATAGAAAACCTTAAAATGAATACAAATATCATTGAAGCGGCACACAATGCAGGAGTTAAGAAACTGTTATATCTGGGCTCCTCGTGTATGTATCCGAAGCACAGTAAACAGCCGGTAAAAGAAGAGTATCTGCTTCAGGGTGATATTGAACCAACAAATGAGGGATATGCACTTGCTAAACTGTTAGGATTAAAATTGTGTCAGTATTATAAACGTCAATATGGAGATAATTTTATCAGTTGTATTCCGTCTAATGTATACGGCCCGGGAGACAATTTCGACGATAAGAGCAATCATGTTATTCCCGCACTGATAAAACGTTTTCATAATGCGAAAAATAACAATCATGCGAGGGTTGAAATTTGGGGAAGCGGCAGACCGCAAAGGGAATTTCTTTACATTGATGATGCAGTCAGAGCATGTGTGCATCTGATGAATACTTATAACGGGGAAAGCCCGGTAAATATCGGGACAGGCCTACTTACGGATGTACGGACTCTTGCTGAAACGATAGCATCGGCAGTAGGTTATAACGGAGAACTTTATTTTGACACATCAAAGCCGGACGGTATGATGGTACGAATGCTTGAAAGCAGTAGAATTTCAGAGCTGGGGTGGAAGACTGAGTTCTCATTAAGACAAGGGATAGAGAATACATACAGATGGTATTTAGAAAACAAGGAGAATTCGGATGATTGACTTACCTTTGATGAATAACAATATTACAAACGAAGATGTGAATGCTCTCATTGATTTTCTTAAAAGGGATAATATTTTCACGCAGAATAAGAACGTGCGGGAGTTTGAAAAAAAATGGAGTGAATGGCTGGGCGTAAAACACAGTCTATTTGTTAATTCGGGATCTTCAGCTAATTTTATTACAATGCATGTGCTGGCAGAACTGTACGGCAAGGGAGAGGTTATCCTTTCACCGATGGGCTGGTCAAGTGATGTTGCGGCGACTATGAATGCGGGGCATACGCCGGTCTTTGCAGATGTGAATAAAGAGAATTTATCAATGAATGATGAAGAAATTTTGAAAAAAATAACTCCGAATACAAGAGCGGTACTTCTAACACATGTCCTGGGGTTTGATGCGTTAACAGACAGACTCTGTGATGAGCTCAAAGAGAGAAAAATCATTCTTATAGAAGATTGCTGTGAATCACACGGAGCAACTCATAACGGAAAGAAAATAGGAACTTTCGGAGCAGCATCGAATTTTTCTTTTTATTATGCACACCATATGAGTACAATTGAAGGCGGAATGGTTTGTACAGATGATGAAGACTTCTATCAATATGCGAGAATGTTTAGGAGTCATGGCATGATTCGCGAATGCTCCGAGGAATACAAAGAACGTTTTGAAAAAGAATCTCCGGATACATATCCGGAATTTACATTTAAAGTTCCGGGATTTAATATGAGAAGCACAGAACTTAATGCGGTAATAGGACTCAGCCAGTTAAAAAGGCTAGATAGCAACAATGTGAAAAGAGTTAAGAATTTTGAAAAATTCCTGGATAATCTGGATTCGGAGAAGTATTATACGGATTTTAACCGCATCGGTACTGTAAATTATGCATTAATCCTTATGCTGAGAAATCCGGATAAGGAACTTTACGGTCGCGTATGCAGTCTTTTGCGGGAAGAAAAAGTTGAATTCCGGCGCGGCACTGCGGGCGGAGGAAATTTGACACGACAGGAGTTTGTGAGGAAGGCTTTTCCGAACATTAATCCGAGAGATCTGATTACGGCTGAGTATATCAATGATTATGGCATATACTTAGGCAATTATCCAAATCTTGAAGAGAAAAAAATTCTGGAACTTTGCGACAAATTGAACAGATTGTAGGGTGAAAAATGAAAGAACTGACCTTAGAGAATAAAAGAGAAATGTATTTTATGATGCGAAAAATTCGCATGACAGAAGAAAAAATAGCAGCTCACTACAGAGAAGATAATATGCATACCCCTATACATCTTTGTATTGGCGAGGAAGCCACTGCAGTTGGCGTTTGCTTTAATTTAAGCAGGACAGATAAAGTGTTCAGTAATCACAGAAATCATGGACATTATCTGGCAAAAGGCGGGAATTTAAAAGCAATGATAGCCGAATTGCATAACAAGGCTTCCGGTTGTTCGGGAGGGTTCGGAGGATCTATGCATCTTGTTGCAAATGACGTTGGATTTCCTATAACGTCTTCAATTGTAGCCGGGGGAGTTCCAATAGGGACAGGAAATGCCCTGGCACAGCAGATGACAGGGAGTAGCGATGTCACCATTGTGTATATGGGTGATGCGGCCTCTGAGGAAGGTGTTGTTTATGAAAGCATTGCTTTTGCTGTATTAAAGAAATTACCGATAGTTTATATCTGTGAGAACAATCTTTATTCAGTGGGAACACCTCTGGAAAAGCGGGAAGCAGAAGGCTTTATAAGCAATAAATTTACAGGCATGTTGCCTGTAGTAACTATAGATGGCAATGATGTTCTGGAAGTTCAGAGGGTTACTAATGAATATATTGAAAAAGCCCGAGGGGGAGAAGGTCCTGCCTTTATTGAGTGCAGAACATACAGATTTAGAGATCACCATGATACTAAAACCGGTGTAGAAGCCGGCTATCAGACACAGGAAGAGTGGGATTCCTGGAAAGCAAAGGATCCGATTTTGCGTCTTGGCAGTGAGCTTATGTTGCAGGACGAGTCTTTTGCAACGGCCGAGAAGAATTTTGAAACAGAATGGAAGAGGGAACTGCAGGATGCATTTTCCGCGGCGGCAGAAGATTCGTTGCCTAAAACAGAAAATATAGCGAAAAATCTTTTTGCATAAGGGAGATTTAAAGATATGCCTTGGACAAGAATTAATGAATCAGAACTATTAAACAGAGATCGGAATGCAGAGGGTAGAAGACTGAAATATACAGAAGCGATAAGGGAAGCACTGTATCAGGCCATGAAACTTGATGACAGGGTCTTTGTAATGGGGCAGGGAATAAACGATAAGACAGGTATGTTTGGTGCAACCACAGATTTGTGGAAAGAGTTTGGCGAAAAAAGGGTTTTTGAAACACCGCTTTCAGAAGCAGGCCTTACAGGAATCGCCGTTGGGGCAGCAGCAGCGGGCATGAGACCTTTTTATTGCCATAACAGACCGGATTTTTTGATGCTCGCAATGGATCAGCTTGTAAACCACGCATCAAAAATGAATTTTATGTCAAACGGAAAATCGCCGATTCCAATGGTAATATGGGCAACAACCGGAATGGGATGGGGTTCTGCAGCCCAGCATTCACAGGCACTACATGGACTGTTTATGCATGTTCCAGGATTGAAAATGGTTATGCCTACCAACCCTTTTGACGCGAAAGGATTGGTATTGTCAGCAATAGCAGATAACAACCCGGTGCTGATTTTTGAGCACAGAAGGGTATTTAATCAAATCGGACTCGTACCGGAGGAGCCATACTATGTGCCTATCGGAAAAGCAAAGATATTAAAAGAAGGGTCTGATGTGACGCTTCTTGCGGTTTCCCATATGGTGATTGAAGCCGAAAAGATTATGGATGAACTGGAAAGTCGTGGAGTTTCCGCAGAGCTGATAGATGTGCGGTCATTAAAGCCTTTAGACACGGAAACAATTCTGAATTCCGTTCGTAAGACGGGCAGAGTGGTTATTGCAGATACGGGTTGGAAAACGGGAGGAGTTTCTGCGGAGATTTCGGCTATGATAGCTGAGAATGCCGGCATGTCTTTAAAGTCAAATATTATCAGAGTCGCTGCGACAGATGTTCCAACACCGGCATCGTATGTGCTGGAAGAAGCGTTTTACAGAAATTCACAGGAAATAAAAGAAGCTGTACTTAAAAGCGTCGGGCTATAAAAAAATAAATGAACGGAGAGATGCAGAATGAAAGTTTTTGTAACAGGTGGAGCAGGTTATATTGGCTCCGTATTAGTGCCACAACTTCTGTTAAAGGGACACAACGTAACGGTTTTGGATAATTTTATGTTCAGGCAAAATTCGTTGCTTGATTGTTGTTATTATGAAAACCTGAAGATTGTGAATGGGGATGTAAGAAATCTGGATTTAGTGAAGGAACTTAGCAAAGATGCAGATTATATCATTCCGCTTGCATGTTATACCGGTGCACCGATTACTAACAAAGACCCGATGGCCGCTACCGAAATAACAAGAGATGCTATAAAGAATATGCTCAAATTTTTGAAACCGGAACAGCGAATTATTTATCCGAATACAAATTCCGGCTATGGCGTGGGAGAAGAAGGTATATTTTGCACGGAAGAATCCCCACTGAGACCTGTATCGCTTTACGGAACATTGAAAGTTGAAACAGAAAAGGCAATTCTCGAAAGGGGTAATGCCGTAGTTTTCAGGCTGGCGACAGTTTTTGGGGCAAGTCCAAAGATGAGACTCGATTTACTCGTAAACGATTTTGTTTATAGAGCATATAACGACGGTTTTGTTGTGCTTTTTGAAGCAAATTTCAAAAGAAATTATGTTCATGTGAGGGATGTTGTTGATGCATTCCTGTTTGCGATGGACAACTTTGATAGAATGAACGGCGAAGTTTACAATTTGGGATTGGATGAGGCAAATCTCAGCAAAATGGAACTTTGCCAATTAATAAAAAAGCACATTCCAAAGTTTTATATTACAGAGGCTGCAATTGGCGAAGATGTTGACAAGAGAAATTACATTGTCAGCAATGAAAAACTGATAAAGGCAGGTTTCAAAGCCAAAAGAACAATAGATGAAGGGATTCGCGAGCTGATAAATGCATATAATGTTCTTCATAAGAGCGAATATTACAATGCATAGGAGTTTTTTGCTAAATGATTAAAAGTGTAGGGATTTAGGAGCTAGGAGATATAAGTAATGCGCAAAGACAAGTTAAGAAAGTTTTATAGCATTTTGCGGCCTATATATGTTCCAATAAGTAAATCGTTGAGCGACAAGAATTATTATACTTACAGAGAAAGAAGATTACAAACTTCAGGGACGAAATATCCAGATAAGACGTTTTATGTGGTCAGGAGGATGAATACTAAAACGACAGGACTTTTCTCAAATTATGTTTATGTGCTGCGGGGCGTTCATTATGCCATATCTAAGGGATATATTCCGGTGGTTGATTTTATGAATTACCCCAATGCTTATCTTGAAGAAGATGAGGTTGGCAAGATTAATTCGTGGGAGTATTACTTCGAACAGCCATGCGGATATACTTTAGAAGATATCAAAGGTGCAAAGAATGTTATATTGGGGCATGGTGCATTTGTGAATGTTAAGAACCCGCCAATAAACATGCCGGAATTCTTCGATTCTCAGGAAAAGATTGATTATTGGCGAAGATTTGCAAAGAAATATTGCCGCGTTAAACCCAATATTCAAAAAATAATAAAAACGGAAAAAGAAAAACTTATAGGAGAGAATCGGGACGTTTTGGGAGTTCATTGCAGGGGAACCGGATATCATAATCCCTCTTTTGGCGGCTTGATGAAACAGCCGGATATTTGTGATGTAATAAAAAATGTTGAATGCTTTTGTAATCAAAACTCTTCGAGTAGGATTTTATTTTTCTCAGAGGAGCAGACATTAAAAGATTCCATGAAAAGGTATTTTGGTGACAGAATCATCATGCGTGAAAGCGTGGTTTACGATTACGTTCCGGAAGCAGACAAAATGATTCCTAAAGATTCGAAGATAACAAAATTTGAGGACGGGTTACAATATCTCATTGATATGTCAATTCTGGCAAGATGCAAGTATTTAATCATGGGCCCCACATTTGGCGCAGTAGGAGTTTTCATTATGTCGGAAGGTTTCGACAAAGCAATTGTTTATAACGCAGGAAAGAAAGGCGAGTAACATACAATCCGAAAGGTAATATATGGCAAAAGTATTAGTAACCGGTGCCGACGGTTTCATCGGCAGTCATTTGGTTGAAAAATTAATGGATGAAGGACATGATGTCAAGGCTTTTGTATATTACAACTCCTTCAATAGCTGGGGTTGGCTTGATACATTCGAGCAAAACAGGCTTAAGGAGATAGAAATTTTTGCGGGAGATGTCAGAGATCCAAACGGTGTAAGAGAAGCAATGAAAGGCGTTAATCAAGTGTATCACCTTGCGGCGCTTATTGCTATTCCTTACAGCTATCATTCCCCAGATGCGTATGTTGATACAAACATTAAGGGAACCTTGAATGTCCTTCAGGCTGCAAGGGCATTGGATACACAGAGAGTTCTGGTCACATCAACTTCGGAGGTTTATGGCACAGCAAAATACGTTCCGATTGATGAGAAGCATCCTTATCAAGGGCAATCACCTTACAGTGCGACGAAGATAGGGGCTGATAGGCTTGCGGAAAGCTTTTATAGGAGTTTTGATTTACCTGTCAGTATAGTCAGGCCATTCAATACTTTTGGACCACGCCAAAGCGCAAGGGCAATCATTCCGACAATTATTACACAGCTTCTTGCAGGGAAAGATGAGATTCATCTTGGCAATTTGACACCGACAAGAGACTTTAATTATGTAAAAGATACCGTTGCCGGATTTTATGCGATAGCAAAGTCAGAAAACACTATAGGTGAGGAAATAAATATTGCAACTCAGAAAGAAATATCTATGGGAGACCTTGCGCATGAACTGATTCGTCAGATTAATCCTGACGCCAGAATTGTATGTGAAGAGAACCGTTTGAGACCGGAAAAATCTGAAGTGAACAGGCTGCTTGGGGCAAATTCAAAGATAAAAGAACTGACTGACTGGCAGCAAAAGTATACTCTTGAAGAAGGCTTGACCGAAACGATAGAGTTCTTGAAGAATAACCTTGATAGATATAAAGTGGATATTTACAATTTGTAGGATATTATGAATTTGGAAAACTATTTAATCGCCGGAGATGTAACAATTCGAAAAGCGATGGAAAAACTGAATATCGGAAACAAAATTTTGTTTGTTGTAGAGTCTGAGAAGAAATTGATAGGAACAATAACGGATGGAGATATCAGAAGGTGGATACTGGCCAGCAACAGCATTGATGAGCCGGTTACTAAAGCGATGAACATGGTTCCTAAAACTGTAGGACAGAATGAAAAATCAAAGGCAAGATTGTATATCAAGGAATTGAAATTAACGGCGATACCGGTTGTTGATGATTGCAATCACATCGTTGATATTGTTTGTTGGGACTCTGAAGGCGTTGAACGTGCCAGGAAAGAAATTAAAGCCCCTGTTGTTCTTATGGCAGGTGGCAAGGGTGAGCGGCTGATGCCTTATACGAGCATTGTTCCTAAACCACTTATTCCAATAGGCGAAAAACCAATCTCAGAACTTGTTGTAGAGAGTTTTAGAAAATTTGGATGTGACAAGTTTTATTTCACATTGAATTATAAAAAGAATATGATTAAAGCATACTACGATGAACTTGAAAGAGATTACTCAGTGGAGTACATTGAAGAAGATGAGCCGCTTGGCACGGGGGGTAGTCTTTTTTATGTAAAAGACTGTGTCAAGGGGACATTTTTTGTTAGCAACTGTGATATTTTGCTTGATGTTGATTATGCAGATGTTTTAAGCTTTCACAGAAAGCACGGTAACATAATTACCGTAGTGACATCACTGAAAAAATATACCATACCGTATGGTACGGTAAGGCTTGATGCAAATGGCAGAATTGAGCAACTGGTGGAGAAACCTTCAACGGACTATCTTGTTAACACCGGTGTATATGTTTTGGAACCGGAAGCATTTGATTATCTGAAAGAAAAGAAAAAAATACATCTGACGGAAATAGTGGAACTGTGTCTTAAAGATGGAAAAAATGTGGGGACTTATCCAATCGGCGAGGATGCGTGGATGGATATGGGACAGTTTGAAGAGCTGGAAAAGATGAGGAAACGCTTTTTTTAAGAATGCAGACTCTTTTGAGATTGGGCATTCGAAAATATCGGGCATTATGCATATAATTATTTCATATAAAGGAGCAGGAGTACAATCAGAATGAACAACATTGTTGTAATAGGAGCAGGAAATATAGGCAGACGTCACATGCAGTCACTGAAAGAATTAAAACATATGGCAAAGATATATGTCGTTGATATTAATAATTCGTCGCTTGAACTGGCAAGGAACCTTTGGGATAAAACGGAAGGTATGTCACATAGCATTGAGTATTGCAAGACTGTAGACGATGTTCCGCTAGAGATTAAACTTGCGATTGTAGCAACAACTTCCGGCAACCGAGCGACAATAACGCGAGACTTGCTTATTCACAAAAGAATAGAGAATCTCATATTAGAGAAAGTGTTATTTCAAAAGCCGGAAGATTATTCGGCAATCGGAGAACTCATAGAAAAAAGCAATTGTAAGGCATGGGTGAATTGCCCTAGAAGGATATTTGATTTTTACGGGGAAATAAGGAAATCTGTATTAGGACAGAAAATAGAAGTATTTGTGAGAGGAAATAACTGGGGGCTTATGTGTAATACTATCCATTTTGTGGATCTCGTTGCATTCCTTTCAGGAGAACAGCCGCAAGAAATAGATGTAAGCGGTCTTGATGAGAGACTTTTTGATTCCAAAAGGGATGGGTATTATGAGATGAACGGTTGCTTGGAATTCAAATACTCGGGCGGAAGCACCCTGAGTCTGGCGTGTTTTGAAAAAACCGAAAGTGGAGTTGCTATTGAAATAGTATCGGGTAATCAAAAGTGGATAATCTTTGAAGAAGAGGGCAGGCTATGTAGCTTTAATAATTCGCAGGGATTAAAAATTAATGAAATAAAAATTCAAGTGCCTTTTCAAAGTAAACTTACTGCATTGTATGCGGAGTCTCTGTTTGAAGGCAGAGATTTAAGGCTTACACCTTACGAAGAATCTGCGCGATTGCACCTTGCATTGATTGTTCCGGTAATTAAATTTTTGAAAGACAAAATGCTAATTAATGAAGAAAGGTATCCATTTACATAAATATGAAGACGTTATTGGTTGGAACAGGTTATATGGCAGGTGAATACTTGCCGGTGCTAAAATCCTTAGGGACAGAAGTCGCTGTAGTTGGAAATACCGCAGAGTCTGTCAGAAGGTTTAATAAGGAAACAGGTATCCAGGCAATTTCTGGAGGAATTGAAGCATTTTTAAAGGGCACAGAGACTGACAATTTTGAAACTGCAATAGTTGCAGTGCCGATTCTTAAGCTTTCTGAGACGACGGATTTACTCCTGAATGCGGGAATTAAAAAGATCCTTGTTGAAAAACCGGGAGCAATATGCAGGCACGAGTTAGAAAAAACAAGTGCGACAGCAAAAAAAAAGAATGCAAAAGTGTATATTGCGTATAACAGAAGATTTTATTCTTCGACAGCCAAAGCAAAAGAAATAATAGAAGAAGACGGTGGAGTTACTTCTTTCAATTTCGAATTTACGGAATGGAGTCATATTATTGAAAGTCTTCAAAAGGATTCAACAGAAAAGAAAGAATGGTTTTTGGCAAATTCCACGCATGTCGTCGATTTGGCATTCTATTTAGGAGGGAAACCGAGCGAAATGGAATGTTTTGCGGCAGGCACATCAGAATGGCATCCAGGAGCTATGATTTATGCAGGGGCGGGGAGGACACAGAAAGGCGCATTGTTTTCCTATTCTGCAAACTGGTCGGCTCCCGGCAGATGGGGAGTTGAAATATTGACCGAAAAGCACAGATTATACTTCAGGCCTCTTGAAAAATTACAAGTTCAGGATATCGGTACTGTGAAGATTACAGATGTTGAAATAGACGACGAATGGGATTCAAAATTCAAGCCTGGTATTTTTAATCAGATAAAAAGCTTTTTTAGTGACGGCAAAGGACTCAAACCAATTGATGAACAATTAGATGACTTCTTGTATTATCAAAGAATTGAAGCAGGCAAAAGTGGCTAAAACACGAAATATTGGTTATTATTGTTGAAAAAGGAAATATCGATGGGAATAAAAGAAATCATTAAGGCATCGCCATTTGCACCGATTGCAATAAAATTATATGCGCCTTTATATGATTGGAAGTGGCGCGAACGCAAGATTAATACGGGAGGAAAACTTAACCCTCAAAAGACATTCTTTGTGTGTCGACGCGTCAGCAGGTATACAGGATTGCTATCTGACGCGATACTAATGCTTGGGCATATTGATTATGCACGAAAAAAGGGGTATATTCCAGTAGTGGATATGATGACATATCCGAATGTGCAGTTATATGATGATGAAGTCGGAAAGATTAATGCCTGGGAATACTATTTTAAGCAACCGGCTGACAACGACGGAAAAAGATACAGCCTGGAGGAGGTTTTCTCCTCCCAAAATGTGATTCTATCTGACGGTTGTTATTGCCATGATATGCCAAAGGATACAACAGAATTCTTAAAGGAGGATTCCCTTATTGATTATTGGAGCAATGTTTGGAAACAAAATATTGAATACAGTGATAAACTCCAAGGATATCTTTGTTCACAGCTAAATGATTTGCCGCAAAATTTAGTGGGAGTACATGCTAGAGGCACAGGCTATAGAAAATTCACAAAGCTTGGAAGCAAAAGCGGCGGCAATCATGTACAACCGACAGTCGAATATGTTTTAGACCAGAGTATTTGCATGATGGTAGAGAACAACTGTGATGGAATACTATTAGCTACGGAGGACATGGAATATTATCAACGATTCAAGGAAGTATTAGGTGAAAGATTATACACAGTTGATACTCAGTTTATTGATGCAACAAATATTGATTTACAATTTAATTTGGATACAGCATATACAACAGACCGCATTAATGACAAAATGTTACGTGGGTTTGAGTATTTAGCCGCAATGGTTGCATTTTCCAAGTGCAGGATTCGTATATCCGGGATTAATTCAGGGACAATAATTGCATCAATAATGGAGCCGAATGTGGAAAACTCGTATTATTATGATTTAGGCAGAGCACACTGACAATTTGATATGGCAGTCGAAAATGGCAGGGAGTAAGCGATGAAGAAAGTTTTTCCCCTTTTAAAGGGTATTGCAGTTTTTTTTGAAAAGAACATGAACCAGCTTTTCAGTGTTTCTGTCGAAGCACAGCAGAGAATCCTAAATTCTTTTGAAAATCCGAAAGATGATATTGAAAGATCTTATTTTCAGTATTGCTGCCAGATAAGAATGAATAAACGCATTGTGAACATTATGTGGAATCTAGCCAGTTTCCTGATTTATTTTTTCGTCAGGAAAAAGTTAATTACAGCAGCAAATCCACCGGCTACAGTAATACACTCAAGGGCTGTCTTTTTTGCAGATGAACCTTCAAAGAATTTAGTTCCGAAAGAAGTAGCCGATGAATATGGTGAAATACAGATAACGGGAGAGTTTCCAAAAGCGCGCCTAAGGGAGGCAGATGTAGTATTTCTAAATTCAATCCGGAAACGTTATCCACGTGATTGGTACTTTGCATTGAAACTGATGCTTAAGATTTCGCAGTTTCGTGGTATAATGGACGCTTTTAAACCGGAATGTATACTAACGTGCAGTGAGTACTCGTTTACATCCTCTATATTGCATGAGTACTGTAGTATGGAAGGGGTTAGAATTGTTAATGTTCAACATGGTGAAAAGTTCTATTTTATTAGGGATGCTTTTTTCCATTTTGATAAATGCTATTTATGGAGTGATTACTACGTAGATATGATGAAATCATTAAGGGCAGAAGAATCGCAGTTTTGCGTATCGGTTCCGCAGGCGCTTGTTTTTCCTGAGGAAATTTTGGCGCTCCGTCATATAACTTTTGATTACACATATTATTTGCAGGAGGAGACCACAAAAGAATTAGCTGTTATTAAGGATAGCTTGTTGTTTTTACAAAAGCAGGGGATAACTGTTTGTCTGAGGCCACATCCTGTTTTTTCGAACAAGGAGAAGATACGGAGAATTTTTAGTGAATTTGAAATTCAGGATAACTTCGATGTCTCGATTGAAAAATCATTAATGATGACAAAATACGCTGTTTCGGCTTATTCGGCAGTATTGAAGCAGGCACTATACAATGGTGTAGGTGTGGTTGTTGATGATATTTCAAATCCTTCAAGATACAGAAAACTGAAAGAGTATCGATATGAGATTTTAGATAACACGCACAGCCTGCTTTCGGAGATATTAAGGGGAAAACAATGTTAAAAGACGTAATAGCTTCTCTCATATACAGGGTTATTTATAAGACGGAAGAAGTGCCGTTGACAGATCTTTTTGAAACAGTTGAAGCAAGCAAATATCATCATATAGTAGTGGCATTAAATTACATTGCTTTTGAAAAGTATTACGGAGACTCAGAGGATGGATGGGAGTTTTACAAAAGTGCATTAAGAAAGTATATTAGAGATGATTCACAGTTTGACTCAAAATGGCATGAGCAGTTTGTTACATTGGCGGAGAGCTTTGCGGAAAAAGGATATGACAAACGGTCATTGCTTTTTGTGGATAGTGACAATAATTGTATAAACGGAACGCACAGATTGGCGTTGTGCGTGAGGCATGGGGTTGAAACGGTATCAATACTAAGGATTAAACGCAAGCTTATTCCGCCCACATGGAAAGAACAATTAGATACATATGGGTTGGATGAAGAAGGAAGAGCTCGAATTTTGGACGCATACAGAAAAATGTATGCCAAATTGAAACAAAACAAACAGATATGATTTTAGGAAGATTAAGTAAAATAGTTGTTTTGGAAGATCAGAAGGTGCGGACATGCAATTCATAGACTTGAAAGCACAGTACAGTGCATTACAAAATGAAATAAATGAAAATGTTCAGAAGGTTCTCGATTCAGCGCAGTTTATAGGAGGACACTTCGTAACCGAGTTTGAAGAACAGCTAGCAGAATATGTTGGAAGGAAGTATTGCATATCTTGTGCGAATGGTACGGACGCATTAACTTTGGCGTTAAAAGCTTATGGCATCGGGGTCGGTGATGCGGTTTTCGTGCCTACATTTACATTTTACGCAAGCGCAGAAACAATTTCGCTTCAGGATGCTACACCTGTATTTGTTGATATTGACAGGGGCACTTTCAATATTTCCGCTGAGGACTTGGAGAAAGCGGTAAAAGATATTGAAAAGCATGGAAAACTCACACCTAAGGCAGTGATATGCGTTGATTTATTTGGCCTTCCTTTTGAATATGAGAAGATAAAGAAAATTGCAGATGAACACAATCTTTTGCTCATTGAGGATGCCGCACAGGGATTTGGAGGCATGGCGCAAGGTGTCAGAGCCTGTGCTTTGGGCGATATTTCAACCACTTCGTTTTTTCCGGCAAAACCACTTGGCTGTTACGGTGACGGCGGAGCTGTGTTTACGGACGAAGAAAAGGTAAAGGATTATTTGGAGTCACTGAAAGTGCACGGCAAAGGAACTGATAAGTACGATAATATCAGAATAGGGCTCAATTCCCGGCTTGATGCTTTGCAGGCAGTAGTGCTTCAGGTGAAGTTGAAGGCATTTAAGGAATATGAGCTTGAAGAACGTCAGAAGGTTTCTCAAAGGTATTATGCCGGGCTGAATGATGCAGTCAAGACGCCATTTATTCCGGACGGATATTTGTCAAGTTATGCACAGTATTCAATTCTTTTGGAGGATGAGGCACAGAGAGACCGGTTTCAGAAGCATCTGAAGGAAAAAGGTATACCGACTATGATATACTATCCTAAGAGTATGCACCAGCAGACCGTATACAGAAACAATCCATACATTTATCGAAACTTCGAAAACGCAGAATATGTTTCACAGAGAATACTGAATCTGCCAATGCATCCGTATCTTATGGAAGAAGATCAGAAAAGAGTAATTGATGCGATTAATGAAGTAATGTGAAGAGATAAAGGATTAGGAAATGAAATCAAAAGAAAGGTACCAGGTGTTTACCGAGAGCACATATATTCCGATTTTTTCGCAACCTTGGTGGTTGGATATTACTTGCGGTTCTGACAACTGGGACGTGTACGTTGTTGAAAAAGGTGGCAAGCCAATAGCGGCGATGCCGTATCTGATTAAAGATACCAAAGAAGGAAGAATAATTACAAGGGCACCGTTAACGCAAAATAACGGCATTATTATTTCTTATCCGCCTAAGCAAAAGTACTCTTCAAAATTGGACTATGAAGATAGAATAATAAATGAAATTTGCGATTACATTGAAAGCCTCAATCTGAAAAGATATGATCAGCAATACAATTATCGTTTTGAAAACTGGTTACCATTTTTTTGGAGATATTATAGTGAATCCCTAAAATACACATATGTAATAGAAGATGCGCATGATTTGAAAATTGTGGAAGACCAGTTTTCTTCAGATGCAAGGAATATGTTACGCAAGGCAAAAGATAAAGTCAAGACGGTTGATTCTGATGATGTTGCATTGTTTTACAAATTGAATCGTTTAACTTTTGAGCGCCAGGGCAGAGAGACACCTTTTTCGCAAGTTCTTATTGAAGAGTTGTTTTGCGCCAGCCAGGAGCGGAAATGTTCAAGGTTGTTGTTCGCAATTGACGATAGCGAGAATGTACATAGTGGAGCTTTTTTGGTGTGGGATGAACATTCTGTTTATTATCTGATAAATGGCACAGATCCAAACTACAAGAATAGCCAGGCGAATACATTGCTGATATATGAAGGAATCAAACAGGCACATGATTTGGGGAAAGCGTTTGACTTTGAAGGAAGTGTAATTCCGGGTGTAGAAAAGGCGTTCAGACAATTTGGTGGTGTTCGGAAGCCGTATTTTAGAATTTATAAGGAGTTTTATTAATGCAAATGAAAGAAACCCTTCTCAAAAAAATAGAAAACAGAACCATAAAAGTCGGAGTTATCGGTCTGGGTTATGTTGGGTTACCGCTTGCTGTTGAAAAGGCTGCAGCAGGCTATAAAGTAATCGGATTCGATATCCAGAAAGAAAAAGTTAATAAAGTAAATGCGGGGATTAATTATATCGGAGATGTTGTCGACGCAAAACTTAAAAGTTTAACGGAAGAGGGATTTTTGTCAGCCACATCGGATTTTAGTTTTGTTAAGGATATGGATTTTATAGCAATATGTGTTCCTACACCACTTAATGAACATCAGGAACCTGACATTAGTTATGTTGAAAATTCGACTCGGGAGATTGCAAAGTATTTAAAGCGGGAAACCATGGTAGTATTGGAATCCACAACTTATCCGGGAACTACGGAGGAACTTATAAAGCCGATTCTTGAAACTGGGACAGGACTGAAATGTGGAGAGGATTTTTATTTAGGTTTTTCTCCTGAAAGAGTTGACCCCGGAAATTTGATTTATAAGACAAAGAACACTCCTAAAGTAGTGGGTGGGGTTGGGAACGATGCGACAGAAGTAATTGCGGCTATGTACAGATCTGTTCTCAACAGTGAAGTCAAAGAAGTTTCTTCACCGGCAGTGGCTGAGATGGAGAAAATATTGGAAAACACATATCGTAACGTTAACATTGGCCTAGTAAATGAACTTGCAATGCTCTGCGATAAAATGGGCATTGATATCTGGGAAGTAATTAATGCAGCAGCGACAAAACCATATGGTTTTCAGCCGTTTTATCCGGGACCGGGACTTGGTGGACACTGTATTCCATTGGATCCTTATTATCTTAGCTGGAAGGCAAGGGAATACGGTTTCCATACATCAATGATTGAAGCATCAATGATGATAAATGACCGTATGCCGGAATATACTGTGGAACGCGCAGGCAAGATTCTGAACCGTTATAGAAAACCGCTTAATGGTTCAAAGGTTCTTGTGCTTGGGGTTGCATATAAGCAGGACATTGATGATTACCGTGAAAGCCCTGCAATCAGAGTTATTGATGAACTTAAAAAGACCGGCGCAGAGGTTTCGTTTTATGATCCATATATCCCAAGATATAAATATCGCGGTGAATGGTTCGAGGGTTTGCAGCGGATTGACGCTGACGTTGTTCGAGAATCTGATATTGTTATGATTACTACAGCTCATACTAATGTTGATTATCAAATGGTAGTTGATGCAGGAGTACCTGTATTTGATTGCAAGAACGTAACAAAAGACGTAAAGAAGGGAGAAAATGTGGAAGTCTTGTAATTTCCACATGCTGATATGAACTACGCACTTATAGGCTGCGGCCGCATAGCTGCAAATCATATAAAAGCTGCCATAAACAATAAATTGAATATTGTGGCGGTATGTGATGTTTTGCCGGAAGCAATGGAGACACTGCTTTCAAAACACAATCTCGAAGAAGATACCACAATTAAAAGGTATTGTGATTACAAGGCTATGTTGAAAGAGCATCCTGAAATTGAGCTTGTTGCAATAGCCACAGAAAGCGGAGCACATGCCGCGATTGCCCTTGATTGCATTGATGCAGGGAAGCACTGCATTATAGAAAAACCTATGGCAATGTCCATGAATGATGCAGAGGAAATTATCAGAAGAAGTAACGAAAAAGGCGTTAAGGTTTCTGCTTGCCATCAGAATCGATTTAATGTCGCTGTTCAAAAACTCAGGAAAGTTATAGAAAGCGGACGTTTTGGGAAACTGTCACACGGAAGTATTCATGTTCGCTGGAACAGAGACAAAAATTACTATGATCAGGCCAATTGGCGTGGGACTTGGGCGCAGGATGGCGGATGCCTGATGAATCAGTGCATCCATGGTATAGATTTGTTAAGATGGATGTTTGGCGATGAAGTTGAGGAAGTATACGGAACGACAAAGCAACAGTTTCACGATTATCTTGAATGTGAAGATGTTGGAATGGCTGTAGTTAAGTTTAAAAACGGTGCGGTTGCCACCATCGAAGGGACTACAAATGTTTATCCGAAAAACCTTGAAGAAACACTTTACGTGTTTGGCGAAAAGGGAACCGTAAAAATAGGAGGAACTTCCACAAACAATATTGATGTCTGGGATTTTGCGGATGAAACGGAAGATGACCAAAAGAGCAAGAATTTTCGCGAGCAGACGAGCAATGTATATGGAAATGGGCATACCAGTCTTTATGCAGATGTAATAGAAGCAGTAAAAGATGATAGAGTACCATATGTTGATGCTGTTGCAGGTCGCAATGCTCTTGAGATGATACTTGCGATTTATAAGTCGGCAGCAGAGGGAAGGCCTGTTAAGTTGCCGTTGGTTGGAGTAGCGTCGACTGATTTTAAAGGAAGATTTGAATAATGAAAAAGAATATTTGGATAATTAATCATTATGCATGTGACACTTTCTTTGATAAGGGAGGAAGACATTATTATTTTGCAAAGTATTTGAAACAGTTGGGGTATAATCCAACTGTTTTTTGCGGTAATTCAGTTCATGGCGAGGAAAAGACATATTTTGAGAACCTAAGTAGGAAAAGGATAATAAAAACTGAGCCTGATATCGGCGTAAGGTATGTGTTTATCGAAGCGAGACCTTGTATTGGCAACGGAAAAGAGAGAATCTTGAACATGATTGATTTCTATAAGAATGTCAAGTATGTGATGAATGATTTGTACCAAAAAGGAGAGCGACCGGACATAATTTACGCTTCTTCTGTACATCCGTTGACTCTTGTAGCCGGGATAAAGATGGCAGCTAAGTTTGGGATAAAATGCATATGTGAAGTGAGAGATCTTTGGCCTGAGAGCATAGTTGAATATTCTGCGCGACTTACAAAGAAAAATCCGATAATTAAAGCCCTTTACGCCGGCGAAAAGTGGATATACAAAAAAGCGGATGCGCTTATTTTCACAATGAAAGGCGGAGCTGATTATATCGAGGAAAAGAAGTGGGACAAGGAAATTCCACGTGAGAAAATTTTTCATATTAATAACGGCGTGGACTTGGAACAATTTGACAATAATGTGAGCAACAATACATTCTTAGATGCTGATTTCAGCAGTGAAGCCTTTAAGGTTGTTTACACAGGCAGTATGGGGCAGGCAAACAGTATCGGAACAATCGTAGAAGCTGCAAAACTTTTGAAAAACGAACCGGTATTGTTCCTACTCTGGGGTAAAGGTCCGGAAAAAGAAAAGATAGAGAGAATAATTCGCGAGAACAATTTGCAGAATGTAAGACTGAAAGGATTTGTAAATAAGCAAAAGGTTCCATCAATATTGGCGCAGGCGGATCTAAACATTTTTGCCCTTGAGAAAAGTCCTCTGTTTAGATTTGGGCTCAGTTTGAACAAGAGTTTTGAATATGCTGCATCAGGGAAACCAACGCTTGTGATTGGCGAAGCAAAGTATGATGTCATAGAAGAATTTCGTTGCGGTAAAGAAACAGGTTCATGGCGCCCTCAAGCAGTTGCAGATGCTATCATAGGCTATATGAAAATGCCAAAAAGTGAATATGAGGAACTTTGCGGTAATGCAAGAAATGCAGCAAAAGCCTATGATTTTAAGAATCTTACCAAACAACTTGCAGATATTATAGAGGCACTATAGGGGCAAAGGACAAAGTGGCTACCATTTGTCGTTTGGACGGATGATTTTTGCGGGATTTCCGTAGGCAACAACGCCATCGGGGAGATCTTTGACAACTACGGCTCCGGCACCGACAACAGAGTTTGCGCCTACGGTTTTTCCTAATGCGACAATCACGCCGTCATCTATAAGGGAATTTTCTTTTATGGTTACACCACCTGAAAGAATTACACCACCGGCGATAAAAACGTGATTGCCGATGACATTGTCATGGTTGATTTGTGACCCTGTATTTACTACTACATTGTCGCCAATAACTGGGTTTGGCGTGATCAGGCAACCGCATTCAATAAGTACCCCCTGTCCAAGTTTGACCGATGGGGGAACAATCGCATTAGGATGTATTATATTTACTGCTTCCCAACCCTGATTTCGCATATATTCAAAAACGGACTTGCGATACTTCATTGCACCAAAAGAAATGAAGAATTTGTTCGTGTGATAAGTGTTTTTTATTCTTTCAAGTGTAGTCGCATCATAATTTCCGAGCACTTTGTGCCCTAAAACCGTTGCGCTTGTTTTACTTTCGTCTGCATCCAATATGCCAACAATGTTGTACTTCCCCTGTTCTTTTACATTGTATGTAACTACGCCGCAATGTTGCCCACATCCAATCAAAATAATATCTTCCATATCTTACCCTTTCAGCTCCTCTTCTGTTCCCATAAAATCAGGCATGGGTTCTTCAGAACTATTATTGACACCGGTTCTTTTGAGTACGATGCCTATCGTTTTTAATATTGTTTTTACGTCATTTGCAAATGATATTTCGTTAATGTATTTCAAATCCCATGAAAACCTTTCACTCCAGGTTGTGGCATTCCTTCCATGAACCTGCGCGTAGCCTGTAAGACCAGGTCTAACATCGTGCCTGTGTCTTTGTTCATCGTTATATCTTTCAAGGTATTCTACAAGCAGTGGCCTTGGTCCTACAATCGACATATCACCCTTCAATATATTGAAAAGTCCCGGTAATTCATCAAGTGAAGAACTCCTGAGTTTTGAACCAAATGGGGTCAGCCTTTCAGAATCAGGCAATGGTTTTCCCGAAGAGTCAGTTGCATCTCGCATGGTTCTGAATTTGTACAAAGTGAAAATTTTTTCGTTCAGGCCGGGACGCTTTTGCCTGAATAAGACAGGAGAGCCAAGCTTTACTCTTACAAGAACAGCCAAAACCAGAAAAACCGGGCTGAGGAGTATAAGCGAAAACAGACTTAGAAGAAAGTCAAATGCTCGCTTAATTGTTACTTCATAAAATGTTTTCTTTCGCATAATTTTGGATATGACACCCATACCTCTTAAAGAGTGCCAAAATGCATAGGTATAAGTGACTATATTGATTTCATGTGTTAAAATAAGTTTGTAACTTTTAATAATACATAATTATTTTAGTATATGGGTTATTTGTTGGCAAGCACCAATCCATAGGGAGGAAAAAAATATGGCAGACAGAATAGGTCTTTCCACACCGAGTATGCATGGTGAGGAACTTAAATTTATAGAAGAAGCTTTTGAGCGCAACTGGATTGCGCCGCTGGGCTTTAACTGTGATGCGCTTGAGGAAGAAATTACAGCATATCTTGAGGGAAAAGGTACGGGGAGTTTTAACGCATCTGATGCACGTAATGATTTAAAATTCCACGCGCCTGCAGAGGCTCTTGTCAAGGGAGACGGAACGCTTCACGGACTTGCACTTTCTTCCGGAACTTCGGCAATTCATCTGGCACTGAAGCTTGCGGGTGTAAAAAAAGGCGACTGCGTGATGTGCTCTGATATGACATTTGCCGCCACGGTAAATCCGGTTTCTTATGAGGGCGCAAATCAGATTTTTATTGACAGTGAGCGCGAGACATGGAATATGGATCCAAAGGCACTTGAACTTGCGTTTCGCGTATTTCCGCAGGCAAAGGCCGTAGTAGTTGCGCACCTTTACGGAACTCCGGCAAAGCTTGACGAGATTCGCGAAATATGTGACCGTCACGGTGCGGTGCTTATTGAGGATGCAGCGGAATCTCTATCGGCAACTTTTAACGGAAAGCAGACCGGGACTTTTGGTGATTACGGAATTATAAGCTTTAACGGCAATAAGATTATTACCACTTCGGGTGGCGGTATGCTTATTACTCACGACAAAGAAAGCCGTGACAAGGCGTTTTTCTGGTCGACGCAGGCACGTGAACCGTTTCCGTGGTATCAGCATGAAGAAATAGGGTATAATTACCGTATGTCAAATATTGCAGCAGGCATAGGAAGAGGGCAGCTTCTTCATCTTGAAGAACACCGCGACCTCAAGGAAAAGGTCTACAGAAGATATGAGGAAGGACTCAAAGGACTTCCTGTTTCGATGAACCCTTATCTTTCCTGCAGCAGACCGAACTTCTGGCTTTCGTGCATGCTTATCGATGAAGGCTGCAGTGTGAAGCCTATGGACATAATAAAGGCACTTGGAGAAGAAAATATCGAGGCACGTCCTATCTGGAAGCCTATGCATCTTCAGCCTGTATTTGCACTGAAGCCGTTTGTGACAGCCGACGGCATATGGATGGATGCAACTGCTGTTTCAAAGGCTTGCGGTATGGAGCCGCCTGCAGACGATGAGAAACCTGATGCAGTTGATGAGGATATTTTCGAAAGAGGTCTTTGTCTCCCGTCAGATATAAAGATGACCGAAGAACAGCAGAACAGAGTGGTTGAGGCTGTGAAGAGGTGTTTTTAGGTGGTTCGTGCTTGGGAAACAACTGACAGATTGTGAATGTGAAGGGTAACACAGTTATGGAAAAAAGAGATATTGTAGTCATAGGCGCCGGTGGATTGGCAAAAGAGGTCAGATGGGTCATCGAAGAATGTAACAAGGTCAACGGGAAATGGAATATTTTGGGATGGGTTTCCAAAGAAGAATCCGGAACTGTTATTGCCGGACTTCCGGTACTTGGTGATGATGACTGGCTTTTGGGGCACGCTTCACCTATTGATGTTGTTGTTGCCGTTGGAAGTGGTTCGTTACGCAAGAAGATAGCCACATATCTAAAACAGAATAAAAATATTTCGTTTCCTCAGATTATTGCGCAGTCAGCAGAAATTTCAAAATATGTGAAGCTTGGTGAAGGTGCTGTTATTATGAATAAGAGCATTCTGACGGTGGATATTGAAGCCGGAGATTTTTTCCTTTGTAATCACGGTTGTACGGTGGGACATGATTGCCGATTTGATGATTACGTCACATTAAATCCGGGAACGCATATATCCGGAACGGTTTCGATTGGAGAATGCTCATCAATAGGCGTTGGAGCATCAGTGATACAAGGCGTATCAATTGGGAGAAACACCTTTATTGGCGCAGGGGCAGTTGTGATAAGTGACATTGGAGATAATTGCACAGCCGTTGGCGTTCCGGCAAAGCCTTTGGAGAAAAAGATATGAGTGATGAAAAAGTGCTGATTATTGCAGAAATCGGAGTAAATCATAACGGTAATATTGATATAGCGAAAAAACTGATTGATGCCGCGAAGGAATCGGGGGCAGACATTGTGAAGTTCCAAACCGCCAAATTAGACTCGCTTGTTTCAAATAATGCTGATATGGCGGATTATCAGAAGCGAAACATTGGCGCAGAAAAATCTCAAAAGGAAATGCTAAGAGAACTTTTATTACCTTTTGAAGATTTCCGGGAATTGGCCGATTATTGTCACGAGACAGGGATTCGATTTCTTTCAACACCTTTTGATGTTGAAAGCGTCAGATTTTTAAATAATCTTCAAGGAATATGGAAGATTCCTTCAGGAGAGATAACGAACTATCCGTATTTGGTAGAGATAGCACACACACATAAGGATATTATACTTTCTACCGGAATGAGTACGTTGGACGATGTGGAAGCGGCTATAGAGCTACTTAATGCAGAAGGAAGTGGGGGAATAACTTTGCTTCATTGCACAACGGATTATCCGGCTTCTATGGCTGATGTAAACCTCAATGCGATGCTTACATTGAAGAAAGAGTTTAATCTTCCTGTAGGTTACTCGGATCACACACGTGGCATGGAAGTTAGTATTGCAGCAGTAGCAATGGGTGCAACTGTCATCGAGAAGCATTTTACCTTAGACAGAAGTATGATTGGACCGGATCATAAGGCAAGCCTGGAACCAAATGAACTGAAAGCACTTGTTTCTGCAATACGCAATGTAGAGATGGCAAGGGGAAGCTTTGATAAACAACCAACTCAAAATGAAATAAAAAACCGTAGCATAGCAAGAAAGAGTATAGTGGCTGCGAAAGATATTAAGAAAGGCGAAAAGTTCTCTGCAGAAAACTTGACAACGAAACGTCCGGGAAATGGAATTTCGCCTATGTTGTGGAATCAGGTAATTGGTAAGGCTGCAATTAAAGATTTTTGTGAGGATGATTTGATAGAGATATGAAGAATATAGCTGTTGTAACTTCAAACCGGGCTGAATATGGCATATTGATACCTTTGATTAAAAAAATATATGCGGATGATGATTTGCACCTTATGCTGATAGTGACGGGCGCCCATCTTTCGGAAAAGTATGGATATACGATAGAGCAAATTAAGGATGATGGTTTTCCTATAGCTGCAGCGATTCCTATTTTAGAGGAAGGGAATACAGTCTTAGATGTTTCGTTAAGTATGGCCAACGCAATCAAAGGTTTTTCTGAGTTCTTTTTCAACAACAGACCGGATATGCTGGTTTTACTGGGTGATAGAACAGAGATGCTGGGTGTTGCGGCAGCGGCAATGAATGCAAATATTCCTATAGCACATTTACATGGCGGTGAGGTAACCGAAGGTGCTGTAGATGATTGCGTAAGGCATGCTTTAACCAAAATGAGTTATATTCATTTTACAGGTACAGATATATACCGAAATCGAGTTATCCAGATGGGGGAGCATCCTGCACGGGTATTTAATGTCGGTGCATTGAGTGCAGAAAATATTCTTAATGTTCCTTTGATGTCGGAATTGGAAATAAAGTCAGATATTGACATACCAAATGATATGAACTATGCCGTGCTAACACTTCATCCTGAGACTGTTGAATCATTGTCTCCAAAGAAAGCGGCAGGCATTCTTTGCGAATGCATGGATAAAGAAAGAAACACATTTTTTGTCATTACTGCATCTAATTCAGACGTAGGTGGAGATATTATTAACAACATATTTATAAATTATGCAAACCAAAATCCCAATGCAGTTTTCTGCCATTCACTTGGAATGAAGAAGTATCTCAGTGCAGTAAAACATGCAGAATATGTAATTGGAAATTCCTCAAGTGGAATTATCGAAGCACCTATATTGGGCGTCCCTACAGTTAATATTGGAGACAGACAGAGAGGGCGAATAATGGCACAAACAATAATTAACACAGCATTTGACATTCCGAGTATTTGTGACGCAATTAGTAAAACTGCGGAGATAGATAGAATCCCGTCGAATATATATGGAGATGGCAATACTTCCGAAAAAGTGGTTAGTATAATAAAGAAGGTTTTGCAGGACAAAATTGACTTGAAGAAGGGCTTCTACGACTTGGACCCGGTGCGTAGATAATATTTGCAATTATAATTCCGAGCGTCAATAGCAAGCCTAAGATAATTAGTTTTCGCTATACCAAGAAAGGTAACAATACAGACAATGAAAAACTTAGCAATTATTCCTGCCAGAGCAGGCTCCAAAGGCTTACCGGATAAAAATATAAAAAAATTGTGCAACAAGCCCTTGTTGTTTTATTCAATTGAAGCTGCGATAAAATCCGGTTGCTTTGATACTGTTATGGTATCGACAGATTCGGAAAAATATGCTGAAATTGCCAGGGAGGGTGGCGCGGAGGTTCCGTTTTTAAGGTCTGAAGCTACATCATCAGACACAGCATCGTCTTGGGATATGGTGCTTGAAGTACTTGAACGATATGAAGAAATCGGAAAGACATTTGATACCTTTTGCCTGTTACAACCTACCTCTCCTTTGCGTTCTGCCGCAGATATTACCGAAGCCTATAAGATAATGCTGAGCAAAAATGCGTTTTCGATAGTTTCAATTACTGAGTTAGAACACCCGTTATCCTGGTGCGGAACTCTTGGAGAAGAGAATTCTTTGGAAGGTTTTTTGAAGGAAACAGTGACTGTTCAAAGACAAGCACAGGAGAAATACTACAGACCCAATGGGGCAATTTATATTGCGTCCGTTGATGAGTTTAGAGAAGAACAGTTTTTGTATCGTTCAGGGTCGTACGCGTATATTATGCCAAAAGAACGTTCTGTTGATATAGATACAGAATTCGATTTTAATTTTGCTGAGTTTTTATTATTAAATAATTCTGCAAATAATAAAAGAGGACACAAGGAGTGACGCGAAAAGCGGAAAATTTGATGCTATAACCGGCTTAAGATGCCGTATACAATCAAAAGGACGGTGATTTTGATTGTATGCGGTGTTGTTATTTAGATACAAGAACAAAATTCCCGAAAAAACGATTATATTCAGTTGAGAAGTTGAAACGCGAAACGCTCGACAAAGTATATTACAAAGGTAGAGCCTCCGTTCCTTAAAGATTTTCTAAAACAGGGGTGTCATTGGAAGAAAAAGGGGTATTTCAGTTGATTTAATTTTCTGAAAAAGATATAATAAAGGTGTATATCGTTGAAAATCAGACATCGCCCGGTGTTTGCAGATTCGGCAAAGCCGGACGCTGTCTTTTGGCAATTACGCCTGAAAGGGCTTCAAGGGGGAGATAACATGAAAGTATTGATTGCGGGAGCAAAAAGTTTTCTGGGAAGGAATCTTGTTGCAGAGCTCAGAAACCACGGATACAGTGACCTGGTCTTTTGTGAGCAGGACATTTCGGATGCGGAGCTTGAAGCTTTGACAAAGGACTGCGGCTTTGTATTTCATCTTGCAGGCGCCGAGGCAGGCATCGGAGAATCCGACAAAATCGCAAACACGCTTGTTTTTACGGAAAAGCTTGCGGGATTTCTTGAAAAGAGTGAGCTTGAAGAAAAACCAAAGCTCTTGCTTGCTTCGTCTGTTCAGGCAGCAGTAAAGACGCCGTTCGGAAAGAAAAAGCAGGCAATTGAGGAAATCGTCGAAAATTACGGAAAAAATTCAGGCGCAGAGACCTTTGTTTTCAGGCTGCCGAAGCTTTTCGGAAAGTGGGCCGATGTAGAAGAAGAAGGCTCGGTTGCTTCATATTTTCACAAGATTGCAAACGATATTTCCGTAATTGTCCAGAACCCTGCGCAGGAGCTTGTGCTTGGATATATCGATGATGTCATGGATATGTTCATCGATGCGATTGACGGCAAGCTTGAAAATGACAACAACGGCAGATATTCACTTGAGATTACTCACAGGATTACTTTCGGCGTTCTGATTGAGCTTCTGAGGACCTTCAAGCAGATGCGCAAAAGCGGCGTTATTTCAACGGGCGGCAATGCGAAGTCATACTGGCTGAAGGTTCCGAACATGGGTGATCTTCTTGTGAAGCGTCTTTACAGCACATATCTTTCATATCTTCCTGAAAAGGATTTTGCCTGCAGGCTGATGACAAACACGGACAAGCGCGGAAGTGTGACCGATTTTATCCGTACCGATGACAGAGGTCAGATTACGATCGATGTGACGCTGCCGGGTGAGACAAGGGGAAGCCACTGGCATCATACGAAAACGGAGCGTTATCTTGTTGTGAGCGGTGAGGCTGTTATCAAACTCTCAAGAGTCTTTGACGATGACGGAAACGAAGGCAGCAAGGTTGTTGAGTATCATGTGAATTCCGAGAAGCTCACAGCGGTAGATATCCCTCCGGGATACGCTCACAGCATCAAAAATACGGGAGACTCAAATCTTGTGACATTGATATGGTGCAATGAAATTTTCGATCCGGGAAGACCTGACGGATATTACAAAGAAGTATAGATTTTGATGTTAAGATGCCCGAGCGGGTGTTGAAACGAAAACTAAGCCGGACCTGCTTTGATGGGCCCGGCTTTTTGGTAGAAGACAGGATGAGGGTTGTTTTGCAAAGGCCCTTGGAAAGGAGACGCTGAAATGACTTCGGAACGTGCCTCAAACGATGATATAAGGATAACTCTCATCGGCAAAAGCAATTTTGAATATTTCAGAGATTTTGTTCCTCAAAAGAAGCCTGAGGAAAAGCCTCTTCAGGATGAACTTCTGATGTTTGGCGCAGTATATAAGGACTGCGCGGCAGGCATCATGATCCTCGGTATCAGAGATGAGACCGCCGAAATCATGTGGATCTTTGTGCCGCAGAGATTTCGTAGCCTCGGTGTTGCCAAAAGACTGATGGATGAAATCCTTAAATATGCACCGCGGCTCAGGATCAAATCGTTTTTTTCGCTGTATTCGAACGCGTTTGAGGCGAGCCTGATGCTTGACAGACTGTTTATGCATTGCGGTTTTAAAATAACTTCTGCGGCGTCGTTTGATTACAGATTTTCTTTTCGTGAATTTGTGGAGCTGCCGGGCTTCAAAAGGGCAACGGGCGGCAGCGGAGACAGAAGAAGCGGCGGCACCGGCGGAAGGTACCTTTTCCTGAGTCTCAAACAGATTCCGCCCGAAGTAATAATTAATTCGCCCATAAAGAGCGGATACGACCTCAATGTATGCGACCGGGATTTGAGCGTTCTTGCCTTTCGTGAAAAGACTCTTGCGGGAGTACTTCTTGTAAGAGACCTGGGCGGACGCTTCAATCTTGAGTGGCTTGAAAATTATACGACCAATCCGGGAGTCGTAACAGGCCTTATTGTCAGGGCATGCCATGCGGCAGGAGAACTGTTTGATTCGGGGAAGGCAGATTCCGAAAAAACGATATCGTTTCAGTGCATCGGCAATTCGGGCAGGGCAATGGTTGAAAAACTGTTTGTAAACGCCCCGTCCGAAACGGTGTGGTTCCACAGAGCATTTCTGGAGGTGTGAAGATGGCGGAAAAACTTGAAACCCTGAAAAAGGCACTAAAACAGGAAGAACTTCGCTATGAGGAAGCTTCGGCAAAGCAGGAGAAATTGCAGGAAAGAATCAGAATTGCCGGGGAAAAACTGACACAGGTCAGGAAAGAAGTTTTTACGGAAAAAATAGTATATAAATACGAACATGAGGAGCTTGAGGCACAAAAAAAGCGCAAGGAGCAGCGCAATGCCGAGCTCCGGCAGATGCTGAGTGAGGGTATTTTCGGCGAGAAGCATACGATTATTCCTACAAAAGAGCATGAACTCCGGGAAGAACTGAGTGCCGGCCCCAAAAATGCAAGAGACAAATTGCGCAGAAAGACCTGGTCCTCACAGCTGAGAAGCCGCATAGCAGAAGAGCATGAAGCCGGAATAATGCAGGCTGAAAAGAAAAAGCACTATGATGAGGTTTACAGCCAAAATATTTCTTCATTGCAGGAACGACTTGCGAAAACAGACGGCCGCAAAACTTCGGATTTTTCCGAATTGATGGAATCGCAGCTTCTTGAAAGCGACTTTTGGAAAAAGTACGGTGATTACGGCACGGAAGGCGCGGAAGGCGCGGAAGTCACGCAAGGCACGGATGCTGCAGACCGGGCTTTTGCTGCAGATACGGCCCTTTTGAGAGAGCTTCTTGCTGTCAAAGACAAAACGGCCTCTTCTGAAATACTGCCTTTTCTTGAAAGGTACAGAAAGCTTCATCGCTGTGCGGAGGGAGATCTTTCGGTTGAATATCTTGAGTGTGATACGCTTGCTGTTCCCGAAGCCACATACTCTTTTCTGATTAATGCCGCTATAAAGGACATGGCGGAGCATATAAGCGCCAGGGGAGAAAAGGCCTCTTGCGGCATTTCTTTTTCCGATGGTGATATCGCAGGTCTTGAGGCGCTGGTTGCTGGAAGCGAAGCTGTTACAGACAGCCTTTATGTTTCTGAAGGATACAGGAGCGCTACTGTCGAAAGAAAACTTGGGGAGCTTGAAAAAAATTCGGCAGAGTCTGAAAGCTATGAGGCGGACGAAAGAATTGCAGCGGCTTCAAAAGAAAAGAGCGCACTTCTTGAGGAGCAAAAAAGGCTTGAAGAGGAAAGCGCCCGGATTGAAAAAGAGAAAAAGAGGCTTGAAGGCGAGCTTGCCCGGGAAATCAAAGAAAGCGGAGAACAAATTTCAATGATAAGGAATGTTCTTCTCAGCCTCTACAAGGGAAAGGCTGACGGGTTGCTTTTCGGATATATTCCGCTAATCAGGGAGCTGATGTCCCGCGAGATCCGCGCCGGGGAAGAGCAGACAAAGAAGCTTCTCAGAAGCTTTGAAACTGTTGCCGCAAAGTCGGAGGCTGAGGCGCAAAGCTTTTTCAGAAAAAAATCCGGTAAGGAGCACAGTGATGCCGAAGCAGGGATTTTTGCCGCATTTTGCCGCAAAAAAATCACAGAGAATGCGATGAAGGGTGTGCTGCGGGAAGCGATGAAGGATGCAGTGAAGGATACGGCAGCGAAAAAATCCGTGCTGACAGAGGAGGATCTTGAGAGCCTTTGGAAAAAATTCACCATGCGCGCCGAAAAGCAGCGCAAACAGACAGAGCTTGCCCAAAAGAGGCAGGAAAGGCTCACTGAGGCGGAAGACTATATTTCGCAGAGAATCCGCTCCGGAAGGAATGCTGCAAAGCGTCTTGAGGATGAAAAAACGGACCGCGCAGTCAAACGAAAAATAATGACAGGGTGCTCACCTGTTATGGCAAAAGAAAAGAAGGCTCCGCCGCCTTCGAAGTGGCAGGCTTATTCAATCATTGTCGACAGGTATATGGAGCAGCATGATATTTCCGAAGATTCGTGGCTTCGCGGAATTTTTACCGATGTTCTTGCAAGCGAAAAAGGTCTGCAAGGGGAAGACAGGGAAGCTGCGATTGTTTCCCGCTTTGCGGCAATAGAGGCTGTGAAGAAAGGCATTGAAAAACGCCTTGCAGGGCAAAATGAGGGGACCTTTGCAGATGAAAGCCTTGTGCGCGGTGCGCTCACATATTATATCAGCCGCCATGAAAGATGGGGGGAGCATGCTTCTCAAAAGAGCCTTGAAGATTACAAAAGAAATCTTGCAGCGTGTGTGTCTTTTCGTGAGCTTGAAAAGCAGTGCGCGGATCCTGTGCTTTCTTCTGTGTTTGAGGAATCCGCAAGGACGCTTGAATACGTGAAGTTCACAAGTTCGCCCGATGATTTTGAGGCACTTGCAAAAGAAAGGACAAGGTATCTCAGGCGAAGAGCAGAAGCCTCCGCAGCCTTTGAAAAGCTTATAAAAGAAGCTTCGGATAAGTCCGGGGCGGAGGGAAAAGCTGCGCTTACAAAGGAGCAAATGCTTATTGTCCGCGCAAATCTTCTTGATATTTTTGAAGAGGATATCTATGGAGAGGCCGAGGTGAGTACTGCTGCGGCTGAGGTGGCTTCTCTTCTTGCAAAGCCGCTTTATATAAAGGCACTGGCAAAAGCCTCTGCAGGAAGCGAGGGCATCGGGGTTGATGTCTGGGATACTTTTGAAATCCAAAGGCGTGGCCACAAAACAAGCAGCCGTTTTCGTGAATTTCTGGCAGAAACGGCTTCGAAGGAGCAGCGGGCCGTTATCGATTCATATGACGCAAATCAGCTCGGGATTTTTGCGTCGGTGCTTGCAATGCCGGAGCTTCTTTCCTGGACGGCAAAGTCTGCCGGCCTTGGCATGCTTGAGGAAGGCCCTGCCTTCATAAAACGTCTTTCGGATGTACAGAAGGCGCTGAATGATTACCGTAATGACGAAAAGAGTGATATATTCGCCGAATTCAGACCGGATTTTGACGGAGCTGAAATGATGCTTTTGAAAGAGACGGGAGAAAGCGGGCAGGCTGCGCTTGACGATGAAAAATTCAGATATGCCGCAGGCTTTGTTACGATCTGCACGCGGATGAGAGAGCGGAGCCGTGCTTCCCGGGCGGAAAAGGCCGTGAAAGGCGATGCCAAACAGAAAGCTCTTATGGCGGAGCGTCAAAAGCAGCATGATGCTGAGCTTGAAAAAATCCGCGCGGCGGCATCTCCTTCAGGCATCCTTGCTTCAAAAAATGAGAAAGCGGCGGAGCTTCTTGGCAGGATGCAGCGCGGTGAACTCAAACGGCCTGAAAATGCCGGTGAACTTTTTGATATTTTATGGCAGCAGGCGGAAGACGAGCTTCAAAGAAGCATTATAGCGGGATTTATGGCGCTTGGAGAAGAACAGCGGCAGCTTGCGGTCTCAGCTCTTTCAAAGCGCGATGTCCTTGATATTTCAAAAAAGAATATCGGCCTTAACCGTATGGGCAAAGCCGAAAGAGATTATGTAAATCCCGAAGGCAGGTACGCTCTTGTCGACAGATATCTTGCAGGAGGATTCAGTGAGAAGCTTTCTGCAGATGATTACGGCTCGGCGTTTTACGGACTTTTGTCATCGCAGACGGATGACAGAAATTTTGACAGATTCAGCAGGAGGTCCGGCGCAATAGACTGGAAGCTGCTGAGGAGAGCGGTTCAGCTTGCGGTGCGCACCGAAAACGAGAAGCATCTGTTTGAAGCGCAGAAAAGAATTTTTGGTGAGGACAAGCTGCGCGCGGAAGCCCTTTCTTTTGAAACAGATGCTGCTATGCTCAGAAAGAACAGACACAGCGCGGGAACGCGTTTTACAAGATTTGTGATTAGAAAGACTGTTGATGCGGTTTCAGACAGTGTCCCCGATATTGCGGGGGAAGCTGCGGCTTTTGTCTTTTCCGAAGATGTATGGAAAGCGGGAGCCGCCTTTGCGCAAAAGGTCAGAGCTCAAAAGCCTGTGGAGGCAGCGCTTTCTTTAAGCGACGCACACGGTGAAGTATCGGATGCGTTTGGCATTTTGGAAAATGTGAAGGAAGTCGCAAAAGGAGCGGCAGCAATCACCGGGAATCTGGAGGCGCGCAAAGAGGCAGGAGATGAAAGCCGTTATCTTTGGGAAAACAGAGAGCATCTTAGGGTGGCTGCTTTTGAAGAGCGAAAGGAAAATGAGAAAAATCTCTTTATGGGCGTGACTTTTTCAAATGAGCGCGCAGGTGATGAGATCCAGGATGCTCTTGCGGGTGCGGCGCGCTATGTTTACGGAAAGGCGCTTGCTGAGGACAAAATCGGACCGGTTGTTATGGAAGCCGTGAACGGCCTCATCAAGTTTATACGCTCGTATGTTTCGGATGTTTCCTGCATAGGCAAGTTCTTTGATATTGACAAAGAAATCGAAAGCTGCAACGCGGCGACTGCATCTAAAGGAGAGGGGGCGGTGCTTGAAAGCGGAGCTTCCATGCTCAGAAAACTGCAGTTTGTGACAGCCGCAAAGGGATTTGAAAACATGACGGAGATAAGTGATATGATAGGCATTAATATCTGTCACTCGATTCTGTTTACGGCAAGCCGGTTTTTCAACGGGCAGTCAAAGGTTCGTGAGCTTGCGGTAAGGCTGCTTGCATCCCTGAATCATACGGAGCTCATCGATGATGTATCTGCAGACGCGGCAGCTGTGCTGTTTGGGGCCGTTATGGGCGACAGCAGATAAGAATGCGAAAGGTAAAGGAAAAAGGAAAAAGGAAAAAGGGAAAAGGGGAAAAAGGAAAGAAATAGAGAAAGGAAGAAAATAAGGAAAGAAAGAAAAAAAGAAAAAAATAAAGGGACAAAGAAACAAAAGGGCCTCCTCCGGAAAACTCCGAAGGAGGCCTCAGACTGTAGACAAAGTCCGCGGCGACGCCGCGGATTTTTCTTGTGTAAAAGTACCACAAATCCAGTGTTTATCTGGGATTGAGGCACTTTTTCTGTTATAATAGAAGTATCAAAGTTGGGGATGGAGGACAGCCT
>JAILLO010000089.1 GCA_024693105.1 Clostridia bacterium | reverse complement strand
TGCAAAAATCAAGCATGAATGGGGGTTAGGGATGGCCTGATAGAGGCCATCCCTAACCATTTTTATGCAAAACATACCAAAACAAAAAGAAAAATGGCTTTGAGAACTAAGTTCTCAAAACCACTTTGTCTACAGTCTGAGCCGGCACATATAAATGTACCGGCTGATAACTATTTTTTTATATTCATGTGCTTTTCAATAAGGTCATGCTTGAGCTGCCAGAGCTCCTTCGAAAGGTCTACATAATATTTATGCGGATTTTCAAATCTGAGCATTTCCTCCCATAAAGCATCTACCTGCTCTTTGCAGTATGACTTAATTTCGTCTATCGACGGACTTTCATAAACCCTCTTTCCGCCTGCGAAAATCTGCTTTCTCAGATTCTCGGCATAAAAATTGCTGATTTTCTTCCTCTTCCAGACATTCTGCGGGTCGAAAATCTCATATTCCTTTCCTGAAGGGATCTCTTCGCTGTCAAGCGTAATAACATCGGCGATTGCCTTGTGAGTATCGTTGTCATAAAGACGGTATACGGTCTTGAATCCCGGATTCGTAATCTTTTCGACGTTTTCGCTGATTTTTATCTTAGGAATCATTTTTCCGTCTTTTTCAAGTGCCGAAAGCTTGTAGACTCCTCCGAATACCGGTTCTGATTTGGCCGTAATGAGCCTTTCGCCGACACCGAACGAATCAATACATGCACCTTCAAGAATAACATCTCTGATAATGTATTCATCAAGTGAATTGGATATAACAATTGTGCAGTCCTTAAATCCTGCATCATCCAACATTTTTCTTGCCTTCTTTGTGAGATACGTAACATCTCCGCTGTCGATACGGATACCCATTTTTGCGGGCTTCATTTCCTTAAATACACGAATTGCGGCAGGAACGCCGGATTTAAGGACATTGTAAGTATCAACAAGCAGCACGCAGTTATCCGGATAAATCTCGGCATATGCCTTGAATGCTTCGTACTCGTCCGGGAACATCTGCACCCAGCTGTGCGCCATGGTTCCGAGTGCCACTATGCCGTACATCGAATCTGCTATTGTACATGCAGTTCCGGCACAACCGCCTATGTATGCGGCTCTTGCACCGTATATTGCGGCTGCGGTGCCGTGAGCGCGTCTTGTGCCGAATTCCATGACAGGTCTTCCCTTTGCCGCCCTCACAATTCTGTTTGCCTTTGTGGCAATAAGGCTCTGGTGATTGATGAGGAGCAGAATCATTGTTTCGACAAACTGCGCCTGCATCACAGGGCCTCTTACTGTAACAAGCGGTTCTCCCGGAAATATCGGTGTTCCTTCCGGAATGCCCCAGACGTCGCATACAAACTCAAAATTCCTGAGATAATCAAGGAACTCCTCGCAGAAAATACCCTTGCCGCGAAGATATTCAATATCTTCTTCACTGAATCTGAGATTGTCAAGATACTCAATCACCTGCTCAAGCCCCGCCATAATGGCGAAACCTCCGTCTTCGGGAATCTTTCTGAAAAACATATCAAAATAAGCTATGTCTTCAGCCATGCCGGACTTGAAATAACCGTTTGCCATGGTAATCTCATAAAAATCCGTAAGCATGGTCAAGTTCATTTTTTCGTTCATTTCTTTATTTTTCCTCTGACTTTCTTATTTCGAAGACGCAGTCTGAATAACCTGTTTATTCTGAAATGCGCCTTTACGAATCATATCGATTGTACCCCCTAACCCTTGTGTAGTCAAGGGATTGAGGCCGAATAAAGACCGTTCTTTTTTTGTCAAAGTCTGCTTATCGGATTCACGTTTCGGAGCTGTTTATGTTTCGATTTCGTCGTCATCCCGCCTTTCATTTTCACCTGTCGTTTTCAGTTTCGGAAAGCCTCACAGAATTTTTTTCAAAAATTCTCCCGTATATGATCTTGTGTTTTCGGCAACCTCCTCAGGTGTTCCCGTGCAGACGATTTCGCCGCCGCGTTCTCCCCCGTCGGGTCCGAGGTCGATTATATAATCGGCTTTCTTAATGACATCAAGATTGTGTTCGATAACCACAACAGTATTCCCGGCATCAACAAGCTTGTCAAGAACACGCAGAAGCCTGTCAACATCGGCAAAATGAAGGCCGGTTGTAGGCTCATCAAGTATATAAAGTGTTTTTCCCGTACTTCGCTTCGCCAGTTCCGCCGCAAGCTTGATACGCTGCGCTTCTCCTCCGGAAAGCTGTGTTGACGGCTGTCCCAGTTTGATATACCCAAGGCCGACCTGCTCAAGCGTCTCAAGATACCTTGATATCTTCGGAATGTTTTTGAAAAATTCCAGTCCTTCGGAAACCGTCATGTCCAGCACTTCAAAAATATTCTTTCCCTTATATCTGACTTCAAGAGTTTCTCTGTTATAGCGTTTCCCCTTGCAGACCTCACACGGCACATAAACATCGGGCAGGAAATGCATCTCAATCCTGATAATACCGTCACCGCTGCAGGCTTCACATCGGCCGCCTTTTACGTTAAAACTGAAACGGCCCTTTTCATAACCTCTTAGCTTTGCCTCCGGAACAAGTGAAAACAATTCCCTTATCTGGTCGAATACACCCGTATATGTTGCCGGATTTGAGCGCGGCGTACGTCCGATAGGCGACTGATCTATATTGATAATCTTGTCGATATTTTCGACTCCTCTGATTTCTCTGTGTTCCCCGGCCTTTTCCTTGGAATTGTAGATAGCGGAAGCGACCGACTTATACAGAATTTCATTGACCAGACTGCTCTTGCCCGAGCCCGAAACGCCTGTCACACATATAAACTTTCCGAGCGGAAAAGAAACGTCAATATTCTTCAGATTGTGCTCACGTGCACCTATAACCTCTATGCACCTGCCGTTACCTTCCCTTCGCTTTTCAGGGACCTCAATCCGGCACTTCCCGCTCAGATACCGTCCCGTCAGCGAACGGTCACATCTTTTGATGTCCTCCACACTTCCGGCCGCAACGATTTCTCCGCCGTGGACTCCGGCTCCGGGGCCTATATCCACAATGTAATCGGCTGCATACATCGTATCCTCGTCATGCTCAACAATAACAAGAGTGTTTCCTATATCCGTAAGAGTTCTCAGACTTGCAAGCAGCTTTTCGTTGTCCTTCTGATGAAGACCTATGCTCGGCTCATCAAGCACATACAAAACGCCTGTGAGCTGCGAACCGATTTGCGTTGCAAGACGGATTCGCTGAGCCTCGCCTCCGGAAAGCGAACCTGCAGCCCTTGAAAGCGTAAGGTAATCAAGACCTACATCTATAAGGAACTGAAGACGGGTCTTTGCCTCTTTGATTATCTGATAGGATATGGCCCTGTCTTTTTCCGACAGTTCAAGATTTTCGATGAAATCAAACGCCTTTCTGACTGAAAGGTCACAGAATTCGGAGATATTTAATCCTCCTACGGTAACACCCAGAATCTCCGGTTTCAGTCGCCTGCCTTTGCATGCCTTGCAGGGAACGATATTCATATATTTCTGCATCCGCGTACGGAAGAACTCCGATCCCGTTTCGTGATACCGCCTTTCAAGGTTGTTTAAAAGTCCTTCGAAGGGATGCTTGCGATGTGAGGAATTTCCTGTGGTTTTGCTTACATAATCATATTCAATATCGCGGGTTCCCGTGCCGTAAAGCAGCTCCTTTTCGAATTTTTCGGGCAGCTGATTGTACGGAATGTCCGGGGAAATCCCATGGGCCTTTGCAAGCGCTTCTACCTGCTGCCTGTAGTATCCTCCGGTCAGTTCCATCGAAGAAAGTATATTGTTCAATGCTCCTCCGATAATGCTTTTTTCACGTGAGACTATAATCAGTTCCGGATCTATCTTTTCGAGAAATCCGAGGCCCTTGCATTCGGGACATGCACCGAACGGGCTGTTAAAGGAAAACATCCTCGGTTCGAGTTCTTCGATGCTGATTCCGTGTTCCGGGCATGCCAGTTTTGTGCTGTAAACCTTTTCTGTTACGGCATCATCGCCTTTTTTCTGCAAAAGCACACGGACAAGGCCGTCTCCGTGGGCCACCGACATTTCGGCTGCTTCCGAAAGTCTGCTCTGTGCACCTTCTCTGACTATAATCCTGTCAACAACTATTTCTATTGTGTGCTTGAAATTCTTTTCAAGTTTTATGTCATCTTCATTTAGGAGAAATATTTCGCCGTCTATTCGTGCTCTTGTAAAGCCTTCTTTTCTGATTCGCTCGAGGATTTTTTCATGCTCGCCTTTCCTCTCTCTGACAACCGGCGCAAGTACCGTCACTCTTGTTCCTTCATCCTCCCGCATAACGGAATCCACAATCTGATCGATTGTCTGACTTGAAATCTCCCTGCCGCATACAGGGCAGTGCGGTTTTCCGATTCTTGCATAAAGAAGTCTGATATAGTCGTAAATTTCCGTCACGGTTCCGACCGTCGAACGCGGATTTCTGCTCGTAGTCTTCTGGTCGATTGAAATAGCCGGCGAAAGTCCTTCTATATATTCGACATCGGGTTTGTCCATCCGTCCCAGAAACTGGCGGGCATACGCCGAGAGACTTTCCACATAGCGGCGCTGACCCTCTGCATAAATGGTGTCAAATGCAAGTGAAGACTTTCCCGAACCGGAAAGTCCCGTAAAAACAACCATGCTGTCGCGCGGAATCGTAAGATCCACGTTTTTCAGGTTGTTTACCTTTGCTCCTTTTATCTTTATTTCATTTGCCATATATTGATATATTCCCTTTCATAATCTCCGGCACGCTTAAATGTCATATCCCGGGGTCTGCCGCAGCACATACTGTGTGTTAACAGGAAGGCCCCGCAAAAGTGCAGATGCCGGCAGTATATTAAAGTCTTGCCTTTAATTCGAATATTTTGTCTCTGATGATAGCCGCCTGCTCAAACTGCATCGCATCTGCCGACTGTTTCATCTCGGTTTCAAGCTGCCTGATATATTCTTTCAGTTCTTTCTTTGTAAGCTCAAGAGCACTTCTGCCCCTGAACCTGTCTGTATCTTCTACCGGCGCCGTGACTTCGATAGTATCCCTTACGCCCTTTGAAACCGTGGTCGGCGTAATCCCGTTCTCGACATTGAACTCATGCTGAAGCGTTCTTCTTCTTTCGGTTTCGTCAATTGCAGCCCTCATCGCCTTGCTGACGGTATCCGCATACATAATAACCCTGCCGTTAGCATTTCTTGCGGCACGTCCTATTGTCTGAATAAGGGATGTTTCCGTACGCAAAAAACCTTCCTTGTCGGCATCGAGAATCACCACAAGAGAAACCTCAGGGAGGTCGAGTCCTTCACGAAGAAGATTGATTCCGACAAGCACGTCAAATTCGCCAAGACGCAGATTCCTGATGATTTCCATTCTTTCAAGCGTATCAATCTCCGAATGCATATATCTGACACGTATTCCGACATTTTGGAGATAATCTGTCAGGCTTTCCGCCATTTTTTTCGTAAGAGTAGTCACAAGAACTCTTTCTCCGCGCTGCGCGACGGTATTGATTTCTCCGATAAGATCGTCTATCTGTCCCTTCGTCGGACGCACGTCAATAGGCGGATCAAGAAGCCCCGTAGGCCTGAATAGCTGTTCTGCGGTAATCCCGCCGCTTTTTTCCCTCTCATACGACGCAGGCGTTGCGCTTACATATACAATCTGATTGACAAGTCCTTCAAATTCTTCGAATTTCAAAGGTCTGTTGTCAAGCGCCGAAGGAAGTCTGAATCCAAAGTCGACAAGCGAAGTCTTTCTCGAACGGTCGCCTGCATACATCGCATGAAGCTGCGGAAGCATTACATGCGACTCATCCATGATAATAAGGAAATCCTCCGGGAAATAATCTATAAGAGTATAAGGCCTGCTTCCCGGCGAAAGATTTGAAATATGCCTTGAGTAATTTTCAATCCCCTTGCATGTTCCGATTTCACGAAGCATTTCAAGATCGTATCTGGTGCGCTGTTCTATCCGCTGTGCCTCAAGAAGCTTGCCCCTGTCCCTGAACCATCCTATGCGTTCCTGCAATTCCTCTTCTATAGTGACAAGCGCACGCTGCATTTTTTCGTTCGAAGTGACATAATGCGATGCCGGAAAAATTGCAACATGGTTTCTCGCAGCGATGATTTCCCCTGTAACCGGGTTTATCTCCCTGATTGATTCGACCTCATCGCCAAACAGTTCAACGCGTATACCGACTTCAGAGCCCGCAGGAAATATATCTACGGTATCACCTCTGACTCTGAATGTTCCCCGCTCAAATGATGTATCGTTTCTTGTGTACTGAATGTCAACAAGCTTTCTCAAAATATCATAGCGGCTTTTTTCCATGCCCGGTCTGAGCGAAAGCATCTGGTTTTCGTAGTCAACAGGGCTTCCCAGTCCGTATATGCACGATACACTTGCCACGATAATAACGTCGCGTCTTTCCGCAAGCGCAGCCGTTGCCGAATGGCGCAATTTTTCGATTTCGTCGTTTATCTGCGAATCCTTCTCTATATATGTATCTGTAGAAGGCACATATGCCTCAGGCTGATAATAATCATAGTAGGAGACAAAATATTCTACGGCATTGTCAGGAAAGAACTCTTTGAATTCTCCGCAAAGCTGAGCCGCAAGAGTCTTGTTGTGAGAAATAACAAGCGTAGGCTTTTGCACTTTTTCTATAATATTTGCCATTGTAAAAGTCTTGCCTGAGCCGGTCACGCCCATAAGCGTCTGGTATTTTTTGCCTTCCAGAATACCTTTTGCAAGCTTTTCCACAGCCTGCGGCTGATCACCGCAGAGTCTGTAATCCGAAACGATTTTGAACTCTCCCATATTACCTCCGAAAACTGTCAGCTTCTGAGCAATTATATCACACGCCCGATATGCTTTCAACGAATTCGAGAACATTTGTTCATTAAAATAGCAGAGTCTCCCAACAATTGCGATACCGCCTGCCATTCCCTGCGCCGAAGCGTCAGACAGGAGGCATCTTTCTGTTTCAGACTCTGCCCTGTTATGTTTTTCTTTATTTTTTGGGCCTTATTGATAAGGCCGTTGCCTTCAATAACAGATTTGTAAATTACTGCTTTCTTTCTTCTTTCAGGAAGAACGAAAGTATCATAGGCACAACCGCAATACATGCGATTATTACAAATACCTTTACAAGTCCGTAATCATCGCCGACACTGCCAAGTGCCGGTGCAACTATTCCTCCGATGCTTACCGAAAGTCCGAGCGTTACGCCCGATGCAAGTCCCATATGATTTGGTAGCGACTGCTGACCCGACAGCACCAAAGGACTGTAAAGCATGCTTATTCCTATTCCCATTGGAATAAGCAGGATTGCCGCAATGACTATATTTTGATTCATGGAAAAGAGGAACAGCGAAGGAACCAGAATTCCCCACGAAATCCATATGATTTTGCGGTGTCCTATCATATCTGCAAGCTTGCCGCCGGCAACGGCGCTTACCGAACCGACCGCATAATAAAATGTCAGGAATATGTTTCCCGTACTCTCGCTGAGATGCATTTGAGAAATAAGAAAAAGCACAACAAATGTGTTAATCCCGCTGAAAATAACCGAACGTCCGGTTACAAGCAATGCAAGCTTGATAAATTCCGGCCAGTCGTCCTTCGGCCTTTTGGCCGGACCGTTCTTTTCGGCCGCAACATACGGAAGACCTTCTGCCGGGGCTTCAAAGAAAAGAATCTGCACTACCGTAAAGACAATCGAGGGAACGACCAGTACCAGTGTCCCCTTCAGTCCCGCAACAGCAATACACGCCGTTACAAGAGCCGGACCGAACATAAATCCCAGATTGCCGCCCAGCGCGAAAATCCCGAAACTTTCACCCTTTGTGCCTTCCAGCGAAACCCTGTTAATAAGCTGCGCTGCCTGAGGATGGAACATGGCTGTCCCCACGCCGCTGATAACCACGGCTATGCAAAGCAGCCCGAAATTATCGACAAGCCCCGTCAAAGCCATGCCGAAACCTGCCATAATTACACCGACAGACATCATCGCCGGTCTTACTTTTTTATCGGCAAGCAAACCGAAAATCGGCTGTATCACCGAACCTACTAGATTTGATACCATTACAAGCATCGCTGCTGTTTTGTAATCATAATGGTATGCCGCAATAAGAAACGGGAGAATTGCCGCAAGAACGCCCTGGTTCATGTCTGCGCACAAATGACCGAGAGCGAGGACATATCTCCTTTTCGATTTGTATTTTTCTTTAGTCATTACTTTCTCTCTTCAAGCGGAACATATTCGAGTTTTGGCTGAACACTTTCATATGCCGGACGCATAAGCTTCTTGCCCGTGATTATTTCCTCGACTCTGTGCGCACACCACCCCGAAAGTCTTGCGGTTGCAAATAAAGGTGTCGCTATATCCGGTGAAATATCAAGCGCGCTGTACACAAAACCGGAATAAAGGTCTACATTTGCCGGCATCATAACGCTGTCAACTCCCTTGTATTTTGCTATGATGCGCGGTCCTTCCTCTTCTATGAATTTAAATAATCTGAATTCGTCCATCTTGTCCTCGTGCGCAGCAAGCTTTTCGGCCATATCCTTAAGCACAACGGCACGCGGATCTGACAGTGTATAAATTGCATGCCCAAGACCGTAAATCAGACCGCTTCCGTCGTTTGCCTGTCCCTTGAGCACTTTTATAAGATATTTTTCGACTTCTTTGTAATTTGTAATATCCTTAACATGAGCCTTAAGATCCCTGATCATATTGATGACCTTTATGTTTGCTCCGCCATGCTTAGGACCCTTCAGAGAACCGACTGCCGCTGAAATTGCCGCATACGTGTCTGTACCCGAAGATGAAATCAGATGTGTCGTAAAGCTTGAATTGTTTCCTCCGCCATGCTCTGCGTGAATCATAAGCGTAAGATCCAGGATTTTGGCTTCCATGTCCGTAAATTCACCTGTCGGTCTTATCATCCTCAGAATGTTTTCGGCTGTTCCAAGCTCCGGAATAGGATAATGAAGATGAAGGCTCTTATTGTCAAAAAATGTAGCCTTCGCCTGATATCCGTATGCAATAAATGCAGGGAAATAGCCTATCAGATTGATTGACTGACGAAGAACATTTTCAACTGAGGTATCATCGGGTTTCGGGTCATAGGAGTACATCGCAAGTATGCTTCTTGACAGCTTGTTCATTATATCCTTGGAAGGCGCCGTAAGAATCATATCACGCGCAAAGCCCATAGGAAGCTCTCTCTTTGCCCCAAGAAGTGTCTTGAACTGTTCAAGCTGCTTCTTTGTCGGAAGCTCACCAAAAAGCAGCAGATATGTCGTTTCCTCAAAACCGAAACGATTCTCTCTGATGCAGTTTTTTACGAGGTCCTCTATGCTGTAGCCTCTGTAATAAAGCTTGCCCTCACGCGGTACCTTTTCTCCTTGCTCATTTACGTAATAACCATGGACGGTTCCGACTCTCGTCAGGCCGACCAGAACTCCTGTGCCGTTGGCGTTTCTGAGTCCGCGCTTTACGTCATACTGCTTGTAAAGGTCATTTTCTATAATATCGTTTTCCGCAAGATGCAGTGCCATTTCCTTAATGAAATCACGTTCCTGTCTTTCCAATTTCGTCATAGCTGCCATAAATACATCTCCTGTCCCTGATTAAAAATGTATAATTGTATACAAATATACATTTGCATTTTAAAAGCATTATAGCATGACAGTGCCTCTGAATGCAATAGCAGAATTGCCCATGCCCTACATCAAAAAACGGTGTTTTCTTCGGCATATAATCCAAGGCTGCGGCTACTGCTCCGCCTGCGGAAGCTTGCATACATCGACCCATTCCAGCGCCCCCGAAAAGCGGTGAAGCTCATCGCAGGTAAGCTCTATCGCGCTGTTACTGCTGCCGCATGCCGGGAAAACAGTTTCAAAGCGCTTCATCGAAACATCGGTATAAACCTTGACATCATCTCTTTCAATAGCGAAGGCACATACTCCTCCGATTGCGTGGCCGGTGTATTTTACTACATCCTCCGCGCTAAGCATTTTCGCCTTAAACCCGAAAAAATCCTTGAATTTCCTATTGTCCACTTTTGTGTCTCCTGCCGTTTCGATCAGAATGCATCCGCCGTCGGGAATATAAAAGGAAAGCGTTTTGCATATGCGCGCTCCCTCAACACCGACCGCTTCAGCCGCAAGATCGACCGTCGCACTTGATACATCAAATTCCAGAATGCGGTCTTCAGCCCCAAACTGTCTGAGATAATCTCTTACTTTTTCAATTGCCATTACTAAATCTCCTTCCGTTTATTTATTCTTCAAAATTATAATAACCGTAATACCGGTTGTCTGTAAATCACCCGGCAAAATCCCGCCGGAAGCTGCCGTGCTCACCGCCTAGATTTCGCCTTCGGCAATACGCTTCATAATTACATAAGTCTGTCCGAGCGCGATGCAGCCGTCATTCGGGCCGACCGAAATATTGTAATAAACATCAAACGAATCCTTGCGCAGCAGGGAAAGCGTGAGCTCCGTCAACACCCTGTTTTCGAAAACTCCTCCCGAAAGAACTACGGTATTTACATCTTTGCCTTCACCGTTTACCGCTTTTCCCTCGCGAACCTCCCGGCACTGTGAAAGAACGGTGTTTGCAATCTGCCTGTGAAAAAGCAGCGCCAGGTCATCTTTTTTGTCTGCACCGGGTGATGCCATTGCTCTTGCCGCCGCTTCCTCAAGAAGGATTGCGCACTGCCCGCCGTATTCATTGTAACCCGAAATTCCTATAAGTGCAGCGGCAGCATCGAAAAGCCTTCCCACACTCGAGCTTTTGATAACATGAGCCCTGCTGTCAAGAACGTCCCTTACATGAACCCATTCGGGGCGTTTTCTAAGGTCTGTGTTTTCCGCCAGATATCCGATATTGACGGAAAACTCCCTGCTCTCATCCGGCTCTGCCTCTTTTGGGCCGCTTCCTCCCGAAAAAGGCATTGCCGAAAATCTTCCGCCGTTATCCATGTCATGCAGATAGCACATTGCCGTCTTCCATGCCTCCTTCGGCGAAAAATCTCTTCTTATCATATTTACATATTTTAAATGCGAAAGTCTTTTGAAATGTCCTCCGCGGCAGAGCATAATTTCACCGCCCCAGACGTTTTCATCGGTTCCGTATCCCGCACCGTCAAAGCTTACGCCGATTACCGGGCCGTCAAGACCGTGCTCGGCCATAACCGAAGCAATATGCGCATGATGGTGCTGAACAGGGACCATTACCGCGGCGTCGGGATTCATCTTCATGTAATTCGCAGCAAAAGAAGTGCTGAAATAAAGCGGATGCATATCGCAGGCCACATATTTCGGATTTATACCAAGAAGCTTCTTCATGCGTGCGACGTTTGAAGTATAAACACGCCTGTTATCAGCCCCGAACAGGCTTCCCATATACTGACTCTGATATGCGGTTTTCCCTCTTGCCAGCACAAAAGCACTGTTCACCTGTCCTCCCGTTGCAAAAATCTCGAGAGCTGCTTTTCCGTCTGCGCCCGAAAGTCTTTCGGAGGCTTCCCCACCCGCTCTGATATAAAGCGGAGCAGGCGCATAACCTTTCGATCTTCTGATTATCTGCGGCCGGTTGTCTATAATCCGCACAATCGAATCATCCAGCCCCGTTCTTATGCGGTCCTCCCCGTAGAAAACTCCTGCAAGGAGCTTTTCCGTTTCGAGCATCGCAAACATTTCTTCATCATCATATATCACGGGCATACCGGTGACATTTGCACTTGAAACAAGCAGCGGTCTTTTGAAAATATCAAGCAGCATATACTCCAGCCCCGTTCCCGGAAGCACTGCCGCAATAAAGCGGCTGCTATCAAATTCTTTGATCGGTTTTCTTTGAAGGTTCTCATCTGTTTCAAAAGGGTCGTGCCCGAAATCATGCGGCTGCTTTTCGAGAAGAACAACAGGCCTTGCCGCCGATTTGAGCAGTTTGCCCTCGGCGATTCCCACACGGCAGTACTGACCAACCCAGTCCATATTTTTAAACATCACGGCAAAATATTTGCGGTCACTCTGTTTTATTGTTCTCAGCCTTGAAACGGCCATTTCATTCGCGGAATCGCAGAAAAAGCTGTAGCCTCCCATGCCTTTTACCGCAATAACACGTCCCTGCGCAAGAAGATTGCGCGCCGTGTAAATGACAGACCACACACCGTCATCAAGCATCTTTTCCCTGTCGTCCGGGTTTTTCTTCCACCTGATAAACGCTTCCGATGTAATAACCGAGGCATTTTTCGAAAGTCTCATCCCAAGACGGGGGCCGCAATTGTGGCATGCGGCAAGCACATCATTGTTTCTCCTGTCATCGGCCGCTCTGTACTGCAATGCGCACAATCTGCACATCGGAAAATCCTTCATTGATGTATTTTCCCTTGTGAAAGGCAGTCTGTCCGCAACAGAATATCTCGGGCCGCAATTGCTGCAGGTAATAAAAGGATACATATATCTTGAATTTGCGGAATCAAGCATTTCACTGCAGCATTCACTGCAAAAACCCTTGTCGGGCCGCAGATATGCTTCATAAGCATCCCCTTCGTCCGAAACGGCAAATCCCTCAAAATGTCTGTACTGAACGGTTTCTTTTGTTATATATGTAACTTCCGTCTCTGTGGGGCAGTCCTTCTTCAATGCATCGATAAAAGCATCTGTTCTTTTCTCTGTGTCGGATACAATAATATGAACAAGTCCACCCTCATGCAGTACTTCTCCTTTCATCGCAAGCCGCGCAGCCGTCCGTGAAACAAACTGCAGAAATTCCGGTCCCGCGACGTTACCCCATATTTTTATTTTCTTTGTAATTATATCATTCATTCCCTTTTTCCTGTTTTAATGCAAACCACAGCAGTATAACCCTGTCATTATGATATTACATTATACTTCCCGCATTTGGAATAGACAAACAAAAAGTTTACATTTATGCCTTATTTGTATGATGACACAAATTTTACGGTCACATTATGCATATTTTTTGTCTTTTTGTAAGCATAAACAGTTTATTGGAATTTTTTTGTTTCTCTGCACAGTTTTGGTTGACAAAGCCGATTGCTGGTTGTAGAATTACAATATGTAATTATCATTTGAATTTTAAGGAGTAATTTGAAAAAAGGAGGTTTTTCCAATGGAAAGCAACAACAAACAATGGGGAAGCCATTTTGGCTTTCTTATGGCAGCTGTAGGCTCTGCAGTAGGACTTGGCAACCTGTGGGGCTTCCCTTACAAAATGGGATCGCATGGCGGTTTCGCATTCTTAATCATCTATCTCGTTTTAGCCGTATTTGTGGGCTATGTAATCATGATGGGCGAACTTACAATCGGCCGTCGTTCCGGAAAGGGCGCTATCGGGGCATACAAGGCAATCAGTGAAAAATTTGCCATCGTAGGGTGGATGGCTTATATCTGTCCGTATCTCATTCTTTCCTTCTACTCAATGCTGGGCGGATGGTGTCTGAGATATGCAATAGCAAACATCGGAGACCTGTTTGGTGCGGGATGGGGTACCGCAGGACAGGATTCCGGCACATTCTTTACAAACCTTTACCTCAGTCAATCAACTTCCACCATTTATACTGTAATATTTATAGTTCTTACAGCACTTATAGTTATGGGCGGAGTTTCAGGCGGTATAGAAAAGTTTTCAAAGTATGCAATGCCTGCTTTGTTCTTTATGTTAATTATCGTTATTATCAGATCCGTTACTCTTCCGGGTGCCGTAGAAGGCCTAAAGTTTATGTTCAAGCCTGATTTCTCGGTATTCCAGGGGACAGGCTGGCTTTCCGTACTTGCTTCCGCAGGCGGTCAGATGTTCTTCTCACTTTCACTCGGTATGGGTATCATGATTACTTACGGTGCTTATCTTCCAAAGGAAACAAGCATCGAAAAGAGTTCACTTATAATCCCTGCATGTGACACACTCATCGCTCTGATGGCCGGTGTTGCAGTTATGCCTGCAGTATTTGCATTCGGCATGGAACCGGGTGGTGGTCCCGGACTTCTGTTCGTAACTCTTCAGGCTGTATTTGCTGAAATGGGCGCTATCGGACCTGTATTCGGATTCATCCTTTACTTCCTCGTATTTATTGCAGCTATCACTTCATCAATTTCACTTCTTGAAGTATCAACTGCAGTT
>JAILLO010000043.1 GCA_024693105.1 Clostridia bacterium | reverse complement strand
TACTACATATTGAATAAATTAAAATATTTTAAGAAAAGAAAATATATTTTCAACAGTTAAATTATAGCGCATAATTTTAAAAACGTGTATATTTCAACATTTAAATGATAATAGATTGCAAAAATCGTTGACATAATATTGTTTCAAAGCTATAATAGTAAGGCATATGTGTGAGAATTGAAATTGAGATTTTCACAAAAAAATATAATAAGAAGGAGGTGTTTTTGAGGTGAAGCAGACTTATCAGCCAAAAACAAGACAGAGAGCCAAGGAACATGGTTTCAGAAAAAGAATGAGCACAAAGAACGGTAGAAATGTTTTGAAGAGAAGAAGAGCAAGAGGAAGAAAAGTTTTAACAGCATAGAGACCGCATCCGTGGTCTTTTTGTTTATTGCGTAGCACAAAATAATAAGACCATTTATCTTATTCTGATTTGTGAATCGGAAGAAAGAGGTAACAAATGCTGAAAAAAACAGTCTTGCGAGGAAAACACAATTTCTCCGCAATTTACAACAAGGGCAGGTCGATAGGTGACAGATGCGTCGTTCTCTTTTATAAAAAGAATTCTCTTGATTACAACAGAATTGCTTTTCTGGCCAGCAAGAAGGTCGGAAACAGTGTTGTAAGAAACAGAGCAAGACGACTGATGAAGGAAAGCTATCGGCAGATTGTTGCAAATTCCGATCTGGCGCAGGGATATGATTTAATTTTTATTGCCAGAACAACGATTATTAATCTGAAATGTGCGGATGTGAAAAAATCTATTGAAGCCGCAGCAAAAAGAGCCGGTATCATCAAAAGGAAAAGCAGGTGATCTTGATGGTGAAAAAATTTATGATATTGCTTATCAGATTTTATCAGAAATTTATTTCGCCCATGTTTCCGCCTACATGCCGGTTTTATCCTACCTGTTCGGCGTATTTTATTCAGGCACTGGAAAAATACGGTGTATTTAAAGGTAGTTATTTAGGAATTAAAAGAATTTTGAAGTGTCATCCATTCAATCCCGGTGGTTATGATCCTTTAAAATGATGGAGGAAATTAATGCAAACAGTTATAGGCGTTATAGCCAGACCGATGGGCTGGTTGTTAGAGCAGATTTACAGCCTGGTTGGCGTTTACGGTCTTGCTCTTGTCATTTTGACTTTGATTGTAAAGTTCTGCCTTTATCCTCTTTATGCGACTCAGATAAAATCTACGGCAAGAATGGCTTCCATACAGCCAAAGATGAAGGAGCTTCAGGCTAAATACGCAAATGACAAAGAGACCTTAAATCTGAAGATGATGGAGCTTTACAAGGAAGAAAAGTTCAATCCTATGGGTGGGTGTCTTCCGATGCTGATTCAGATGCCTATTATCTTCGGACTTTTCGCGTTACTGAGAAATCCTATGCTGTATCTTTCAAGCAATGATATGCTTATGGCAGTACACGAAAACTTTATTTGGATTTCAGACCTTTCTCAGCCGGATCCGTGGATTCTGCCTATAGCAGCGGGTATAACAACGTTCATTTCATTTTCACAGACTCAGGCGCAGCAGGCAGGCTCAGAAGCAAGTGCCCAGATGGCACCTATGATGAAAATGATGAAGTATTTCTTCCCTGTTATGATTGTACTTATGGGAAGATCATTCCCTGCAGGTCTTACAATTTACTGGTTCTTCGGACAGGTTATTCAGATTTTCTTTAACCTGCATCTGAACAAGGTAAGAGCAAAGATTAAAGCTGAAGCAGAAGAGGAATGATTTATCTGAGAGTAATTTGGAGGAATATATTATATGGATTATTCAGAAAAATGGGGAACAAGTATCGACGAAGCCGTAGAACTTGCGCTTGCCGATCTTAAGTTAACCAAAGAAGATGTCAATATAATTGTCTTGGAGGAACCTTCAAAGGGATTTCTTGGATTTGGATCGAAGCTTGCGAAGGTAAGAGTAGAAAAGAAGGCAGCAGAGCCTGAAATCAAACAGGAACCAAAACACGAATCCCACAAGGAAAACTTTAAGCAAAAGCATGCAGAAAAGGTGCATGAAAAGAAAGAAAAGGCAGAAAAACCTGAAAAACAGGAAAGAAAGCCAAAGCCTGAAAAGAAGGCAGAACAAAGACGTCCTGCTCTTGAGCTTGATACAGAAAATATGGTTGAAGTAAACGACCATGCAGCACTTACTTTTATCAAAGAAGTAACTGAAAAAATGAATCTGAATCTTGATATCAGGGCTAAGCAGAACGACGAGTGCATCCTTATCGATATTCAGGGCAAGGATTCCGGCACAATTATAGGAAAAAGAGGTCAGACTCTTGACGCTCTTCAGTACCTTACAAGCCTTGTAGTTAACAAGAACAAGGAAAAGTACATGAGAGTTGTAGTTGACGCCGAGAATTACAGATCCAAGAGAGAAAGAACTCTTGAGCAGCTTGCAAACAGGCTTGCTGACAAGGTTCAAAGGACAAAGAAAAGTGTCAGACTTGAACCAATGAACCCTTACGAAAGAAAGGTTATTCACGCAACACTGCAGAATAATGCCAATATCAATACAAGAAGTGAGGGAGAAGAACCTTACAGAAGGGTTATCATCGAATTGAAATAATTATTTGGTGTAAAGAGGCTGCTTCAAATCCGATGATTTGGAGCAGCTGTTTTAAATTATGTATCTGTATTTTAGTTTGAATTTGTAATTCGGGGAGGCTTTGATGGAAGATACTATTGCTGCAATCGCTACGGCTTACGGGGAAGGCGGAATAGGTATAGTCAGAATAAGCGGTGAGAAATCCTTTGATATTTTATCGAGGATTTTCTGTACTGTTAATAAGTCCGGAAATGCTGCCGTTAATGACGGCGTTAACTTGAAATACAAGCCTTTTGACTTTTCAAAGGATATGTTAAACCGCAAATTAACATATGGATATATAAAGAAATTTGATACGGATGAAATAATTGATGAGGTAATGGCCGTATATATGAAAAAGCCTCATACATACACAAGAGAAGACGTTGTTGAAATCGATTGTCACGGCAGTATTATTTCACTGAAAAAAATACTTGAGGAAGTTATTTCTCTTGGGGCAAGACTTGCAGAACCGGGTGAATTCACAAAGCGCGCTTTTTTGAACGGAAGGCTTGATCTTTCTCAGGCCGAAGCTGTAATTGACATGATAAGGGCAAAGACAGACACCGGTTATGATGCGGCTTTGAGTCAGCTTTCCGGTGAGCTTTCAAAAAGTGTTTCACAGCTTCGTGCGGATATCCTTGATATTCTTGTAAATGTAACGGTAAATATAGAATATCCCGATGAAGATATAGAAGAGCTGCAGTACAGCGATCTGCAAAACAGAATAGATATAATTGTTCAAAAGCTCGTTGATATTTTGAAAAGGGCAGACGAGGGAAGAATTATAAGAGAAGGCTTAAGCGTTGCGATAGTCGGAAAGCCGAATGTCGGAAAATCTTCTTTAATGAATGCTCTTCTTCGAGAGCCGAGAGCAATTGTAACAGATATTCCCGGTACGACGCGTGATACTATCGAGGAATTTATCAATATTTCCGGTATACCTGTCAGGCTGACAGATACTGCCGGAATAAGGGAAACAGACAATCCCGTAGAAAAGATCGGAATACAAAAGAGCCGCCTTTCATTTGAAAAGGCAGATCTTGTCCTCTTTGTAATTGACCGGGCCGAGGGCCTTTCGGGCGAAGACATTGAAATTGCGGAGTCTGTAAAGAACAAAAAGGTCATTGTCCTTTTAAACAAGAGTGATCTTACCTCGTGCGTAACAGATGCTGAGATCGGAAATCTTTTTCCAAATGCCGATATTATTAGCACGTCAATGGAATCGGGAGAGGGAATCGAAAAGATAAAAAAGGCTGTTTATGATATGGTTTTCGACGGCAGGATCAGACAGGAAAATTCAGTCCTTGTAACGAATGTCCGCCACAAAAGTCTGCTTGAAAGCGCGCTTTCTTCTTTGAAGGATGCCGCAAAGCTTGCAGAAATAAAGGAAAGCTTTGATATTATAGAAATAGATATAAGAAACGCATATGATTCTTTAGGTGAAATAATCGGAGAATCTGTTTCTGATGATATTATTAATGAAGTTTTTTCAAGATTTTGTCTTGGAAAGTAAGACGGGAGAAGGTTTAGTATGAGTTATTTTATTATGGATGATTATGATGTAATAGTCATCGGAGCAGGTCATGCCGGATGCGAGGCTGCTTTGGCATCGGCCAGAATGGGACACAAAACCCTTGTTTTTTCAATTAATCTTGAGGCTGTTGCGATGATGCCGTGCAATCCTTCGATAGGAGGAACAGGCAAAGGCCATCTTGTTCGTGAAATTGATGCCCTCGGCGGAGAGATGGGAATAAACATCGATAAAACTTTTATTCAGAGCAAGATGCTCAATACGGCAAAAGGTCCTGCAGTTCATTCTTTGAGAGCGCAGGCCGACAAGAATCTTTATCATATTGAGATGAAGAAAACGCTTGAAAACCAGGAGAACCTTCATCTGAAGCAGGGTGAGGTCGTTGATATAATTGTAGAAGACGGAAAAGTTTGCGGCGTAATTACAAAGACAAATGCTGCATATCGTGCAAAAGCCGTTGTAATTGCAACAGGAACATTCCTTCGCGGCAAAATTTTCATTGGCGAGGCAGCTTTTGAAAGCGGACCAAACGGACTTGCGCCTGCAAGAGATCTTTCTTCCAATCTCAAAAAACATGGTATTGAGCTTAGGCGATTTAAGACGGGAACGCCGTGTCGAGCACTTTCAAAGAGTCTTGATTACAGTAAAATGATTGAGCAAAAGGGTGATGAGAAGATTGTTCCGTTTTCCTTTATGAATGACGATCTTAAAAAAGATCAGATTTCGTGCTGGCTTTCCTATACAACGCAGGAGACTCATACTGTAATTCGCAATAATTTTTCAAGGTCGGCACTTTTTGGCGGCCAGATTGAAGGCGTCGGTCCGAGATACTGTCCTTCAATCGAAGATAAAATTAACCGTTTCAGTGATAAAGAGCGCCATCAGCTTTTTGTCGAGCCTGAAGGTCTTGATACTGATGAAATGTATATCCAGGGTATGTCTTCAAGTCTTCCCGAGGATGTTCAGCGTGATTTTTATAAAACGATACCCGGTCTTGAAAATATAGAAATCTCAAGACCGGCTTATGCGATCGAATATGACTGCATCGATCCTTTGATGATAAAGCTTAGTCTTGAAAGCAGGCAGATAGAAAATCTTTTTTGCGCCGGTCAGTTCAACGGCAGCTCCGGTTATGAGGAGGCTGCGGCACAGGGTTTGATTGCCGGAATTAATGCGGCACTGAAAATATCTGGAAAAGAACCTATGGTTTTGAAAAGAGACGAGGCTTATATTGGGGTTCTAATCGACGATTTGGTGACTAAAGGTACTCCTGAGCCTTACAGAATTATGACCAGCAGAGCCGAATATAGGCTCCTTCTCAGGCAAGACAATGCAGATATTAGATTAACTGACAAATCCTACCACATAGGCCTTGCATCTGAAGAGCGCTACCGGAGATTTCTTGCGAAAAAGGAGCATATTGAAAAAGAGCGTCAGAGACTTGAAGAAACTTTTCTCATGCCTCTTGATATAAAAGAATTTCTTGAGTCGCACGAAAGTACTCCGGTTCAAAACAAGGTTTCGCTTGCCGAGCTTTTGAAAAGGCCGGAGCTTACATATGAGATGCTTGCAGAAATCGATCCCGTAAGACCGCATCTTACATCTCATGAAATTACAAATCTTGAAGTTCAGATAAAATACGAAGGTTATATTACAAAGCAACTTCAGCAGGTTGAAAAGTTTAAGAAGCTTGAGAACAAGCATCTTGATGAGAATCTTGATTACAGCGCAATCGACGGTCTCAGAATTGAGGCAATGCAAAAGCTCAGCAAATTCAAACCTGCTTCTGTCGGCCAGGCCTCCAGAATATCCGGTGTTTCGCCTGCCGATATCAATGTTTTGATTGTATATCTTGAAAAGCAAAGAAGAATGAGAGATAATTCAAATAGAAATAATTAACCGATTCTGTAAGCTTAAGTTCAAGTAGTTGAGGTTTTTATGGAAAGACTGGAGAGGGCATTTAAGCATCTGAATGTTAATGTTTCACGTGAAACATTGGACAAGTTCGAAACATATATGAACAGGGTGCTTGAGTGGAATGAAAAAGTTAATCTTACTGCAATAACCGACAGAGAAGAGTTTGTAGTCAAACATTTTGTTGATTCTGTTCTTTGTGTTAATATTGAAAAATACAAAGGCGCAAAGACTGTAATTGATGTCGGAACGGGAGCCGGGTTCCCGGGAATACCGCTTGCGCTTATATCACCGGAAAAGGAATTTCTTTTGATGGATTCCCTTAATAAACGTATAAAGATTCTTGAAGAAATCAAAACAGAGCTTGGACTTAATAATGTTTCTCTCCTTCACGGACGCGCAGAAGAGGTAGCAAAGAACAAATTGTATCGTGAGAAATTTGATGTCTGTGTCTCGCGTGCCGTTGCAAGGGTCAGCGTTTTGTCGGAATACTGCCTGCCTTTTATAAAAGTAGGTGGAGCTTTGCTTGCATATAAGGGAACGGATTATGAAAGAGAAATGAAGGAAGGGGAAAGGGCAGTAAAAATTCTCGGTGGAAAATACGGAGAAACATGTTCTGCTTCTATTCCGGATTTTGATTTTGAGCACAGGATTGTATGTATAGAGAAAATTAAAAGTACACCGGCGGCATATCCAAGGAAAGCAGGAACGCCTGCGAAAGAACCGCTGTAGTTTTGGCAGCAAGTTTTGAAAAGCTACTTATGAAAAGTATTGCAAAGAATTGTTTCACGTGAAACAATTTTGAATGATGCATTTATAAACCGGCTGTACAAAAGATATGTTTTTGGATTTGACAAGGCCGGGGACGGTTTTGGCATTTTTGTTTTGGGAGGCGGCAGGATAAAGCCGGAGAATATTTCCGCAGGTCATGCGCGATGAAGCAAAGATTTGAGTTTTGATCCGAAGCAGAGATAGGAGAAAATTTTTCGGCCGACCGCATCGAAGCTTCATATATTATTCAACCCGTACATGCAGGATGAAGGAAATTTGATTTTACCCGCTGTATATGCCGCGGCCCTCTAAATATTTTTTCAGAGAAGCTGAGGCAGGGGAGAATTTCTCCGGCCGGCCGCATCGAAGCTTCATATATTTTTCGACCCGTACATGCAGGATGAAGCAGAAGATTTGTTTCCATCCGCTCTATGCACCGCGGCCCGAAAAATCTTTTGTCTTATCCGCGCGTTAAACAGTTCGCAGCATCATCCGGAAATGTCCGTCTGATGTTTACACAGTTATAAATATTTACGGAGGTACACAAAATGAATGAATTCCGCAAAATGAGAAGATTCAAGCAGGAAGTTTCCAAAGAAGAATGCATAGAAGTTTTAAAGACGGCACCGCGCGGCATCCTGGCTTTTAACGGGGAAAACGGATATCCGTATGCTATTCCGATCAATCAGTTTTATGATGAAAACGACGGAAAAATATATTTCCACGGCGCAAAGGAAGGTTTGAAGATTGATCTTATGAACGCCAATAACAAAGTCTGCTTTACAGTTATGGATGAGGGTTTCAGAAAGGAAGGCGAGTGGGCGCTGAATATTAAAAGTGTAATTTGCCTGGGAAGACTTGAAACTGTCACAGATAATGAAAAGATTCTCGATGAGTGCCGCAGACTTGCAAGAAAATTCTATCCGACTGAGGAAGAGATTGAAGAGGAAATCAGAAAAGACGGCGCGAGAGTAAATGTCCTTGCACTTACAATCGACAGAATGACAGGGAAGCTTGTAAACGAATCGTAAAATGCCCTGCAAAATATAAACACGAAAAAAGAGGGGAACATACCCCTCTTTTTTAATTGATTATTCTTCAAAGATGTTGTCTTAAAAAATTATTTTATACAAAGCTCGCCAACCGAGAAAAGTGCGGCCTCGCCGGCAAGAAAAATCTTTTCTCCCTCAACTCTGCAGTAAAGAGTGCCTCCGCGTTTTGAAGCCTGATATGCGGTGAGCCGCGTCTTGCCGAGCTTTTCTGCCCAGTAGGGAATAATGTGGCAGTGACCTGAGCCGCAGACAGGGTCTTCGGGTATTTTAAGTTTTGGCCCGAAAGAGCGGGAAACGCAGTCTGTTTCTTTTCCTTTGGCGGTAACATGCACAAGAAGTCCGTCGAGCATTTCTATTTTGTCCAAATCCGGCTTCAGGCTTCTGACGGTTTCTTCGTCATCCGTGACAAGAAGCAGGTCTCTGCTTTTGAAGGCTTCAGTGATCCTGCAGCCCAAAGCATCCTCCATTTGTGAAGTAACATCGGTCTTTTGAAGCTTGTATGCCGGAAATTCCATTTCAAGCAAATTGCCGCTTTTGCTTACGGTAAGATCTCCGCTCAGCGTCTTAAATATAATGCTTTTGCTGCCCTGTTCATAAAAGCTGAGAACTACAAATCCGGTTGCAAGCGTCGCGTGACCGCATAAATCTATTTCACCGCCGGGAGTGAACCAGCGAAGATGATATTTATCGCCTTCCTTTACTGCGAAAGCAGTTTCCGAAAAATTATTTTCAAGCGTAATATTAAACATCGTTTTTTCATCCGGCCACTTGTCAAGAATGCAGACGGCAGCCTGATTTCCGTGAAATATTTCCTTAGTAAATGCATCAACTATGTATTGTTTCATAAGTTTAGACGGCGGCCTTTGAAAGACCGAACCTGCCGATGTCACCTCCCGTGTAATTACAAAGCTTAAGAGAATTACATTTATAAAAAGTATAACATAATTATCGCGCGGTGACTTTTGTTTTAAAAAAATTTTTCGCGTCAGTTTGCGGATAAATCGCAAAAGCGCTGCAATAAGCTGCCGGGAGCATAGTTCTTATCGATGATTTCACGTGAAACATTTTCGTTTTGATAAATTTTAGTAGTAAATAACGGAAGGATAATATATAATTAACTTGATGAATTTTCCAAACAGTTTACAAAAAATGGAAAACAAAGGGTTTGACAGGAGGAATAATTTTGGGAAAGGCAATAGCAATTTTTAATCAGAAGGGCGGCGTCGGAAAGACTACTACGAACATAAATCTGGCGGCATGCCTGGCCATCATGGGCAAGAAGGTGCTGATTCTGGACATTGATCCTCAGGGAAATACGACAAGTGGTGTTGGCATCAGCAAAAAAGGTCTGAAAAACACAACATATGAGATGCTGATTGATGAGAAGGTTACACCGGAAAAGACTATCAGACATACTCAGGTGAAAAATCTGGATATTATTCCCGCAAGTGTTCAGCTGGCAGGTGCCGAGGTTGAACTTGTTCAGCTTGAAGAAAGAGAAAAAAGACTCAAGAATTCTCTGGCAAAGATTAAGGACAAGTACGATTATATATTTATCGATTGTCCGCCGTCGCTTGGTCTTCTTACCATCAATTCACTTACGGCGGTTGACAGTGTTCTGATTCCGATTCAGTGCGAGTTTTATGCGCTTGAGGGTGTAAGCCAGCTTATGAGCACGATTGAGCTTGTGAAAAAAAGGTTGAATCCGGCTCTTGAAATTCAGGGCGTTATTCTGAGCATGTTTGACGGACGTACAAATCTTTCAATTCAAGTAGTTGAAGAGGTCAAAAAATATTTTAAGTCCAAGGTATACACAACGGTTATTCCAAGAAACGTAAGACTTGCAGAAGCACCGAGCTTTGGCATGCCTATTACAGAGTATGATCCAAAGTCAAAGGGTGCGGAGGCTTACAGGGAATTTGCGGAAGAATTTGTGGAAATGGACGGTGAATAAAAAATGGCGGCACCAAAAAGATCAGGGCTTGGAAAAGGTCTTGGGGCGTTGATTTCGGAAACGACCGAGGCAGTCAGCATTGACAGCGAAAATCTGAACAGGATTGAAGATGTCAAAGATGGTGAATCTCAGGAAAACATAGTTTACCTGATAGACATCAACAAAATCAAACCAAATGAAAATCAGCCGAGAAAGCATTTTAACGAGGAAAAGCTTGAAGAGCTTGCAGCTTCAATCAAAAATCACGGGGTTATTCAGCCGGTTATACTGCGAAAGGTAGAAAACGGCTTTGAAATAGTCGCAGGTGAAAGAAGGTGGCGTGCGGCAAGGAAAGCAGGCCTCAGGGAAATTCCGGGCGTCGTCAGAGTCCTGACCGATGAGCAGAATATGCTTCTTGCAATTATTGAAAATATGCAGCGTGAGGATCTGAATCCGATTGAAGAAGCGGAGGCTGTCAGCCAGATGATTGGAACTTACGGATTTACGCAGGAAGAGGTTTCAAAAAGCATCGGAAAGAGCAGACCGTATATCACAAATTCCCTGAGACTTTTAAAGCTTTCGGAAGATGTCAGGGCTATGGTGAGGGAAGGAAGGCTTTCGGCAGGCCATGCAAGAGCCCTCATTACAATAGAAGACGAAAAGAAGCAGCTTGAGCTTGCAAAAAAAGCTGCCGATGAAGGTCTTTCGGTTCGTGAAACGGAGAGACTTTCAAATGATTCAAAGCCAAAGAAGGCTGCAAGGCCAAGAAAGAAAAATGCAGACGTTCTCAGGCTTGAGGAAGAGCTTAAAGAAGCTGTCGGCACAAAGGTTAACATCAGGCAGTCAGGTAAAGGCGGTAAAGTAGAGATTCTTTGTTATAATCGGGAAGAGCTTGAGCGAATCATAGAGCTTCTCCGGGGAATCAGGTAGGGAGGAATTATGGAAATTACGTCAGATTTAGTAGTATTAATTATTTACATCATAATCAACATCATTACTTTCATTATGATGGGATATGACAAGCTGATGGCCAAAAGAGAGTCATGGCGCATCAGTGAAAAGGCGCTTATTATCAGTGCATTTGCGATGGGCGCACTCGGAAGTTTTATCGGTTCTTATGTTTTCCACCACAAAACGCAGAAAACGAAGTTCAATATACTTCTTCCTGTTGCGCTGATATTCAATGTAGTTATCATTATTCTTGCGGTAAAAGCAGGAATCTGGTATCTGCCGTTTTAGTTGAGATTATATGCCGCTTCGGTAAATTTTTCCGACGGCATATTTTTTTTGAAAAAATATGTAACGAAACGGACTTTTTCGGCATTAACCTATGTGAAAGGAGGGAAGCAGTTTGCAAAACGGCGAAGAAATATACAGACAGTATGCAAAATATGTTTATAAATATCTGCTTTCCATAACGGGGAGTGCTGACATTTCCGAGGAAATTACTCAGGAGACTTTTTATCAGGCGATAAAAAACATAAACAAGTTCAACGGTAATTGCAAAATCAGCACGTGGCTTTGCGCAATAGCAAAAAATCAGCTTGCCGCATACAGGCGTAAACATCCCGATTATGAAGAGCTTGAATCTATAACACTTACTGCAGCGTCATCTGAAGACGAGACAATTAAAAACGTTGAAAAAACAAGGCTTTATGTAAAGCTGCACTCATGTCCGGAGCCTTACAGGGAGCTTCTTTATCTAAGACTTCTTGCAGAACTTAGCTTCAAAGAAATAGGAGATATCCTTGGCAGGTCGGAAAACTGGGCAAGGGTAACGTTTTACCGCGCAAAGGAAATGCTGAAAAAGGAGATGGAAAAAGATGACTAAAGAATCGTGCAATGAAATATCGTGCAATATAATAAAAGATTTGCTTCCCCTTTATATTGAGGGGCTTACAAGTGAAGAAAGTAATTCCTTGATTGAGGAACACCTGAAAGAGTGTGAAGCCTGCAGGGAATTATATGAAGAAATGAAAAAGGATATGTGCCTTGGAGTTACCGGGGAAGAAAGCAGTGATTTTAAGGAAAATCTGAATGCAGAAGCTGAGACTATAGACTTTATGAAAAAAAGCAACAAAAAACTGAGACTTGGATTTGGCTTCGGTCTGGTTGCCGTTATTGCTCTTTGTCTTTGCCTTTTGCTTGCAAGGGGTTATTTCAATTCCTATTCCGCGCCGCTTCAGCTGGTTGAGATAAGCAGCCTCAGAGTTGAAGAAGGAAATGCTCACATCGACGGATATCTCAAAGACTCATCACAGGGCGTTAAGGATGTAGCGTTTTCATACAAAGACGGGGAGCTTTCAATAGAAATAATGTCCGGAATGAAAACTGCTTTTTCGGAGAATGATTTTTATTCCGACTTTTCGGGGGATGAAAAAATCAAAACAGTGAAGCTTGCGGATCGTGTAATCTGGGAAAACGGCTGTGATATCCCTGCATTTGTCGCAGATGTTTATGCGGCGGCTCACAGTTATATCGGAAATATGCCCGAAAACGGACAAAGTGTAAAAGCACTTGGCGTAGTTGAGAGATTCGGAAATTTCACAAACGAACTTCAGACTTCAAATGAGCCTTACGGATGGACGCTGCATTTTGAGGAAGATATGGGCAGATGGAACGAAGAAAAACTGAAAGTAGAGTTTGGTTATTACGGAGCTATGCTTATTGCAACTATAGATAATCTCGGTTATGTCAATTTCGAGTATGCAGTTGACGGTGAAGCCCATACTTTTTCCATTGATGAAAAAGCAGCCGATGCACATTACGGAAGTTCAGTAAAAGAGGCGGCCAAAACTGCGGAGGGTCTTTATTATATGATGAAGGCGTGGTAGAACTTACCGGAAGAATTTACAGCTAGCGAAACAGTGACTGCAACCTGGAATTAGTCCGGATTTGGAAGCGGGGATTTCAGCTTTGCTGCATATAATTCTTTATAAACAGGAGCGTAAAACCCACTACCCTTGGGTGGTGGGATATAAGCGACCGTATTTTTACTGTATACATTGTAATGCAGTAAAACATATGCTATAATATACATACAGGAGAAATCCGAGTCTTTAGAAAGGAGTAAAACTGTATGTACTTATCTGTAAAACAACAGGTTAAGCATCTGTCAAAGGAAGATTACAAAACCGTAAAGGAACTTTGCCATGTGGCTAAAAGCCTTGCAAACGAGGCTATCTATAACGTAAGGCAGTA
>JAILLO010000082.1 GCA_024693105.1 Clostridia bacterium | reverse complement strand
CCTTCCCATGAAAGAGTTTTCTTTTCGGCACTGTAGAGGAAGTAGCCGTCTTTGTCAATTTTCTGCGATTCGCTTGATACAATGTCACCGTTGTCGGCCATAGTGATGTAATCCTTTGTGCAGTCGCTGTAATTGAGAGTTCCGTCCTCGCCTGCGGTTGCAGTCATATTCCACTCAACAAAGCTTGCGCAGGAATCGCCCCAGTGGACTTTAATGCCGACATGGTCGCCTTCGTTTTTGAGAGTCATAACACATCTTTGGCTGTATGAATCCTGCCATTCTCCTTCAAGCATTGCATATGTATCGGACCAGTCAATCAGGCCTGAAAGTGCCTTCAAGCTTTCAACAAGGCTATTGAAGGCATCATCTGAAATGTTTGCCACATCTGATGTTGTAAGACAGTACTGTCCGTCATTGAACCAGCGTGCAGCCTTAACTTCATCGTTAATGACGATTTCCTTGTCGTTGCTGCTGAAAATTGTATCATCGCCGTCATATACACCGCTTATGTCTTCGGAAGTATCGGAAAATCTGAATTTGAAAGGTACGCCGTCAAGACTGAACTGGTATTCGGCAATTTTGTAATCACCGCAGTCGATAACAAAGAATTTTTCGGCTTTGAGAGTCCCTTCTTCAGGTTTTACAAGCGCGCCGCCGCACATTTCGTTGATTTCGTAGATTGAAGAATACTCGGTCATTGGGTTCGGAGTGCCGTCTGTCCCTTCTTCTGCGGGCTTTTCTCCGCATGCGGCCATTGCAAATACCATAGCGAATATCAGAACTGCGGTTAAAATCAAAGATATATTCCTTTTCATGTAATTACCTCCGGGTTAAAAATAATTATGAGTAGCCAGAGTTATCTGACGCATTGCTGATAATGCAATTATACTTAAATTTTTTGGAAAAGGAAAGTGTGAGTTTTGAAAACAACGGCAAAGAGGCACTTGCACGCATATGGAAATTGATTTACAATTAAAGGGTAGTTTAGTAGTTTGGTAGGAGGAATTAAACATGATTCAGACAAAGATATGGAGCAGGGAAGAAACTCTTGACAGAGAGCAGATGCGTGCTATTCAGCTCGAAAGACTTCAAAAGACAGTTGCAAGAGTTTACGAAAACGTGCCCCATTACAGAAAGAAATTTAAGGACAACGGAGTAGAGCCGGGGGATATAAAAACTCTTGAAGACCTGCAAAAATTACCGTTTACGGTAAAGGCGGATTTCAGGGACAATTATCCTTTTGGGCTTTTTTCTTCACCCAAAAAGGACCTTGTGCGTTTTCACGCGTCTTCAGGCACAACGGGCAAACCTACTGTTGTGGGATACACAAGGAAGGATATGGAGACATGGAGAGAGCTTATAGCGCGTATTGTTACGATGGCAGGCGTTACAGACGAAGATGTGGCGCAGATTTCGTTCGGCTTCGGGCTTTTTACGGGAGCCTTCGGACTTCAGCACGGCCTTGAACATGTCGGCGCAGGCGTTATTCCGATGTCAAGCGGCAACACCAAGAAGCAGATTATGATCATGCAGGACTTTGGTACGACCGCACTTATTTCTACCCCGTCATATGCTCTTCACATGGCAGAGATTGCACGGGAAATGGGCATCGACCCGAAAAACGATCTGAATCTTAAATGGGGACTGTTTGGCGGTGAAGGTTCGACAGAAGCCATGAGAAAAGCCCTAAACGATGAATGGGGGATTTTTTCAACTGAAAATTACGGCATGAGTGAATTGATGGGGCCGGGTGTTGCCGGAGAATGTACGGCACTGAGAGGCATGCACATAAGTGAGGATCATTTTATACCTGAAATCATCAACCCTGACACGGGCGAAGTACTGGGACCGGGTGAGACAGGAGAGCTTGTAATTACAACGATTACAAAAGAGGCTCTTCCGATTGTACGTTACAGAACAAAGGATATTACCTCACTTCATTACGAAAAATGCGACTGCGGAAGAACAACGGTGCGTATGTCAAAGATACAGGGCAGATCGGATGATATGCTTATTCTCGGCGGCGTGAATGTATTCCCTTCGCAGATTGAAGAGGTGCTTATCAATACAGAAGGTATCGGCCCGCATTATCAGATCAAGGTATTCAAAAAAGGTCATCTTGACAAGATAGAAATAGACGTTGAACTGGTTGATGCAAATTACCTTGATTCGTTTAAGATGTTGGAAGAACTGAACAGAAAGGTTAAGGCAAATCTGCGTACTGTGCTTGGCATCGATTCAATCGTAAATCTGGTAGAGCCGAGAAGTCTGCAGAGATTTGAAGGCAAAGCAAAGCGTGTTATTGATATGAGGGAGGAAAAATAAATGGCAATCAGACAGCTGTCCGTATTTATTCCGAACAAACCGGGAAAACTGGCGGAATTAACAAAATTGTTTTTCGATGAAGGATTTGACATCCGGGCGATTTCGGTTTATGATACTGCGGATTTCGGTATCCTGAGAACTGTAGTAAGCAATCCTGACAAGGCACTTGCAACGCTGGCTGAAAACGGTGTTGTCGCTAAGATGTCGGATGTGCTTGCAGTGAATCCGGAAGACAGAAGAGGTTCGCTTAATGAAGTCTTTACAATACTTGCAAATGAGGGGATTTCCATCGAATATGTATATTCATTTGTAGTTGAAAAGGGCCAGGATCAGTATTTTGTTTTGCAGGTCGGAGATATTGAAAAGGCGGAGAAGGCTCTTGAAAGTCATTCTGTCGAAGTCATAAGAGATATTTAGAATTTGTGATTTTTCACAAAAAAAATAAAAATATTGTTGACAGAAACAAAAAAGTGTAGTAATATCTTATCATAGCTGAGATATACAGCTGTTACAACTGAATTTACAAATGCGTTGACAGGGTAAAGTAAGATTCTGATTCCTTCCACAGAGAGCCGGGTGAGCTGAGAACCGGTGAATGAACATTATCCGAAGTTCCCCCTTGAGCAGGAAGGCTGAACAGATAGTAGGCTTTTCCGGGTTCTCCCGTTACAGAGATTAAGGATAGTAGTCCTGAGTGGTCGAAAGACAAAAAGAGTGGTACCGCGGTTAACCCCGTCTCTTTATGAGACGGGGATTTTGTTTTTTTCGGGAAAAAGAGAAAAACTGTGCGCTTTGAAACGTATACTCTTGCACTGACTACTTTGAAACAGCGGAAAGTGAGGAAAAGAAAATGATTTGGAATGAAACAACAGAATGCATGAGCAGAGATCAGATGCACCACATTCAGACACAGAGACTGAAGGAAACAGTCAGCAGAGTTTATCAGAATGTTGAATTTTACAGAAAAAAGATGCAGGCAATGGGTATTGAGCCGGGCGACATTAAGGACGCGGACGATATAGTAAAGCTGCCTTTCACAGTCAAGAAGGACCTTCGAGACAATTATCCGTACGGTCTTTTGAGCGCGCACAGAAGTGAAATAGTAAGACTTCACGCATCATCGGGGACAACCGGAAAGCCTATAGTAATCGGACTTACAAGAAAGGATGTAAATATATTCGCCGAAATTGTCGCAAGAGCTATATGCTCTGCGGGCGGAACGCGTGACGATATTGTTCAGGTGGCATACGGATACGGACTCTTCACCGGAGGACTCGGACTGCACTACGGTGCCGAAAATCTTGGAGCAACCGTTGTACCGATTTCGGGAGGAAATACGGCAAAGCAGATGACACTGATGCAGGATTTCGGAGCAACAATACTTGCATGCACACCGTCATATGCGGCACATATTGCGGAGTCGCTTCATGCTGCAGGTGTAGATACCGAAAAGCTTCCGCTCAGAATAGGTATTTTCGGAGCAGAACCGTGGAGTGAGGAAATGCGTCACCGCATAGAGGAGGGACTTCATATTGAAGCGCATGACATTTACGGACTTTCCGAGGTTATGGGACCGGGTGTTGCCTGCAGCTGCAGCATGCATGACGGACTTCATATTGCAGAGGATCACTTCATGCCTGAGGTTATCGATCCGGATACTCTTGAGCCTGTTAAAGACGGCACAATGGGTGAGCTTGTATTCACTACGATTACAAAAGAAGGAATGCCTCTTTTAAGATACAGAACAAGAGACCTTTCAAGCCTTACACATGAAAAATGCGAATGCGGAAGAACAAATGTCAGAATGTCAAAGATTATGGCACGTTCCGACGACATGCTCATTATCAGGGGAGTAAATGTATTCCCTTCACAGGTTGAAAGTGTTCTGATGAACATACCTGAGGCAACGACAAATTATATGCTTATCGTTGACAGAAAAGGAACGATGGATACTCTTGAAATTCAGCTTGAACTGAATGAAGAATATATGTCGGATGAAATTTCCGAGATCAACAGAGTAAGAAACAATATTAAGCAAAAGGTTGAAAGTGTGCTGGGAATAAGTGTTATAATTAATCCTGTAGAAAGAAAAACAATCGAAAGAAGCGAGGGTAAAGCACGCAGAGTTATTGACAGAAGAAAGATTTAAGGAGGGAAACAATATGATTACTCAATTATCTGTATTTTTGCAGAATGAAGCCGGAAGACTGGAAGAAATGACAGCTGCAATCGCTGAGGCCGGAGTTAATATTTCGGCTCTGTGTGTGGCTGAAACGGCCGAATACGGAGTTATGCGAATGATTGTGAGCGATACCGCAAAGGCGGTTGAAGCACTCAGGGAAAAAGGTTTCACGACAAAGCTTACGGACGTCATCTGCGTTGAGACTCCCGATGTGCCGGGAGAACTCAACACGCTGCTTTCGAAGCTGGCGGCAGAAAAAATCAACGTATCATATATGTACGGATATTCTGATGAAGGTACTGCAAAGCTGATTCTCAAGGTCAGCGATCCTGAGAAAGCCGGCCGGCTGCTGCAAAATTCCTGAATAACTGCGCATAGCCGTGCAAAGAAGTGTTTTTGCGCTGAACAAGATACAGCTGACGTTTTGAAACTTCTTCGGGAAGCGGACAGACAAAAAGCTTTCCGAGATCGGATGCATTGAGGGCCAGGTTTGAAACGCAGGCAACTCCCATACCGTTTCCTACCATATTCTTGATGGCTTCATGGTCATTTATCTTTGCTATGACATGAAGCTCGGACTGCGGAATTTCGGTATACGAAAGCAGCTTTTGCAGCTGATTTCCGGTTCCGCTGCCTTCTTCACGAATGATAAGCGGGAACGAAAGAAGCTTTTTCAGTGTGGGAATTGTCGCGATTGCGGGAAATGTCCCGCTGACGCTGCTGTGTTCCCTGCTGCTGTCCTCATCGGCGAAAATCTTGCGGAAGGTTTCCGTAGCCGGAGTTATAAGGACAATGCGGTCTTCAAAAAAAGGAGTGAAGGAAAGATCGGGATTTTGGGCCTTCGTTCCGACAAAGCCCAGATCAAAGCGCTTTTCTATAATGCCTTCGGTTATTTTGCGGCTGTCGTTTTGTACTATTGAAAACGATGCATCGGGATGTTTCCTTGAAAAAGCGGCACATATTTCCGGAAGCAGATATGCGGAAGGAATGGTTGAAGCCCCCAGATGAATCTGCTTTCCGGCTTCAACACCGCAGCAAACAACCATTTTGTCGCGTATTTGCAGTATGTTGCTTGCATACTCATAAAATTCGGCTCCTGCCGGAGTCATCTCAATTGTCTTGGCATTTCTTGAAAGGAGTGAATTTCCGAGTTCCTCTTCAAGATGCTGGATGTGTGTGCTTATACTCGGCTGCGATATGAAAAGCTGTTGTGCGGCTTTGCTGAAACTGCGGCAGTTAACCACAGTGACAAATGAAGTAAGCTGTTTGAAATCCATGGCGACCTCCTGATAATTACTATTAGCATTATAAATTCATTTATTCAAAAATTCAATAAGTGAATGCGTATAAGAGTGATATATATTTGAAAAAGAGAAAGAAAATCCATACGAGGAGAAAAAAACAGCTGTAAACAGCCGAAAAAAAACAAAAAAAGGCAAAAAAACGAGCAAAAAAGCAAAAGGTTTGGCGGAAACCCTTGATTTCCAAAGAAATAAGTGATATGCTGACAAGGTAAGTTAAAGATAAGTAAGACAGAAGAGTGGGCAAAGCCCACTCTTTCAGTTTTGTTAAGGAGCAGTTTATGTCAAAAAAGAAAGTGACAGAGCTTGTTCGGGAAATGCTGGCAGGCTTCCTTGAGGAAAATTCCCTTGAATTATACAATACGGAGTACGTCAAGGAAGGAAAGGACTGGTATTTGAGAGTTTACCTGGACAAACCGGAGGGCAGCGAAGAAGAATATGTCGGAACGGACGAATGCGAGCTTGTCAGCAGATATCTGAGCGACAGGCTTGATGAGGAGGATCCGATAGAACAGGAATATTATCTTGAAGTATCATCTCCGGGACTTGACCGTGAACTTCTGAAGGAAGAAGATTACAGGAGATTTGCGGGCAGGCAGGTGGAGATTTCCTTATATAAGGCCTTTGAAGGAAAGAAATCCTACGCGGGAGAGCTTATCGGGCTTGCGGACGGAGTTATTTCAATCAGGGACGAAAAAAACAATGTTATTGAACTGCAAAAGGAACAGGTGGCTAAAACCAGACTTGCAGTGATATTTTAAAAAGGAGGCATTTTCGAAAAAAGATGAACAAAGAATTTATTACAGCTATTGAAGATCTGGAAAAAGAAAAGGGTATGTCAAAAGACCTGCTCATCGAGGCCATCGAATCCGCGCTTGTATCCGCATACAAGAAAAACTACGGAACTTCTCAGAATGTCAGAGTAAATGTTGACAGGGAAGCAGGTGACATTGAAGTTCTGATGGGCAGAGATGTCGTTGAAGAAGTGGAAGACGAATTACTGCAGATTTCCCTTGAGGAAGCGCGCGAGCTTGACCCGCGCTTTGAAGTGGGCGACGTTATTGAGTATCAGGTTACTCCGAGAGATTTCGGACGTATCGCGGCACAGACAGCAAAACAGGTTGTTGTACAGAAAATCCGTGAGGCAGAACGCGGAATTATTTTCGACGACTACATCAACAGACAGGGCGAGATTGTAACCGGTACAGTGCAGCGCATAAGCAATGAGACGATTTTCGTAAATATGGGAAAAACCGAAGGCATACTTGCCGTGCAGGAGCAGGTGCCGGGAGAAAAGTACAGCGTAAATTCCCGTATAAAGGTTTATATAATGGATGTAAGAAGGGCAAACAAGGGCCCTCAGATCTTCCTTTCAAGATCGCATCCGGGTCTTGTTAAGAGACTGTTTGAACTTGAAGTTCCGGAAATCCAGGATCATTCCGTTGAAATTATGAGCATTGCAAGAGAAGCAGGCTCAAGGACAAAGATTGCGGTTTATACGGAAGACGAAAACATCGATCCCGTAGGAGCATGTGTCGGAACAAGAGGTACAAGAGTCCAGAATATTGTGGACGAACTTAACGGTGAAAAAATCGATATTATTACATGGAGCGACGATCCTGAAATTCTTATAAGCAATGTTCTTTCACCTGCAAAGGTTGAGAAGGTAATTATCGGGGATGAGGAAAAGAATGCCACGGTAATTGTACCTGATTACCAGCTCTCTCTTGCAATCGGCAAGGAGGGGCAGAACGTCAGACTTGCCGCAAAGCTTTGCGGATGGAAAATCGATATCAAGAGTCATACACAGTACTTTGGTTCCGGAGAAACGGACGAAAGCGAAATTTATGAGCCGGACGAAGATTATGACAATGATTATGACGAGACTGACGTAGTAATTCACGAAACAGAGGAAACGGAAGAGTAAACTGAAAATGAGTAACAAAAAGATTCCAATGAGAAGATGCGTCGGCTGCATGCAGTCAAAACCAAAGGGTGAGCTGATACGCATCGCCGGTTATGAAGGCACGGTGAGCATTGATCTGACCGGGAGAGCCAAGGGAAGAGGCGTATACCTTTGCCCGTCATGTTCCTGCTTTGAGCTTGCAAAAAAGAAGAGAGCGATTCAGCGGGGACTTGAGATGGAAATCCCGAAGGAGGATCTGGAAAGAATTTTCGGGGAACTGAAAGAACATGAGAAAAAAGATATATAGTTATCTGGGATTTGCCACAAAGTCGGGAAACCTTATGTGCGGGTTCAATACCTGTACGGCGGCCATGCGCAGGGGCAGGGCAAAGCTGCTGCTGGTGGCGGAGGACATCTCGGAAAATACCGGAGAAAAAATCATACGTGAAGCTGAAAAAACGCGGACCGTATGGAGAAAGTGCCTTGATATGAAAAGCCTTTCGGAAATTACAGGTGAGGACAACGCCGGTATTTTTGCGGTAACAGACGATAATTTTGCAAAAGTGATACTTACTGAGATAGACGGGGAGCAAGCCCCGGAACAGGAGGTTTAGATGACAATAAAAGTACACGAGCTTGCCAAGGAATTAAACCTGACCAGCAAAGAGGTTCAGGAAAAATTGAGTTCCATGGGTATCGAAGCCAAAAGTCATATGAGCGTTGTGCAGGATATTGATGCGACGGCGCTCAGAAATCAGGTTAATCATGCCAAGGCCGGCAGAGAAACCAAAATTGTAAAGGTTACGCCAAAGGGCGCTGACAAAAAGAAGGATGATGAACCGAGAGTTACTGTAAAAGCAGCAAACATTCCGGTTCCTGCCGCACAGAAAAAAGCTGCGCCTGCAGCCGCAAAACCGGCAGAGCACCAGACTCCGGTTTCAAAACCGCCGATGGGAAAACCTGTACTTCCAAAGGAACAGCTTTCGAACAGGGCAAAGCCGCCAATCGGAAAGCCGGTGCTTCCAAAGGATTTTGAAAGCAGACGCAAGGCGGTTGCCGAAAAGAACGAGGCAGAGGCAAAAGCCGCACAGGAAACAGAAGCTAAGGAAGCAACAGCGGCTGCAGCAGCAAAGGCTGCCGCAGCTGCCGAAACAAAAGCAGCAGCTGCGGGCGCAGCAGCAGAGACTGCCGCAAAGGCTGAAGCAAAGGCCGAAGCAAAGGCTGAAGCAGCTGCCGTAGATAAAACCGCCGAAGCGGCACAGGCCAAAACAGAAGCGAAGACTGTACGCGCTGCTGCAGAAAACGAAACTGCAAAGCCTGAAGCAAGGGAACGCGATGCAAAGGTGAAAAAGGAAGCAGAAAGGCCTGCAAGAGATGCCGACCGTCCGAGAAAAGACGGCGACAGACCTTCAAATTCCGACCGCCCGAGAAGAGACGCAGACCGCCCGAGAAGGGACGGTGACAGGCCTGCAAGAGACAACGACCGTCCGAGAAGAGACGGTGACAGATTTGCAAGAGACAATGACCGTCCGAGAAGAGACGGCGACAGACCGAGAAGAGACGGCGACAGACCTGCAAGAGACAATGACCGTCCAAGAAGAGACGGCGACAGACCTTCAAGAACGGAACCGATGAACAGGATCGAAACGAAGCCGACTCAGAAGCGTATGGACGACAAGTCCAAGAATAAGGAACGTGACAAGTTTGCAAAGCTCGAGGGCGGCGCAAAGAAGAATTCAAAGCCGGGCTATGAGGGCAGAAACCTTGAAAAGGCACCTAAGCCGGGCAAGCATATAAAGAAGAGCAAACCTGCGCCGGAGCCGGAAGTTGAGATGGAAGCACTGCCTGTAGGAACTGTTGTAATCAATGTTCCTATTACTGTTGCGGGCTTCTGTGAACAGACGGAAATTTCCACTTCCACAGTTATTATGAAGCTGATGAAACTTGGAATTATGGCAAACATCAACCAGAATCTTGACGAGGATACTGTTCAGATTCTTGCTGATGAGCTTGGCATTTCCGTAGTAGTCGGAAAGGTTCAGGAAGAAAAAGCAGAGGAAGGAATTGAAAGCTTTGAAGACAAGGAAGAAGACCTCAAGGCAAGACCTCCTATCGTTACTGTTATGGGACATGTTGACCACGGTAAGACTTCACTTCTGGACGCAATCAGAAAGACAAACGTTACTGCCGCAGAATCAGGCGGTATTACGCAGCATATCGGAGCTTCCGAGGTTACAATCAACGGAAAGAAGATAGTATTCCTTGATACTCCGGGCCATGAAGCATTTACTGCAATGCGTGCGCGCGGTGCGCATGCAACAGATATCGCGGTACTTGTAGTTGCTGCAGACGACGGTGTTATGCCTCAGACAATCGAATCAATTTCGCATGCAAAGGCTGCAGGCGTTCCTATCATCGTTGCAATCAACAAGATTGACAAGCCGGGCGCAAATCCTGACAGAGTAAAACAGGAACTGACAGAGCACGGCATACTTGTTGAAGACTGGGGCGGAGATGTTATTTCAGTACCTGTTTCCGCGAAAAAGGGCGAAGGCATCACAGACCTTCTTGAAATGATTCTTCTTCAGGCCGAAGTACTTGAACTCAGGGCAAATCCTAACAGACTTGCACTCGGTACTGTTATTGAAGCAAGACTTGACAAGGCAAAGGGACCTGTGGCAACGCTTCTTGTAATGAACGGAACTCTCAAGGCAGGCATGTCGGTTGTGGCAGGTACATGTGCAGGAAAGATCCGTGCAATGACAAACTTCAAGGGAGACAGTATCGGCAAGGCGCTTCCGGCTACAGCCGTTGAAATTCTCGGTCTTGACGATGTTCCTGAAGCAGGAGATGAATTTAACGCAGTTAAAGACCCGTCGGTTGCAAGAGAAATCGCCGAGAAGAGAAGAACAAGACTCAGAGAAGAAGTTCTTGCGCGTAATTCCTCGACTACACTTGAACAGCTCTTCAGCCAGATTCAGGAGGGCGAAATCAAGGAACTCAACCTGATTGTCAAGGGTGATGTTCAGGGCTCTGTCGGAGCTATAGTTGCATCGCTTGAAAAACTGAAGACAGAAAATGTAAGAGTAAAGATCATTCATACGGGAGTAGGTACTGTAAACGAGTCCGATGTAATGCTTGCCGGAACTTCGGGAGCCGTAATTATCGGATTTAACGTAAGACCTTCCGCAGCAGTAACCGCAATGGCTGACCGCGACGGTATCGAAATAAGAACATACCGTGTAATTTACGACATTATAGACGATGTCGAGGCTGCCATGAAGGGTATGCTTGATCCTGAATATAAGGAAGTAGTGCTTGGAAGCGTAGAAGTACGTGACACCTTCAAGGTTCCTAATGTCGGCATTATTGCCGGAGCTTACGTAACAGACGGTAAAGTTATGAGAAATGCCCAGATAAGACTGGTGCGTGACGGTATTGTTATCCACGAAGGCAAGATTTCCTCGCTCAAGAGATTTAAGGACGATGCTAAGGAAGTTAACCAGGGCTACGAGTGCGGTATCGGCATCGAAAACTATAACGACATCAAGGAAGGCGATGTTATTGAATGCTTCCAGATGGAAGAGATTGAGAGAAAATAATGGGAAAAGGACACAGAGCGGAACGACTCGGAGAAGAAATCCGCAAAATCATAAGCACCATGCTGCTTCGTGAGCTGAAGGATCCGGCACTGTCGGGGATGATAAGCATAACTGCCGTCAAAGTGACATCGGACGGCAGCTACGCAAACGTCTTTGTCAATGAAATGAGTTCAAAGGATGCCGAGGCAGACGATGAACACAAGCAGGAGGTGCTGGCCGGTTTTGAAAGGGCAAAGGGCCTGATCAAAAGAGAAATCGGAAAGCAGGTTAAGCTTCGCCATGTTCCTGAGCTTATCTTCAAGTGGGACAGTTCAATGGAATACGGCAGAAAAATGTCGAAAATACTTGACAGTCTGCACATAGAAGATTATGCGGATGACGAAGAAACAGATGATTTGGTGGAAGAAAATGACGAATTTTAACAACAATTCATTTAAGGAAATAGCTGCAGAGTTTGAAAAAGCGGATTCGATTCTGCTTTTTCCTCATATGCTGCCGGACGGGGATGCAATAGGCTCGTGCGGGGCACTTTGCCATATGCTTCGAAAAATGGGCAAGACGGCATATATCCTCATTGAAGATCCCGTTCCGAAATATCTCGCTTTCCTCGAAAAAGATATGTGCACCTTTGATATGAATATCATCGATGAGCCTGATATCTGCGCATGTATCGACTGCGGTGAGGTTGAACGTTTTGCAAAGCGCAAAGCTGCCTTCGAAAAGGGAAAAATCAAAATATGCATCGATCATCACGCCACCTCAAAGCCGTTTACCGATTTCAGCCATATATCTCCGGAAGCGGCGGCAACGGGAGAACTGATTTTCAAGCTTCTCAAAGAATTTCCGGCAGAACCCGACGAATATGTCGGTGAGGCACTGTTTGCCGCAATTACAACGGACACAGGCAACTTCCAGTATTCCAACACTACAAAGCAGACGCATCTTATAACGGCGGAGCTTTACGACCTTGGATTCGATCACAATAAGGTAAGCGTCGAACTCTATGAAAATATCGGAGTTGCAAGAATGCTTATCAACGGCAGGGCGCTTGACAATATGGAAATATTTGCGGGCGGAAAAGCGGCTGTAGCATATGTAACGCAGAAAATGCTTGATGAAGCAGGTGCGGAAATGGACGATACAGAGGGTATCATTCAGAGCCTCAGAAGTATCAGCGGCGTTGAAATAGCAGTGCTTCTCAAGGAGCTTTCCGACGGCCGCATAAAAGCGGGAATGCGTGCGAAGACTACGGCAAATGTTGCCGAAATATGCTCAAGATTTGGCGGCGGAGGTCATGTGAAAGCAGCGGGCTGCTCTCTTGATGGAACTCTTGAAGAAGCAAAGGCGCTTATCATGAAGGAAGTTGAGGCTTCTTTATGAGCGATATCAGAAAAAAAGAAAACAGCTGGGACGGACTTGAAAGGGGCATCAGAGAGGGCATTATCAATCTGAACAAACCGAAGGGAATGACCTCGCATGACTGCGTCAATATGCTGAGACGGCTTACGGGCGTCAAAAGAATCGGTCACACGGGGACTCTCGATCCGAATGCGACGGGCGTTCTGCCGCTTTGCATCGGCACTTCGGCGAGAATTGCCGAATACCTCGACCTTGATTTCAAGACATACAGGTGTACTATGATTCCCGGTCTCAGGACGGATACACAGGACATTTGGGGAACGACCGAAACAGACAGAAGAGAAGAACTGAGACAATTACAAAGGGAAGGAAAGGGCCTGACAGAGGAGGCCGTACGAAGGGCTTTTGAGCCTTTCGGGGGCATAATAAGCCAGATACCTCCGAAATATTCGGCGATTCGTGTTAACGGCCGCAGACTTTATCAGTATGCGCGCGAGGGGCAGGACGTCGAACTGAAGGCACGGACCGTATATATAAAGGACCTTGCTGTCGAGGAAATCGATTTTGAACAGATGAAGATAACCTTCAGTGTTGAATGCTCAAAGGGTACATATATCCGTTCAATATGCAGGGATGCAGGTGATGCGCTCGGCTTCGGCGGATGCATGTGCGAGCTTGAAAGGCTTTCAAGCGGGGCGTTTTCAATCGGTAATTCCGTTACGATCGATATGCTCAGGGCTCTTTGTAAGGACGATGAGGTTGTTGAACAAGGAGGAAAGCTTACTTTTGGCCGGGCGGATGTTGAAGCCTTTAACGCGCTTCTGACAGGACCGGAGGAGGCGCTTTTGCACTTCGGAAGGTTCTTTGTCAATGAAGAGAGAGCAGCATGGTTTGTCAACGGGGGACATCTTGCACTGAATGAGGGACGTATGGATGCGTGGCCGGAATTTAAGGAAAAGGACTTTGTACTCCCGATTCGCGATGAATACAGACGCGCTTACTGCATTTTTGCCGAGAAGGAAAACAAATTCCTCGGCGTTGCGTTTTATGATACCTCATACAAAAAACTCGTTGCCGACAAGGTATTTGCAAGGTGAATTACCGGGGCGCGGAAAAGACTGCCGCGCAGCTTCCGTTTAAGGATGCGAAAAGCCGTTTTTAAGGTGTTTTTCGCAGAGGGGCAAACTTTTTCGTTTGACGGATTTTCGAAGCTGAAAAAGAAGGCCGGACTAATGGCATGACTCGAAAAAAAGTTGACATCGAAATACAAGGTTTACAATCTGCGCCAAGAACGCGCAAAACAAGCACGTTGAAATTTCAACGATTATTCGAATAAGTTTACTACTTATTTGGACAAGTTAACAATAACAATATTAAACAAGAAGGATGCTGGCATGAAAATTTTTAATTCGCTGGAGGAAGTTAAGAATATCGAACCGACAGTTGTGGCACTGGGCAATTTTGACGGTGTGCATCTGGGACACAGGGAGCTTATAGGAAGAACCGTAAAGAGTGCGGAATCCGCAGGACTTCGCTCTGCTGTGTTTACTTTTGCAAATCATCCGCGCAACAAGGCGGGAGAACCTGTGAAAGTAAAGAATATTCTTTATTTTGACGAGAAAGCTGCAATAATTGAAGAACTGGGAGTTGATTACCTTTTCAATATCCCATTTGACGACAAAATAAGAAACACCGGTCCGGATTCTTTTATTCACGATATATTACTGGGTATTTTCAAGATGAAGCAGGCGTACTGCGGATTTAATTACCGTTTCGGCCACAGGGCTGCGGGAACTCCCGAAACGCTTATGAAGGCAGGTCTTCAAAACGGATTCGGGATTCATGTGCTGGAGCCGTTTGAAATAGACGGCAAGCTGGTGAGCAGTACGATGATCCGCGAACTGATAGAAGAAGGCGATATGGCGCAGTGCGCGAAATATCTTGGCAGAAATTATATGATAGGCGGCGAGGTTGTTGTCGGAAACAGGCTCGGAAGAACAATCGGCTTCCCTACTTCAAATCTTGTCATAGACGAAAACATGGTAACTCCGCCAAACGGTGTATATGTTACGCTTTGCAATTATAACGGCGTGAAATATCCAAGCGTTACGAACGTAGGAGTCAAACCTACAATCGGCCAATACACAAAAAATGTCGAAACGCATATTTTCAATTTTAACAAGGAACTTTACGGCAAGCAGATTCGTGTCGAGTTCCTTGAAAAGACAAGACCTGAACGCAAATTCGAAAGCGTTGAGGCATTGTCGAAGCAGATAACGAATGACTGCATAATGGCCAAGGCTTACCACAGGGAGAGAGGCAGACTTTAAGCGTTTTTCGCCGCCCCTTGGAAATTTCAGCGAATCCCTTTACAAAGGGCGGGCATTATGATAGTATAAATTGTTATATTTTGATAACTGATTTACCTTCACCTGGTTCTCGGAAACTCCAACCCGGACTCGGCGAAGGCGTATTGAAAAAAGGAGAAAAATTATGATTACAACAGAAAAGAAAGCAGAAATTATCAAAGAGTACGGCCTTAAGGAAGGCGATACAGGTTCCCCTGAGGTTCAGGTTGCGCTTCTTACTTACAGAATCAACGATCTGAATGAGCACCTCAAGGTTCACAAGAAGGACCATCACTCAAGAAGAGGCCTTTTGAAGATGGTAGGTCAGAGAAGAAACCTTCTCAATTACATGAAGAGCAAGGATATTGAAAGATACAGAACCATCATTTCCAGATTAGGCTTAAGAAAATAATTACAACACTAAGAAATATAGGCGGGGTAATTCCCCGTCTTTATTTATATATTCATTGTGAGGCGCAAGATGCGCAAATATTAACAGGAGGTAGTTGTTAATAATGCCAAGATTTGAAGATTACAGAACATTTAGAACAGCAGTGGGAGGAAGACTTCTGCAGCTGGAAATCGGAAAGGTTTGCGAACAGGCAAACGGACAGGTTATGGTAAAATACGGTGACACGGTTGTAAATGTCACGGCATGTGCTTCAAAGGAGCCGAAGCCGGACATCGATTTTTTCCCGCTCAGCGTTGATTTCGAGGAAAGAATGTATGCCGTTGGAAAGATTCCGGGCGGATTTATCAAGAGAGAAGGAAGACCGAGCGAACATGCTATTCTGACTTCAAGACTTATTGACCGTCCTATCAGACCGCTTTTCCCGAAGGGCTACTACAATGACGTTGTAGTTGTTGCCACAGTTATGTCGGTTGATCCCGACTGCTCGCCGGAGGTATGCGGAATGATCGGTTCGTCCGTAGCACTGGCATGCTCGGATATTCCGTGGGACGGCCCTACAGGATCGGTTAAGATCGGAAGGGTTGACGGAAAATTTGTAATAAATCCTACGCTTGCACAGCGTGAGGTTTCGGACATCGAGATGACGGTTTCCGGTACAAAGGATGCAATTATGATGGTTGAAGCAGGTGCGCAGGAAGTTCCCGAAATGGAAATGCTTGATGCAATTCTGTTTGCACATGAAGAAATCAAAAAGATTGTTCAGTTTATTGAGGAAGTCGTTGCCGAAGTCGGCAAGCCAAAGCAGGACGTTGTGCTTTACAAGGTGCCTGAAGATATAGACGAAGCTGTAAGAGCTTTTGCCGTTGACAAGATGAAGACGGCAATCAAAACTCCGGACAAGCTCGAAAGACTTGACAACATGGATGCTGTTGAGGTTGAAACAAAGGAACATTTTGCGGAAATTTATCCTGAAAACGAAAAGGATATAGCTGCTGTTCTTTACAATATTACAAAGGAAAGCGTCAGATCCATGATACTTGACGAGGGTATCAGACCTGACAACAGAAAGCTCGACGAAATCAGACCTATTTTCTGTGAGACAGGAATTCTTCCGAGAGTTCACGGAACAGGACTTTTCAAGAGAGGCCAGACTCAGGTTCTTTCAGCCTGCACACTTGCACCGGCTTCGGAATCACAGACGATTGACGGTATTACAGAGCAGACCGAAAAGAGATACATACATCATTACAACTTCCCGGGATATTCTGTAGGCGAGGCAAAGACAAGCAGAAGTCCGGGCAGAAGAGAAATCGGACACGGAGCACTTGCGGAAAGAGCCCTTACACCGGTTATTCCTTCTGTTGAAGAATTCCCGTATGCAATAAGAGTCGTATCAGATGTTCTTTCATCAAACGGTTCCACTTCAATGGGCTCCACATGCGGAAGCTGCCTGGCTCTGATGGACGCAGGTGTTCCTATCAAGAGACCTGTTGCAGGTATTGCAATGGGACTTATTGAGAGAGTTAAGGAAGACGGAAGCAGCGAATTTGCAATTCTTTCAGACATCCAGGGTATGGAAGACTTCCTCGGAGACATGGACTTCAAGGTAACGGGTACAGAAATCGGTGTTACTGCAATTCAGATGGATATCAAAGTTCACGGACTTTCAAGAGATATCCTCGAAAAGGCTCTCCGTCAGGCAAAAGAAGGCCGTATGTTTATTATGGACAAGATGCTTGAAGAAATTCCTGCACCTAGAGAAGAAATGTCGGCATATGCTCCGAGAGCAATTACTCTTTCAATCGATCCGGACAAGACAAGAATTGTTATCGGACCGGGAGGAAAGACTATCAACAGAATTATTGACGAAACGGGGGTTAAAATCGATATTTCCGATGATACTCCGGGCCTCATCAGCATTTACAGTTCCGATATGGCAGGCGCTGAGGCTGCAAAGCGTGAGATTGAGCTCCTGACAAAGGATGTTGAAGTCGGCGAAATCTACGAAGGAAAGGTAACAAGACTGATGAATTTCGGCGCATTTATCGAAGTGCTGCCGGGTAAGGAAGGTCTGCTTCATATTTCCAAGATGGCAAAGGAAAGAGTTGAAAAGGTTGAAGACGTTATGAACGTTGGTGATGTTGTCAAGGTTAAGGTAACTGAAATCGACAGCCAGAACAGAATCAATCTTTCAAGAAAAGAACTGTTATAATCAGCAAAGCTGAAATGCACCACGAATGCCGGGCAACAGTCCGGCATTCGGAGGTGCATTTTTTTATGCATGAAGTATTTCGGGCGATAACGCAGGGACGGCTGCGAAGCCTGAAAGGCGGCACATATATTTATTGTGCGAAGAAAGAACGATGAGGCAAAGGAAAAGAAAAAAACAGGGAATGTCAACCCTGATAAAAACAATCCGAAGCAAAATATTGGCAAAAGACAATTATTAAAAGGGTTTACGATCGAATGTCAAGACTGAATGAGATGCGCATACGTTGAAAATACGCGAATCGAGGACTGCACAAGGATTTAGCGCAGTGATGGATTTACAATTATCGGAATGCCGAAAAAAAAGGCAAAAAACACGTGTTGACAATTGTGATTGACAATATGCTCTTTTTTGATGCGCGTCCAAACAGGGACGAGGCGGAACAATTTAAAGCCGGAAATTGTTCCTTACACGTTGACAATGAAGACGGTAATAGTGAAAGATGACAGTATTTTAATTCCAAAAATATATAAAAATAGCAGAATTATTATTTTATGCTAACAAAACTCCCGAAAGCTCTTCCGCAATTAATTTAAAAAAAGAAGAAGCCCTGCAAAAATCTTTAAGCAAAATTGTCCGATATTTAAAAACAACAGGCACATTAAATCATGTTGGCGAAACAAAAACGGAAAATATGCCGCCTGTTTCATTCTAAAAGTAGGCTAAAATTTTCTTTAAAACTCTCTAAAAATTTTAAGGGACAAAAAGTTTACACACGAGTTTAAGCGTTGAAATTCAAAATTAAATCTGAATTTAATATGTGATTAACAAAATAATAAACGCGAAATATACACTGCCGAAGACAGCGAAAAAAGCAAAAATATATTGCTGCCGCCTTTGTTGGGCTGCAAACCCGGTCCAAAGCGCAAACAAGTTTTTTGAAATACAATTCGAAATTTTCGAAAAAAGTGAGGCCCGAGCAATCGCACAAATGCAGGCCGCGGATGAAAGGCTTTTTTTCCCGATAATCACTTGAAGACAGACCTTCTATTTTGTAGAATAATAGTACTGACGTTCAAAAGCAGTGCAGAATTCAATAAGGAAGGTTTACTGACATAATATGAAAAGCAGAAAGTTACAATGCAGACCGATTAGATTTTTACTGTTTAGCATGGCATTTGTCCTTTTTTCCGCAAGTCTCTCTTTTGCGGGAGGGATTAAGGGAGTTCCGAGCGATTCGGTTTGCCACTGGGCGCGTGATTACATATATACCGCCTATGAATCAGGCCTTGTCAAAGGTTTTCCCGACGGAGGTTTTCATCCGGGCGAGACTGTTAACGGACAAGACCTGAATATTATGTCAGAAAGATTCGAATTGCCGTTAACCTTTGAAGGTGAGGTTACAAGAGCCGATCTGATGCAGTTTGGATATGCCTTATGCGAAGGAAAAGCAGCGCAAAGCCCTGAAGCCGCGGCAGAATATCTCTGCGAAAAAGGAGTTATAGTCGATCCGTGCACAGAAGGCAGCTTTACACGTGCGGAAATGCTGAAGGTTATTATGAATTCGACCGGTTCGGATATAGCTGCAATGCCGTCTGTTTCCGAAGTCGAGCTGAATGTTCCGTATGTCAGCCAGCTTGTCCCTTACGGCGCTGTTGTCGGATGTGAGCCTACAAGCCTTTATATGGGACTGCTTTACAAGAACGCTTTTTCGCAGTCGGATGTTTCACTTAAAACTTTTCTTGATGCAATGCCGAAGGCAGCGACAAATCCTGCGAAAGGTTTTGTCGGAAGTCCGTATGCGGCAGACAAAACAAAGAAAACAAGAACGACTATTTTCCCGGAGCCGCTTGCAAGATATGCAAATGCGTATTATCCGCATGTTTACGATGTGAGCGGATACGACTGCCGGCAGCTGAAGAATGAGCTGAGACTCGGAAATCCCGTCGTTGTTTATCTGACGATGAACTGGGAAAGACCTTTCTACCGCAAATATAAAGTTGACGGCGTTGAGAATGTGAGAATGCTGAGCAACAACCATGTTGTGCTTCTTACAGGCTACAAGCCGGGTTATTACAAAATTACAGACCCTTATTCAAAGACCGGGCAGCGACTGGAGTACTGGAAAGAAGCTGCTGTTTTCGAACCGATTTACTACGAAAGACGATGCGCTATAGCTGTTAGATAATTACAGCCACGGGGCATTGAGGCAGTACCGGCCGGAAACGCACTCAGAAGGCACAGCTGTCGGTTCGGCCTGCGGTTTGTGCGCTGAAAAAAGGTGAAAATTATGAAAGAAATCAAGATTACGGATATCGGAAATATATGCATAGGCCAGTTTGAAAACCGGGAGGCCGGGACGGGCTGTACAGTATTTATTTCACGTGACGGGATGCCGGCAGGACTTGATGTCCGCGGTGGCGGGCCTGCATCAAGGGAGTCTGAACTGCTCAAGCCGACGGCATCCGCAGCTGCCGTCCACGGAATTGTTTTGGCGGGAGGCAGTGCTTTTGGCCTCGGAGCGGCCGACGGTGTAATGAAATGCCTCGAGGAAAACGATATAGGCTACGATGTCGGAATCTGCAAGGTTCCGCTTGTATGCCAGTCGGATATTTTCGACCTTACGGTTGCCCGAAGCGATATTCGTCCCGATGCGTCATACGGCTATGCGGCGGCAAAGGCGGCGCTTGCGGGCGGTAATTACAAAGACGGTAATTTTGGGGCAGGCTGCGGGGCAACGGTAGGCAAGTGGAACGGCATGGACACCTGCATGAAGTCGGGAATCGGAAGCTATGCGGTGCAGACGGGCGATCTGAAAATAGGCGCGGTAGTCGCACTGAATGCCCTGGGAGATATTTATAACAGAAAGACAGGGGAAAAAATTGCGGGGCTTTTGTCGTCTGACAAAAAAGAATTTCTTGATACAGTGCAGCTTATGGCTGAAAAGACAGCAGTCAAAGAAAATAAATTCACATCAAATACCAGCATCGGAATTGTTATTACAAATGCGGCATTTGACAAAACAAGGCTTTGCAAAATTGCTTCAATGGCCCACAACGGTTATGCCGCATCTATCAGGCCGGTTCATACAACTGCGGACGGTGACAGCATCTACGCCGTTTCGACGGGAAGCGTCGCCGCGGACCTTGATGTTGTGGGAACTCTTGCGGCAGATGTAATGAGCGGGGCAATACTTCGCGCTGCAATGTCATGTGACAGCGCATACGGTTTTGTTGCCGCAAAAGATTTTTTGAAATAACGTAAAAATCCGACAGTAAACGAAAGCATCAAATCGTTTACTGTCGGATTTTATTTGTTATCGCGCATGGATTCCATGCGCGATACGACTGCCGGTTAAGCGTAAACATCAAGTTTTGCACCCAGATATGGCTGTGCGGGCACAGGAGCCTGTGCGGGAGCAGTGTCGACGGATTCAAGGAGCCGGGCTGTTTCCGCGCCGTCGCCCTTCATCACATCAAGAGCTTTTCCCATTACAGCCGTGGAAATCTGCGACATAAGATTTGTCTGCGCCAACGACATTGACAATGCAGCAATATCCATAATATGCCTCCTTTGCTTTAAAACCGGTTGAACAGCCATATACGGCTGATATGTCTTATATTATTATCGGCAGGCATTTGAAAATCTTTAGCATGCTTTTGGGAAATGCGAAAGTTTGTTATAAAATCATTTTTTGCATAATTTTCGTGTTATAATATAAGTTGATTCAAAAGCCTTTTCCTTTGGAGGCATAACCGAAAAAGGTAATTCGGCGCGGACATCAGAAAAAGAAAAGAGGTTGGAAAAATGACAAAGACTGATATTTTTTCGGGTTTTCTCGGAGCAGGAAAGACAACACTTATCAGAAAAATGCTGAATGAAATATACAAGGATGAAAAGGTCGTTCTTATAGAAAACGAATTCGGAGATATAGGAATAGACGGAGATTTTCTTAAGGATGCCGGGGTTGAAATAACCGAAATGAATTCCGGCTGTATCTGCTGCACGCTTGTAGGCGATTTCAAAAGATCGATAGAGCAGGTTCTGGAGCAGTTTAAACCTGACCGCATTATTATCGAGCCTTCGGGAGTCGGCAAACTCAGTGACATTATAGCCGCTGCCGCAGGTGCGGATGAATCTTTGGAAATTTCGGGAACTATCACGGTTGTAGACGCAAAGAAATGTGAGATGTATATGAAGAATTTCGGTGAATTCTTCGACAATCAGATTATAAGCGCAAATGCGGTTATCCTGAGCCATGTAAACGGACTAAGTGAGGAAAAGGTCGCAAAGGCTGCGGGATTGATCCGTGAACTGAATCCAAAGGCTTCAATCATAACTACCGATTGGGACAGCCTTGACGCGGCACAGATTCATGAGGCCATGGAAAAAGGCGATACTCTTTCGGAGGAGCTTGCAAAGCTTACAGCTGAGGCGTATGAGCATCATGAGCACGAGCATCACCATGAGCATGAGCATCATCACGACCATGACCATGAGCATGAGCATCACCATGAGCACGAGCATCATCACGAGCATGACCATGACCATGAACATGAGCATCATCACGACCACGACTACGAGCATGAACATCATCATCACCATCACCATGACCATGACGGCCATTGCTGCTGCGGACACGATCACAATCATGATGCCGATGAGGTCTTTGAATCACATGGTATCGAAACAAACAAGAAGTTTGAGCAAAAGGCTCTCGAAAACATGCTCGCAGCTCTTTCGGACGAGAAAAAATACGGAACCGTACTCAGAGCAAAAGGCATCGTAGAAGGCACAGACGGCTGGCTTCAGTTTGATTACGTTCCCGGTGAACCTGAGGTGAGAAAGAGTGCATCCGCAGGTCTTACGGGGCGGATGTGCGTTATAGGCTCGCATCTTGATACAGGTGCCGTCGAAGCGTTATTCCTTTCGTGACGGACCGGCTGCGGATAACTGCAGTCAACTAAAGATAACTACAGATAATTAAAGAGTGATTGCGGGCACGGACTGTATTTTCGCCTGCAATGCTGCTTACAAAGAGGCAGAATCAAATGAAAAAAGAAAAGGAAATACCTGTATATATGTTTCTGGGCTTTCTGGAATCCGGAAAGACTACGTTTGTCCAGGAAGCACTTGAAGGTCCGGACTTTCTTGAAGGCCAGAGAACTCTTCTGCTTGTTTGCGAAGAGGGAGAGACCGCCTACGAAAAGGAAAAGTTTTTTGAACCGGACGTATTTGTTGAGACAGTCGAAAGCGAAGAAGATCTGACGCAGGTCTTTCTTCGTGAGCTGACAAAAAAATATAAACCGACGCAGGTTATGGTCGAATATAACGGAATGTGGCAGACAGATACATTTTCGGAGGCAATGCCGCCGGAGTGGATTGTTTATCAGATTCTGATGGTTGCGGATGCGCGAACCTTCCAGGCTTACAACCGGAATATGCGAAATCTGACTTTTGACAAAATGAGCATGGCCGAGATGATAATTTTCAACAGATTTTCGGACAAAATGTCAAAGCAGGATTTTCACAAGATAGTCAGGGTTGCAAATTCAAAGGCCGAGATTATTTATGAGTTTGGACCGAATCGTTTCGAACTTGATGACATAAAGGATCCGCTTCCTTACGATATCGATGCGCCTGTGATTAACATCACAGAGCTGCAATATGCCGTCTGGTATCGCGATATCAACGAAGAAACGGAAAAATACGTAGGTAAGACCGTACACGTCAAGGGACGCTGCCTGACGGGAGGAGGACTGCCGAAGGATGCGTTTATTTTCGGGCGTCATGTGATGTCGTGCTGCGTAGATGATATTCAGTTTGCAGGTCTTGTGGCAAAGTGGCCTGACAGCATGTCCAAGATAGAACACGGCGGATGGTACAACGTTACGGGAGTGGTGAGCGTTGAGTTTCATCCTACTTACGGCGAGAGCGGACCTGTTATTCAGGTAAAAGAAATCACTAAAGCCGCGCCTCCTGTTGAAGAGGTGGCGACATTCTAAATGTTGGAGAGATTACAAATTAATGTTAAAAGGTAAAAAACGCTGGATTATCATATTCGTGATTATAGCTGTTCTGACTGTATGGACTGTTATTTCACAGAGCAAAAGCTTTTCTTTTGTGGCTCTTCAGAGAGACCTTGAGAATATACGTGTCCCATGGCTTATCATGGCAGTGATTTCAATGATGGGCTTTATTGTTTTTGAGGGACTTGCTTTTACATACATAATAAAGGGAATAACGGGGCGCAGTACGTATCACGAAGGCCAGGTGTATTCTGCCGGGGATATATATTTTTCGGCAATAACGCCTTCGGCTTCCGGCGGGCAGCTTATAAGCGCGTACTTTATGATCTGGGACGGAATTCCCGCGGCGCAGACAACGGTTATACTTCTTCTGAATCTGATTATGTACACATTTGCACTGCTGTTTTACGGTGCGGCGGTACTGCTTTTCAATTTCCCCGTGATCTTTGCCTTCAGTACTGCCGGTCAGGTTCTGATCGGTGTCGGCATTGCAATTCTTGTGGGGCTTGCGGCATTTTTCGCACTGTTGCTGCGCAAAGAACGCATCATACATGCAGCGGGAGAATTCATTGTTGATACGCTTGGAAAGCTTCATATTCTGCATTATCCGCAGATGACAAAAAGAAGACTCAGAGCCGTTATGCGCCAGTATAAAAAATGCGTGCTTATAGTGAGGGGGAAGTCAAAAATGCTTGCATGGGCCTTTGCGATGAATCTTTGTCAGAGACTTTCGCAGAGCCTTGTTGTAATATTCTCGTATTTCGCGCTTGATGGCACCGTAAGCAGGATTTTTGACGTATGGAGCGTTCAGATACTGACATTTATAGGCTCAAACAGTATTCCGATTCCGGGTGCAATGGGCGTTGCCGATTATCTTCTGATAGACGGTCTTGAGGGACTTGATATTATTTCGCACGAGGCAAACCTTGAACTTGTAAGCCGCGGACTTTCGTTTTATTTATGCGTAATTATCAGCATGATTATAACGGCCGCGGGTTATCTTTTCAGGCGTCTCAAGGATAGAAGGGCGCAGACCTCGGGAGAGGGCAGTGACTTCTAACGACAGGGAGTTTTATATGGAGAAAAACAACAGCTGCGGCAGGAAAGAAATACTGCTTGCAAATGACGAACCTTTTTTCAACAACGTTGATGTGACCGTATACGATTTTCCGAATGGCCGTGATGCGGCCAAAAGAAAACGCTGCGCAATTACAGTTGAATTTGCGGAAGCCGATATCAGGCGCCTTATTGAAAAAGGTCTCGATTTTGCCGAAGCGGAGCAATATTACAGAGAATGGATTTATTCTACGGTGAAAAGATATATTTCGTACGACTGGGTCTGTGTCGGAGGACTTGAAGAGCTGATGGCAATTGTGAAGGAACGTCTCGGACTTTATTACCGGTAGCCGGCCGGGGGGTCTGAAACGGCGGATGAGAGGCCGAAACAGATGCGAAAGTGACAAAAAATTATTTAGCCGTAAATGTCTTGACAAGGTCATCACATTAGAATAGAATATTGTTCAAATTTGAATTTAATAAAGGCGTTGAAGGATTCAGTAGCCACAGACTAAAAACCTTACAGAGAGACCGCAAAAGCTGAGAAGCGGTTGGTGAACATGATGGTGAATATCGCTCCGGAGCCAAGCACTAAATGAGTGGCGGCCTGTTATACTGCGGGCCTGCAACTAGGGTGGTACCGCGGTTTTTGAAAATCGTCCCTAAATCTGCTTATGCGGGTTTGGGGATTTTATTTTGCAAAAAATGTCCTTTCCGCAGGGCAATTATACATATCGCAAAGACAGAGGAGGAAAAAATGTTTAAAAATTTGTCTGACAAGCCAATTGCAGAAGTGCAGAAGGAACAGGTCAAGCACTGGTATGAGGAAGACCTTTTACAAAAGTGCGTTACGGAAAGAGAAGGTTGCCCTTCGTTTGTATTTTATGAAGGACCTCCTACGGCAAACGGCCGTCCGGGAATTCATCATGTTATGGCAAGAACCCTCAAGGACTCCATCAACAGATACAAGACAATGCAGGGCTTCCAGGTTAAAAGAAAGGCCGGCTGGGATACTCACGGACTTCCTGTTGAAATCGAAGTTGAGAAGCAGCTCGGCTTCAGCGGAAAGCAGGATATAGAAGCATACGGAATCAAAAAGTTCAACGAAAAGTGTAAAGAATCGGTATTCACTTATACAGGACTGTGGAGAGAAATGTCCGACCGCATGGGCTATCTTTGCGACATGGACGATCCGTATATCACACTCAACAATGATTATATAGAAACGGGCTGGTGGATTATCAATGAAGCTTTCAAAAAAGGCCTTGTATATGAGGGCTTCAAAATTGTTCCTTACTGCCCGAGATGCGGAACTGCGCTTGCATCCCATGAGGTTGCGCAAGGCTATAAGGATGTAAAGGTTATCACAATTACAGCCAAGTTCAAAAGGAAGGGAACGGAAAACGAATATTTCCTCGCATGGACAACCACTGCATGGACACTTGCGGCAAACGTTGCTCTGACTGTAGGCGGTGACCTTGATTATGTAAAGGTAAAAATGCTTGAGGGCGACGACGCGGGCAATTATTTCTACATAGGAAAGGCGCTTGCGGAGAAGGTTCTCGGAGCCGGAAATTACGAAGTCGTTGAGGAGATGAAGGGTAAAGACCTCGAGTTTATGGAATATGAACAGCTTATGCCGTTTTGTGAAATAAATCCGAGACCTGACCAGAAGGCTTTTATCGTTACATGCAATGATTACGTTTCGACAGAAGACGGTACCGGAATCGTTCATACAGCTCCGGCATTCGGTGAAGACGACTATCAGACAGGAAGAAAATACAATCTCGTTTACTGCAATCCTGTAGATGAAGAAGGAAAATATACGGCAACACCTTGGGCAGGCAGATTCATAATGGAGGAAGGCCTTGATGTTGAAATCATCAAATGGCTTGCACAGGAAAACAAGATCTATGCAAAGGAAAAAATCAGCCACAACTATCCGCACTGCTGGAGATGCGGAACGCCGCTTGTATATTATGCAAAGCCGTCATGGTATATTGAAATGACAAAGCTCAGAGACGAGCTTGTGGCAAACAACAATACTGTTAACTGGTTCCCTGACTTCGTCGGAGAAAAACGTTTCGGAAACTGGATTGAAGACGTTAAGGATTGGGCTATTTCAAGAAACAGATACTGGGGAACTCCTATTCCTATCTGGCGCTGCGAGTGCGGCCATCTTGAATGCGCAGGCTCAAGGAAGGAGCTTGTTGAAAAGGCTATAGAGGACATCGACGAAAACATTGAGCTGCATCGTCCGTATGTTGACGACGTTCATATGAAATGCCCTCACTGCGGCAAGACAATGACGCGTATTCCGGAAGTTATGGACTGCTGGTTTGACTCCGGAGCAATGCCGTTTGCACAGTGGCATTATCCGTTTGAAAACAAGGAACGTTTTGATGAGCTGTTCCCTGCCGATTTTATCTGTGAAGGTATCGACCAGACACGCGGATGGTTCTATTCACTGATGGCGGTTTCCACAATTATCACAGGAAAAGCACCTTACAAAAATGTTCTTGTTAATGACCTCATTCTTGACCGCGAGGGCAAGAAGATGAGTAAGCACGTCGGAAACACCGTGGATCCGTTCGGTCTGTTTGACAAGTACGGCGCCGATGCCACAAGATGGTATCTGCTTTCCGTTTCGCCTGCATGGTCACCTACAAAATTTGACGAGGACGGACTTGTGGACGTTGTAAGCAAGTTCTTCGGAACGCTGAAAAACGTATACAACTTCTTTGTTCTTTATTCAAATCAGGACAATGTACAGCCTGACAAGCTTGAAGTTCCGTATGCGCAAAGACCTGAGCTCGACAGATGGATCATCAGCAAGTACAACAAACTCGTAAGAGATGTAACTTACGAAATGGACCACTACGACCATATGAGAACAGTCAAGAAGATTACCGATTTTGTCAACGAAGATCTGTCAAACTGGTACATCCGCCGTGCACGCCGCAGATTCTATGCAGACGGCATGAGCACCGACAAGAAGAGCGTATATCTGACTACATATGAAGTGCTTGTAGGCGTGACAAAGCTGATTGCGCCTATAGCTCCGTTTATTTCAGACGAAATGTACGTAAACCTGACAGGTGAGGATACAGTTCATGTAGCACACTTCCCGAAGGCAGACGAATCGCTTGTCGATGAGGCAGTAGAAGAAAGAATGGACCTCGTGCGTGATCTTGTTGCGCTTGGAAGAGGAACAAGAGAAAAGGAAAAGATCAAGGTTCGCCAGCCGCTCGGAGAAATCCTTGTGGACGGAAAGTATGAGAGCCTTATCTCCGATCTGACGCCTCTTATTATGGAAGAACTCAACGTCAAGAAGGTTGTTTTTGAAAAAGACCTCGACAAATACATGAATTTCAGCCTCAAGCCGAACTTCAGAACTGCAGGCCCTGTTCTCGGAAAGAAGATCAAGAGCTTTGCGGGAGCCCTTGCAAAGCAGAATCCTGCAGAGTTTGCCGCAGAACTCGAGAAGAACGAATCAGTCAAGCTTGATGTTGACGGTGAAACCTTTGATATTACAAAGGAATTTGTAGATGTAAGAATCGACGCAAAGGAAGGCTTTGCGGTTGCAATGGAAAACAACATCTTCACTATCCTTGATACTGCGGTTACCGAAGAGCTTGTACAGGAAGGCCTTGCAAGAGAACTTGTTTCAAAGGTTCAGCAGCTCAGAAAGCAGCATGATTTTGAAATGATGGACAATATCAAAATCTTTGTTGATACTGACGAAGAGGTAATGGCAGCGGTTGAAAAGTACAAAGAATATATTATGAAGGAAACTCTTGCGGTGGAAATCGCAAAGAAGAGCGGACTTGATACATTTGATTTAAACGGTCATAAGAGCGGAATTGCGGTAGAAAGAGTTTAATCTTCCGCATGAGCGGGACTTCGAAGGCATGCGCCTGCGAAGTCCCGTTTTTGTATGCGGACAAATCCGCGAACCCGTCCTTTTGCGGTATCGGACCGCTGCCCGAAAATGCACGCAAAAAAAGACGCCGGTAAAACCGGCGCCAAAAGGATTTCAAACATGATCTTGCTCACAACGTAATCAAAATCATAAAGTGTTAACATATGTTGAATGAAATAAAAGCCGTATGCGAACTAAGCTTCCTTGGAGTCCTTTTCCTCAAGCGCTTTTTCGTATTCCTTGAAGATAGCTTCCTTGATCTTGTTTCTTGTTTCGGAAACAAGCGGATGTGCGATATCCCTGAAATCGCCTTCGCCCATCTTTCTGCTAGGCATAGCAATAAACAGCCCGTTCTGTCCTTCGATGATTTTGATATCGTGTACTACGAATTCGTCATCGAAAGTAATGGATACTACTGCTTTCATCTTTCCTTCGTCGTTAACTTTTCTAACTCTAACATCAGTTATGTTCATAATTTGTGACACCACCCTTTCGCGCTGTACTGCGTATGCATGTTTGCTAAATCAAGCACATTTGACATTATTATACAAGATACAGAATTTTTTAACAAGTCTTTTTTTAAAAAAATCTGACTATTTTGAAGACAATGCACGGCAGACGTTAAAAACTGCCGGAAGGCAGAAGCACCGGCAGTTTGTGGCATCAGAATATTGACTCGTTTGCAAATACATTTATGGTCTTTTCGGTTTCGTTGACTTTGCCCAGATAAAGCAGCGGACAGTAGCTTTCGAGTTTCTTTATTTCAGGCTCAACAGCAGCTATAACAACGCCTGTACCGACAACTTCTATTTCAAATTCCGAAAGAATTTCGGATATTCCCTTGAGACTGCCTCCGGCTCTCATGAAGTCGTCAATGATAATTGCCTTTGACTTTGGCGTAACGGCCCTTTTGGCGATTGACATCTTCTGAACTCTGTCATACGAACCGGAAAAGTAATTTATGCTGACGGTGGAACCTTCGCTGACCTTTGTTTCGCGCCTGATGACAACAAGCGGCAGATTCAGCATGTAGGCTGTCATCGAGGCAACCGGAATTCCTTTTGTCTCAATGGTGGTAACATAGTCCGCACCGCAGTTTTGAAATTTTCTCGCAAATACGGTTGCAACTCTTTTCACAAGGGCAGAGTCGAACATAAGGTCTGATGTATAAAGAAAGCCGCCGCCGAGTATACGGCTGCTGTCGGAAAGACGTTCGCAGAGCTCGGACTGAAGTTCGCGTATCGCTTCGTCCGATATATAAGGAATGAATTTCACGCCACCTGCAGCACCGGGCATAGTTTCTATGATTCCGAGCTTAAGCTGCTCAAGGACTTCCTTTGCGGCCTGGAGATCTTCGCTTATGCTTGATTTTGCGGCATCGAACGATTCACAGAACTGCTTGAGCGAAAAAACCTTGTTTGGTGAATCAGACAATATTTTGATAATTGCACTTACTCTGTGTATTCTTTTCATTAGTTTCAATCCTTCCCAAAACACGAACAATATTTACTATCCAATATATAATATTCGTTTTTTGACAAAAGGTCAATAGCGCCCGGACACTTTTTAAAGGGGGGGAAAAATACTTTTTGAAAGCTTGTATAAATCACAATTTTTTTGATTTATGAATTCTATTTTGTGATATAATGTGTTCGTATGACTAAAGATGGAGGAAACGAAGTTGATTAATCTTTCGGAACTTGAACATATCCATTGCATAGGGATAGGCGGCATCGGCCTTTCGGCTATCGCCGAGATTCTTCTGCAACGCGGAAAAACAGTCACCGGCTCGGATATGAAAGAAAGCTACATGACTGACAAACTTATGAAGAGCGGTGCCTACATTTATCTCGGGCACAGAGCAAAAAATGTGGAAGGAGCAGACCTGGTTGTTTATTCCGCAGCCATCGCTCCGGACAATCCTGAAATCGTCAGAGCGCATGAACTCGGGATTCCTACCGCCTCAAGGGCGCAGATTCTCGGTCTTCTCATGCAGGAGCACGAAAAGAGCATCGCAATTTCCGGAACACACGGAAAAACGACGACAACTTCAATGATTTCGCTGATACTGCGTCATGCAGACTGCAGCCCTACCATTCTTGTAGGAGGAAATCTTCCGGAAATCGGGGGCAATGTAAGCGTCGGCGACAGCGAGTATTTTGTTACGGAGGCCTGCGAATACAGAGACAGCTTTCTGCAGCTTCGCCCGCGGATAGAAATCATTTTGAATATTGATTCGGATCATCTTGATTATTTCAAGGATATCGAACATATCGTAAGCTCTTTTAACAAATTTGCGGGACTTGTTCCCGATGGCGGATGCATTATTGCTTATGACGCCAATCCGTTTGTGAAAAGCGTTATCAAAAGCAGAAAGAACGTTATTACTTTCGGCCTGAGCGACGGTTGTACTTACCACGCGGGAGACATTGTCTTCAACAGCAGCGGTATGCCGGGATTTGACGTTTATCACAAAACGGAGAAATTATGCCGAATTCAGCTTGGCATTCCGGGCGAGCACAATATTCTTAATGCGCTTGCCGCTTTTGCGTGCACTCGTGAGCTCGGTATCGATACTGAGGACATCAGGAAGACGCTTGAAGGCTACAAGGGAACACAAAGACGTTTTGATTTTGTCGGCACAACAGGAAGCGGAATCAAAATAATAGACGATTACGCACATCATCCGACTGAGATAAAGGCGACCCTTGCAGCAGCTGCAAACGTTCCGCACGAAAAACTGTGGTGTCTTTTCCAGCCGCACACATACACAAGAACTCTGGCATTGTTCAATGAATTTTCGGAGGCCTTTGATGCTGCCGATGTTGTTGTCATGGCAGAGATTTATGCTGCAAGAGAAAAGAACATTTACAAGATAAGTTCAAAGTCTCTTATAGACGAAATCAAAAAGAACCATCCCGAAAAAGAAGCTTATTATTTTGAGTCTTTTGAGGAAATCGCAAGATTCGTGCATGAAAAAGCCAAGCCCGGAGACATTGTTTTGACTATGGGAGCCGGCGACATCAACAGAATCGGTGAAATGATTCTGGAGTTTGACGCAGGAAACAGAAAGTGACGGAGGCGGACGGCCGGATTTCGACGGATGCGGTTTGATGCAGGTTATTGATGTTATGATTAAGGAAAGGAAGAAAAAATGACTTTTGAAGAATATGAACAGATTGAAAAGAAAAGAATGGAAATAAACATCGCACATATGCAGAAGGGCGTTATTTTTACCGACCTTCGCAGCGCATATATAGATGAAAGTGTTGAGATTGGCGAAGGAACAAAAATCGGACCTTGCGTAACTCTTGAAGGCAACACAAAAATCGGCAAAAACGTTACTATTACACAGAACACAAGGATTAAGGATTCTGTTATCGGCGACGGCACGGAGGTTCAAAGCTCGGTTATCCTTGAGAGCAGCGTCGGCTGCGAAACAAAGGTGGGACCGTTTGCATATATGAGACCGAACAGCAAGGTGGGCGACCACTGCAAGATCGGAGATTTCGTCGAAATTAAGAATTCTTCATTCGGCAACGGTTCAAAGGCTTCACATCTTACATATATCGGAGATGCGGATGTCGGAAGCGAAGTTAACCTTGGATGCGGCGTTGTATTTGTTAATTACGACGGTTCACACAAGTATCGTACAACTGTCGGAGACGGTGCATTTGTAGGATGCAATACAAACCTCGTTTCACCTGTAACTGTTGAAGAAGGCTCATATATCGCAGCAGGAAGCACAGTTACGACAACTGTTCCGAAGGGATCGCTTTGTGTTGCAAGAGCAAAAGCAAGAGTTATTGAAGGCTGGGTGGCAAGACGCGGCCTGATTAAATCAAGATAAAAATATCGCATGATATCATATAGTGAATTAATTTTTCCACGATTATTAAAAAAAGGAGTTTGACAGATGAAAAACAGTATTTTCGCGGATTACAAGGTATTTGCAGGAAACTCAAACCGTGCGCTGGCGGAGGAAATTGCTTCGATAATGGGCAAGCCTCTCGGAAAAGCAACGGTAGCAACCTTTAGCGACGGTGAAATTTCGGTAAATCTTGCAGAGACGGTAAGAGGAGTTGACTGCTACATTATTCAGTCTACCTGCAATTCGGTGAACAACAATCTTATGGAACTGCTTATAATGATTGATGCAATGAAGCGAGCTTCTGCCGGCCGTATCAATGCGGTAATTCCGTACTACGGATATGCAAGGCAGGACAGAAAAGCAAAGGCAAGAGATCCTATCACATCGAAGCTTGTTGCGGATCTGATTGTTGCCGCAGGCGCAGACAGGGTAGTTACAATGGACCTTCACGCAGCGCAGATTCAGGGATATTTTGATATTCCGGTAGACCATCTTCTGGGAATGCCTGTTATCGTAAAACATTTTCTTGAAAAGAAGCTTGATGATATTGTTGTTGTTTCACCGGATCACGGAAGCGTTACAAGGGCAAGAAACGTTGCACAGTATCTCAACTGCCCGATTGCAATTGTTGACAAGAGAAGACCTGAACCTAACAAGAGCGAAATTATGAACATCATCGGAAATATCGAAGGCAAGAACTGCATTCTTGTCGATGACATGATAGATACGGCAGGAACTATTACAAATGCGGCAAATGCACTCAAGAACCTTGGCGCAAAGGATGTTTTTGCGGCAGCGACACACGCCGTACTTTCCGGTCCTGCAATTGAAAGAATTGAAAATTCCGCTATAAGCGAACTGATTCTTCTTAACACTATTCCTGTTCCGGAAGAAAAGAAAATAGCAAAGATGACCATGCTTTCCGTGGCACCTCTGTTTGCTGAAGCGATGACGAGAATTCACAGTAATGAATCCGTCAGCAAGCTGTTTGATTAATATTGCGTGAAAAGAGAATTATCGGATGTATATTATAGTCGGGCTTGGAAATCCGGGGAAAAAATATGAAAATACCAGACACAATATGGGCTTTATTACCCTGGATCTTCTTGCCGAAAAATTTGACATAAAAGTCAACAAAATTAAATTCAAGGCCCTGGTCGGAGAAGGTTTCATCTCCGGCCACAAGGTCCTTCTTGTTAAACCCCAGACTTACATGAATCTTTCCGGAAACTCGGTGAGGGAAGTGATAAATTTCTATAAGGAAGACATCGAAAATCTCATCGTGATATATGATGATTTGGATACTCCTCTGGGGTCTATTCGTGTGAGAAAAAAAGGAAGTGCAGGTACACATAACGGCATGCGTTCTGTTATTTACGATCTTCAGGATGATAACTTTCCGAGGATACGTATAGGAATCGGACAGGAGAGAAAAGGCGACCTTGTGGATTTTGTTATAGGAGGCTTTACAAAAGCTGAAGTCCCTCTTCTTGAGGATGCCTGTACACGTGCAGCTGCGGCAGCGGCATGCATAGTTGAAAAAGGCGTCGAAAAGGCCATGAATGAATACAATATAAGGCCAAACAAAAAAGAGAAAAAAGAAACACGCGAAAGCAATGAAATATCAAAAGAAGCAGTTGAAAGTACGACAGCTGCAGAAGACGGAAACGAAGCGCCGGTAATTGAAAAAGACGCAGGCGAAAGCAAAAAAGAATCTGAACAGATTTAAGGAAAAAACGCATTTGAGAGGAGAAAAATGCCTAAGGGAGTTGTAGGAATTTCGGGCATTTCCGAAAGCAGAGTAGCGCCGGTGGCGGCAAATATTGATGCAAAAGGAGAGGGTCAAAGCCTTATTGTTGTTTCCTCGGAAATCCGAGCGAAAAGACTGGCTTTGGACTTGTCTTTTTTTGTGGAAAAAAACATATATATCCTGCCTTCAGAGTCCGAGACACTGATACGTTATGAGGCAAAGAATCATGACAGCGTACTGCAGAGGATGAAAGTCCTTAAGGCACTCAGAAGCGGAGAAGACTGCATTGTTATAGCACCGGCTGAGTCTGCGGTAAAAAGACTTGCCCCCGGCAGGATTTTTGACGAAAATGCAATTTTTTTTGCGACCGGTGACGAGGTGGATCCCGGCGACATAAAAAACAGGCTCTCCAGAATGGGGTATGAGCGTCAGGCGATGATAGACGGACCGGGACAGTTCAGTGTTCGCGGAGGTATTATTGATGTTTTTACACCTGATGCTGAGTATCCGTACAGAATAGAACTTTTTGATACGGAAATTGATTCCGTAAGAATATTCAATCCGGAATCACAGCGCTCAATAGAAAATCTGCGATCGGTAAGGATTTATCCGTGCGTGCAGCTTGTGCGTGAAAAGGAAATGTTTGAAGCTGCGGCGGAAAAAATTGAAAAGGAATACGGTGCGCAGATCCTGAAACTTGAAAGAAGGCTCAGAAGCCGCCTTAAAAAAGCCGCAGAGGAATCAGATAACCGCTCTGAAACAGACGATGAGGAAACAGAAAAACTGGCAAAGCAGATACAAACGCTCACGCAAAGGCGCGACCGGCTTGTTGAATTTGCCGAAAACGAGACAAACCTGCCGCTTTTTGAGAATTATCTTCATTACTTTTATGAAAAAACCGAATTTATCTGGGATTACATGCGAAACGGGCAGATTATGGTCGACGACCCGGACAGGGTTTGTGAGGCGCTTGAAGTCAGAAGCCGCGAGCTTACAGAAGATTTTGACCTGCAGGTGCAGCGTGGCTTTGTAATTCCGCGGGACTTTGAAAATTATGCGGGCTTTGAGGAATTTTCGGGGCTTTATGACGGAAGAGAGGCGCAAGGCAGGAAGGTATATATCTTTACGCCTTTTCAGAAAAAGGTCAAGGGCGTTGAAACTTTTTCGGAGCTCCGTTCTGTAATATCCAGACAGGGAATTGTATTTAACGGCAATATGGAGCTTTTCAGGCAGGAACTGAAAAACTATGTCAGGCAGAATTATACAATTACAATTGTCTGCGCAAGCAGTGAGCGAATCGGAAACCTCAGGGAATTTCTTGAACATTCGCAGATAAGCGGAAAAATCTTTTTCAAAATCGGCGAGCTGACTCAGGGGATGGAATTTCCGGAGGAAAAGGTATGCTATATCTGGGACGGTGATATTTTCAGAAATCGGCGCAGAAGCGGCAAACGGAGAAAAAAGAGTGCCGGACAGGCAATTTCGAGCTTTGCGGATATGCGCAAAGGCGATTATGTTGTACATGAAAATCATGGAATAGCGAAATTCCAGGGAATCGAACAGCTCACCGTTCAGGGAGTGAAAAGAGATTACCTGAAGCTTAAATATGCCGGAGAGGATGTCCTTTATGTTCCGGTTGAACAGATGGACATCATACAGAAATATGTCGGCGCCGATGGGGTGGTGCCGAAAATCAACAGGCTTTCCGGCGGAGAATGGAAAAAAACAAAGTCAAAGGCGAAGGCTGCAATAGCCGAGATGGCGCAGGATCTTATTGAACTTACAGCAGCAAGGCAGATGACTCCGGGGTATGCATTTGAACCTGACGGTGAATGGCAGAGAGAATTTGAGGACACCTTCCCGTATGCCGAGACCGACGATCAGCTCAGAAGCATCAGCGAGATTAAAAAGGACATGGAAAAACCGGTTGCCATGGACAGACTCCTTTGCGGAGATGTGGGCTTCGGCAAAACAGAAGTTGCTGCGCGGGCAATGTTTAAATGCGTTGCGGACGGGAAACAGGCGGCAGTTCTGGTGCCGACAACAATTCTTGCAAACCAGCATTATTATACTCTGAAAGAAAGGTTTGAGAAATTTCCGTTCAGAGTTGAGGTGCTTTCAAGATTCAGAAGCGCAAAGCAGCAGGAAGTCATTGTGGAAAAGCTGAAAAAAGGTCAGATAGACCTTGTAATAGGCACGCACAGACTTCTTTCCGAAGACGTGAAATTCAAAGACCTTGGACTTCTTGTAATCGACGAGGAGCAGCGCTTTGGCGTAAAGCACAAAGAAGCAATAAAACAAATGAGAAAGAACGTGGATGTACTGACTCTTTCGGCGACACCTATTCCAAGGACACTGCATATGTCAATGGTGGGAATTCGTGATATGAGCCTGATTGAAGAGCCTCCGCTTGAAAGATATCCCGTTCAGACTTACGTGCTTGAGCAGGATGACGAACTGATCAAGGAGGCCCTGGAGCGTGAGCTTGCAAGAGGCGGGCAGGCCTTTATCGTATACAACAGGGTGAAAGGCATTCGTCAGGTTGCGGAAAAAATCGAGGAGCTTGTTCCGGAGGCAAATGTGGCAGTCGGCCACGGACAGATGGATGAGCACAGCCTTGAAAATGTTATGCTCAGCTTTATTAACGGTGAGACAAACGTTCTTGTTGCAACTACGATAGTAGAGTCAGGTCTTGATATTCCTTCGGCGAATACAATGATTGTGCTTGATGCCGACTGCTACGGCCTGTCGCAGCTTTATCAGCTCAGAGGCAGAGTCGGCCGTTCAAATAAAATCGCATATACTTATCTGATGTACAGGAAAGACAAAATCCTTTCCGAGGTTGCGGAAAAGCGTCTCAGGGCAATAAGGGAGTTCACCGAGTTTGGCGCAGGCTTCAGGGTTGCGATGAAAGACCTTGAAATCAGGGGCGCGGGAAATCTTCTCGGCACGGCGCAGAGCGGTCATATGATGAACATCGGATATGAGCTTTACTGTAAGCTCGTCGACGACGCAGTCAGAGCACTGAAGGGCGAAATCGTAAATCCCGACAGTGAGGAAGCGCTTATCGAAATCGGCGTGACGGCATATATTCCGGACAGATATATAAGCGATGAGGCTCTTAAGCTTCAGATGTACAAGAAGATAGCGGCCATCAGAAATTCAGGCGACGAGGAAGAAGCGGTGGACGAACTGATTGACAGATTCGGCGAAATACCTGTCGAAACAATGAACCTGCTCAAGGTATCCAGGATAAGGGCGCTTGCGGGAAAGAACTGTATTACAAGGATTTATGAAGCCGCAAACAAAGTCATGTTTGAATTTGCTCCGGACAATCCTCTCAAGGCCGAGTCGCTTGCAAGAGTTATTCAGAACTACGGGATGAAAGCGCTTTATCACAGCGGCAAAAAATCATACCTTCAGATTTTGCCGAAAACGAAGGACAAACTCACTGAAACTGTTGAAGTGCTTGAGCTTTTGGCAGGAGACATGATATAATAATAATCCGGGTATTGAATTGATTTATGAAAGGCAGAGGCTGTTTGTGCACTGCCGGAGGGAACGGAGGTACAAAGTGTTATTCAAAAACATTACTATTCTGGATGAGAATCTTGATGTAAAGAAAAATATGTACGTGGGAACAACCGGCGAAAAGATTACATATATTTCATCAGAAGAACCAAAGGCACAAGACGGCAATTTCGGTGAAACCTACGACGGAAAAGGAAAGCTTCTGATGAGCGGCTTCTACAATATTCACGCACATTCCCCAATGACGCTGCTCAGGGGATACGGAGAAGGCCTTGCGCTTCAGGACTGGCTTACAAAGAAAGTCTTTCCGTTTGAAGACAAGCTTACACCTTCCGCAGTTTACTGGGGTACGCTGCTTGCAATGGCAGAATCGATACGTTTTGGAATTGTTTCGACTTCCGACATGTACTATTTCTGCGATGATATGGCAAGAGCCATTGACGAGTCCGGCGCAAAAGACAATATCGCACGCGGAATAACAAATTTCTCCGGTACACCGTTTTGGGATATGACCGCTGCAAAAGAGATGAAGCAGCTCTTTGAGACGCATGACGGCAGCGCCGGTGGCAGGATCAAGGTTGATGTCTCACTTCATGCCGAATATACAAATGATGAGCAGACCGCAAGAGGCATTGCGGAATATGCAAAGGAAGTCGGCACAAGCGTGCATGTTCATGTATCCGAAACAAAGAAGGAGCATGAAGAATGCAAAGCGCGTCACGGCGGAATGACGCCGGTGCAGTTCCTCAATTCAACGGGACTTTTCGACACGCCTTCAATTGCCGCTCACTGCGTATGGCTTGAGGGCGAGGATTTTGACATCCTCAAAGAAAAAAATGTTACGGTTGCCTCGAATCCTATAAGCAATCTTAAACTCGCAAGCGGTGTCTGCAATGTTCCGGAACTTCTGAGAAGAGGCATAAATGTCGGAATCGGCACGGACGGTCCTTCAAGCAATAACAGCCTGAATTTCATAGAAGAAATGAAAGTGTTTGCAATTGCATCGAAGGAACGCTACGGAGATCCTACGGCAATTACAACGAAAGAGGCCATCTTTGCGGCAACGGCTGCGGGAGCAAAAGCACAAAGAAGAGATGACTGCGGCAGCCTGAAAAAAGGCAACAGGGCAGACCTGATTGTTATCGACCTCAATCAGCCGCATATGCATCCTGTGCATGACCTCACATACAATCTGGTTTATTCGGCATCGGGAAGCGATGTTGTACTTACGATGTCAGACGGAAAAGTTCTTTATCAGAACGGAGAATTCAAAACCATAGATCTTGAAAAGGCTGTATTTGAAGCTGAAAGGGAAACGGCAAAAATCCTTAGTCAGCTGTAGCCTTCATTTGAGCATGTGAATTATTTTTTACGGAAAGGATAGTCGGAAACGGCGGTAAGGCGGCGAGGCGGCATGTGCGTTTAAAAACTGACGCCTGAAGCGGCCTGAAATATTTAAAACCGAAAACAAATACATGTGATGCTTTCGTAACGGAGGCATCACTGATTTTTCCGACACAAAAGAAATGGCAAAAAAGACTTTTATGCAGGGAGCCGTAATACTCGGCGTTGCGGGAATTATCATAAAGCTTCTCGGGGCGTGCTTCAGAATACCGCTTGCAAATATGATCGGTGACGAAGGCATGGGATATTATCAGACGGCATATCCTATTTATGTACTGTTTCTGACACTTGCAACTGCAGGCATTCCGATCGCGATATCGAGAATGGTTTCGGAACGTGTTGCTGTAGACAACTATTATGGTGCGAACAAGGTTTTCCGCGTTTCGTTTTTCCTGATGTTCTGCATAGGAATTGTATCGGCTTCGATTTGTTTCTTCGGAGCGGAAGGACTTGTTTCGATTGCGACAAAATCAAGTGATGTAGTTTCGGGCGAATCTCTTAACAGATTAAACGCGCAGTATGCGATGAAGGCAATTGCGCCGGCGCTGTTTTTTGTACCTATAATGGCAGCATACCGGGGATATTTCCAGGGGATGCAGAATATGAAGCCTACGGCAGTTTCGCAGGTGAGTGAGCAGCTGTTCAGGGTAGGCACAGGCCTTGCCCTTGCATATTTCCTTTTGGATTACGGGAGGGCGTATGCTGCGGCAGGCGCGTCATTCGGTGCAACGGCAGGCTCTGTTGCGGGGCTTGTGACTGTGGCCGGGATTTATTTTCTTCGCAAAAATTCCTTCAGGTCGGATATTGAAAGAACAAAGAACCATGAAGAAGAAAGCGGACGCAGGATTCTTGCAAAGATCGCGCTTATTGCGGTTCCGATTACCATCGGAGCGGCAATTATGCCTATTATGAATTTTATCGATGTTGCGATAGTAATGAGAAGGCTTCAGGCAGTCGGTTACACTTATGAAGCGGCAAACGGCCTTTACGGTCAGCTTACCGGTATGGCAGGACCGCTTATAAATTTCCCGCAGGTTTTGACTCAGGCGGTTGCAATGAGCCTTGTGCCTGCAGTTGCGGCAGCCTTCAAACAAAAGGACACGGAGTTCCTTCATCAAAATGTAAAACTCGGACTTCGTACCTCGATTATTGTGGGACTTCCGTGTGCGTTGGGTCTTATGACGCTTTCGCTTCCTATAATGAAGCTTCTTTATCCTCTTCAGCCGGACAGTGCTCAAAGTGCGGCACCGTGTCTCTTTGTAATGGCGTTTGGCGTTATTTTTCTTTCAACGGTCCAGACACTTACGGGCGTTTTGCAGGGTGTGGGCAAGCAGCTGATTCCGGTCAGAAATCTTGCCATAGGAGCGTTGTTTAAAATCGTTATTACATATACGCTCACAGGTGTTTATTCAATCAATGTCAAAGGCGCAGCAGCAGGAACAGTGGTGGCTTATATGGTTGCCGCAACACTGAATACGATGGCGGTTACAAAATATACAGGCGCAAAATTCGACCTCGGTCTCACATATCTGAGACCTGCGTTGTCGGCAGTTGTCATGGCCGGAGCCACCTACGGGGCGTACAGGCTGGCAGCGTTATTCCTGGGCAATGCGGTTTCCACGCTTCTTGCAATATGTGTTGCGGTAGTTGTATATGCATTTATGCTGTTTATAACAAAATCGGTTACGCTTGATGAACTTGCACAAATGCCAAAGGGAACAAAGCTTGTGAAGATTATAAGGAAGTTCGCACGAAATTAGAAATCATATTTTGCTTTGCCGGAACAGCTTTTTTAATCTGCTTTGCAGGCACTTAAAACAACAGCGAAAATCCGGCTTTTTCGCCGCAAAGAAAGGAAATGAATCGGATATGTCAGACGCTAATATTAATATTGCAGAGGAATACCTCAGGTTTACGGATGCCGGAGATACGGAAGAAGCTGCGATTCGCAGACTGATGGATATAATAACGATTCTCAGAAAGGAATGCCCGTGGGACCGTGTTCAGACGCATGAAAGCCTGAGAGGCTGTCTTTTGGAGGAAGCATATGAGGCTGCAGAGGCTATTGACAATGCGGATATTCCGAATTTGCGCGAAGAACTGGGAGATGTCCTTTTGCAGGTAGTTTTTCATTCTTCTCTGGCCGCCGAAAAAGGCCATTTTGTGCTAAAAGACGTTATTAATGATGAATGCGATAAAATGATACGCCGTCATCCCCATATTTTTTTGAAAGAAACAGTTAAAAGTGTTGACAAAGCCCTTGAAAAATGGGAAAATGTGAAAAGAAAAGAGCGGGGAAACGGTTCGCACAGGAGCAGACTTGAGGAAGTGCCCAGAGCTTTACCGGCATTGTTAAGGAGCTACAAAATCCAGGCAAGGGCCGCCGAAGTCGGGTTCGATTGGGATGATGTGGTTCCGGCTTTCCGCAAAATTAAAGAGGAGACAGAAGAACTTCTTGAAGCTTATGAGAAGGAAAGCAAAGAGCGCATTTCTGACGAATTGGGTGATTTGTTGTTTTCCATCGTGAATGTTGCCAGATTTCTGGACATCGATCCGGAAAGGGCTCTGGAGTCAACGTCGGCAAAATTTGTTCGCAGGTTCGGTTATATTGAAGAATCGGCCGCTGCAAAGGGCAGAAGGCTGGAGGATATGACTCTGGACGAGATGGATGAACTTTGGGACGAGGCAAAGCACTTAAACAAATGATGCCGGAAGTTTCTGAAGCTCTTGAAAAATCAATTTTTTTATTTTTAAGGAGGAATTATTTCATGAATAAGGCTGAATTGATTGCTGCAGTTGCAGAGAAAACAGGATTTACAAAGAAAGATGCAGAACTTGCAGTTAACGCATTTGTTGCAAGTGTTGAGGGAGCTCTTGTTGCTGGAGACAAGGTTCAGTTGATCGGATTTGGTACTTTCGAAACAAGAGAAAGAAAAGCAAGACAGGGCAGAAACCCTAGAAAGCCTGAAGAAGTTATCGAAATCGCTGCTTCAAAGGCTCCTGTATTCAAGGCAGGAAAAGCTCTGAAGGACGCTATCAACAAATAGTTAATTTGATTATTGATATCAAGGGTGACTTTCGGGTTGCCCTTTTTATTTTACATATTTGAGAATCTTCAAACCGGCAAATCACGAATCGGCAAATTGCAGACCGAAAAAACACGGGCCGGATATAAAGAGAGGCATATTGCATGAGAATAGATAAATTTTTGAAAAACTCAAGACTGATAAAGAGAAGAACAGTTGCAAAGGAAGCCTGCGAGCAGGAACGAATTACGATTAACGACAAAATTGCAAAACCCGGAACGGAGGTCAAAGTCGGTGATGTTATTCATATAACCTTCGGAAACAGTGCCATAACGGCAAGAGTTCTGAAGTTGAGCGAATCCTGCAAAAAAGAGGATGCTGTCACAATGTACGAGATCGTGCAGTAAACATTCGGGCCTTCCGTATTTTCTTTTTTAAAGTTTTGTTTAAATCTTCCAAATGGCATTTTTTAGTAGGCACGCGTGTGCTATAATCAGAACAATTCTAAGCACAGTGTGAATTTAGGGATGAAATATTCACCAAAAGTGATTGTATGCGGGTTTATAATTTGGGAGGAAAGAAATGATTGCGGGCAGGCTATTCATTTATCAGGGAAGCAGTGAAATGTTTTATCAGGCAGACGGCGACAACTTTTGTCCGCCTGCTTTTGATGTTTTTAAAGCTAGAATACGTGCTATGCGCGCGGGGTAAACCCTGCCTGCATTAGCACGTTTTTTTATATAAATAATATCCTTTAAAATCTTAATATATGGAGGTATTTGAATGAGAAAACTATCAAAACAATTCGCCGGCTGGCTTTTAACGTTGGTCATGGTACTGACTATGGTACCTCTTGTGGGAACGCCGGTGTACGCGGATGCTCCTACCGGATATGAAAGTTACACAGAGTGGACGAATGGTAATTCTTTGCCTACGGAGGCGGGAGATTATTATCTGACCCAGGACGTGACATTCAGCGGCACATGGACTGTGCCTAGCGGCGCCGCAATCAACCTGTGCCTAAACGATCATGTGATTACGGGAGCGATTAGTGTAGAACGCTATGGCACATTGGATTTGTATGATTGCAATAATACAACAGAACGTCGCTATAACATTGATTCTGACTTACACCGCGGGGTTATTGCAGATGACGGCGAATATTCCTTCACCGGGGGCTATATCACCAATAGCAATGGTGGCGGTGTAGTAGCCCATGGAAACTTTAATATGCATGGCGGCACCATTTTCGGGTGTAATGGTAACGGCGTTGAGCTAATAAATGGATACGGTGTTTTTGGGCAATTAAATATGGACGGCGGTAATATTATAGGAAATGGTAATGGCGGTATACGCGCTAACGCTGGACAAAGTGCAGTTAATATTTCCGGCAATTCTTTGGTTAAACATAATTATGCTAATAATGGTGGCGGTATCTTTGCTCAGACCCTTACAATTAGCGGTGGAACTATATCTGAAAACACTGCAGAATCTGGCGGAGGAGGAATATTCACCCAAGGCGACGTGAATATTCAAAACGCAACAATTTCAGGCAATCATTCAAAAGGAACGGGCGGCAATAACGGTGGCGGCGGTGTTTTATGCACCGGGAACCTCACCATGACCAATGTTACCATTACAGGCAACGACTCAACCTTTCTTGGCGGCGGTGTTTTTTGCACCAAGAACCTCACCATGACCGATGTTACCATTACGGGCAATAAAGCATCTTCTGGTGGCGGCGGCATTTGTGAATTCCCGGGGAAAACCGTAGCTCTTAACGGAAATATGCAAATAACAGGCAATACTAATACTGCCGGCACTGAATCATCCAATCTTTATTTCTTTAGTAATAGCTCTGCTACAGGCGGGATAACCATTGGAAGCGGCCTGGATACGGATGCATCTATCGGAGTTTCATATAACTCAAATGTACAGGTTGTTTCATCGGCTTTTG